>JAJXZO010000092.1 GCA_021780035.1 Pseudomonadota bacterium
CGCAGCTTTTCCGACTGTGCAGAAAGCTCGCCCGCCCCCGCCAGCACCTGCGCCGCCGCCGCTCCGGTTTCGGCCGCCGCACGGCTGACGCCGCCGATATTGGTGGCGATTTCGCCGGTGCCCTGTGCCGCCTGCTGCACGCTGCCGGCGATCTCCCGCGTCGCCGCGCCCTGCTCCTCCACCGCCGAGGCGATGGCGGTGGAGATCTCGCTCATCTGCCGGATGGTGCCGCCGATGTTGCGGATCGCCTGCACGGTCTGCTGCGTGGCGCCCTGGATCTCCTCGATCTGCGCCTTGATGTCGCTGGTGGCCTTGGCGGTCTGGTTGGCGAGACTCTTCACCTCGGACGCAACCACGGCGAAGCCCTTGCCGGCGTCCCCGGCGCGGGCCGCCTCAATGGTGGCGTTCAGCGCCAGAAGGTTGGTCTGCGAGGCGATGGTCTCGATCAGTTGCACGACCTCACCGATGTGCTGCGCGGTTCGGTTCAACCCCTCCACCGTGGTGTTGGTCTGGTCGGCCTCCACCACCGCCTGGCCGGCGATACGGGACGAACGCTCCATCTGCTGGCCGATCTCCCGTACCGAGGCCGAAAGTTCCTCGGCCGAACTGGCCACCGTCTGCACGCTGGCCGAGGCCTGCTCCACCGCCGCCGCCACCGAGGTGGCCTGATGCGTCGCCGCCTCGGCCGTGGAGGTCATCGCCTGCGCCGCCGTCTGCATCTGCCCGGCCTGAGTGGCGACCGATGTGACCACGCCCTTGATGCTGGCCTCGAAATGGTCGGCCAGCTGCATCATGCCCTGGCGCCGCTCCTCCTCCGCCTCGGCCTTCGCTCGCGCCTGCTCGGCGCGCAGGCGGTCGGCTTCCAGCATGTTGTCCCTGAAGGTCTTCACCGCCTCGGCCATCTGCCCGATCTCGTCACGCCGGCCGATAGCCGGGACGGCCACGGTCTTGTCGCCGGCGGCGAGCGCCTGCATGGCGGCGCACATGCGCACCACCGCCCGGGCGATGCCGCGACCGATCGCCCAGGCGAGGCCGATGGCGATTACCAGCCCGATCAGCCCAAGCCACAGCACGCGCGACACCCCGCCCACCACCGCCGCGATGGCGGCCTCGCGGACCCGCGCCTGATCGGCCTCGCTGCTCAGCAGCAGCTTCGCCGCCGCGGCGTTGATCGCGTCTCCGGCTTCCAGCATCGTCCCATTCACCAGGGCCAGGCGTTTCGTGTCGAAATCGACCGCCTGCCGGTAGGCGGTCTGGTAGGAGTCGATCCGCTTCGCGAGTTTCTTCGCGGTGGCGTTGAGGTCGGGGGATGCCGCCGTCGCCATGTCGATCTTGGTGGCGAGCAGGCGGAGGCCGGAGAAATCGGCGCTGGCGTTGGCGCCGGCCATCTGGTCGCGAGTGGCGAGCCGTTTGGTGATGTCGAGTTCGGTCGCCAGCATCTTCTGGCGGCCTCCGGCGGTGAGCGCGGCGAGGCTGGCGTTATTCGCCTGCATTGCCGCGTTGCCGATCACGATCAGGTCCATGTCGGCCTTGCCGGCGAGGGGGGCCATCACGTCGCTGGCCAGGCTGTCCTGCTTCACCGTGAAGTCCCGCAACTGGGCGAAGCCCGCGTTGTAGGCTTCCGCCTGCCTCGCCATCGCCTCGAGCAGCTTGAGCCTCTCCGGGTTGCGCGCCGCGCGGACGCCCTGCGCCAGCAGCTTGTGCATCGCCTGCCCTTGGGCGATGGCGACCTTGGCGGTGGCGGGGTCGCCGGAGAACGCGTACTCGCGCGCCAGCGCACGGTAGCGGGCGACTGCCGTGGAGATCTCGGGGTAGATGGCGGCGCGGCGGACGAGAGTGGCGTAGGCGTTGACCTCGCCGCCGGCCCGCCCGAAGGAGCGCCAGGCGAGCGCCGTGCTGAGCGCGAAAATGGCCAGGACCACGGCGAAGCCGGCGCCGATCTTGGTGCCGATACGGCGGTTGGCGATGAATTTGAACATGCTGACCGTGCCTCGGTTGCTGGAGCGCCTTCGCCCCTGGCCAGGGCGGCTGCGGGCGGAGCGCGGCGATGTTGCGCGCCGCCAGTAAACAAGGAGGTAACGGGGCTTGCCGCGCCCGTGCGCAGGCGTTAGGCGCGACGCATGAAGCTCCTGGTGGTCACCAACGTCGATTTCGCGCTGCACCACTTCCTGCTGCCGCTGATGCGCGCCGCCCGCGCCCGCGGGCATGAGGTGGTGGGGGCTTGCGCCGAAGGCCCGCTGCTCGCCGCCGCCCGCCGCGAGGGCTTCCGCGTCGAGGCGGTGCCGATGGCCCGCTCGTATTCGCCCGCCGCGCAATGGCGGGCCTATGGCGCGCTGCTGACCCTCATCCGCCGCGAGAAGCCCGATCTCGTGCACACGCACATGCCCATCTCGGGCTTCCTCGGCCGCCTCGCGGCGTGGCGGGCGGGGGTGCCAAGGGTCGCCTACACCTGCCACGGCTTCCTGTTCCACCAGCCGGGGCCACGCTGGCGGCAGGCGCTGGCCTTCCTGATGGAGTGGCTGGCCGGGCGGGTAACGGATGTCTACTTCTGCGTCTCGGAGGAGGAGGCGGCCGACGCGCGCCGCCTGCATATTCATCCACGCGCCGTCGGCATCCGCAACGGCCGCGACCCGGCGCGCTTCCGGCCCGATACGGCGGCGCGGGTGCGCATCCGCGCCGAACTCGGCGTTGCCGCCGATCGGGTGGCGGTGGTGATCGTCTCGCGCCTGGTGCGCCACAAGGGACACCCGGAACTGCTGGTGGCGATGCGGGAGAACGACGCCGAGCTTTGGGTGGTGGGAGAGCGCCTCGCCTCCGACCACGGCGAGGACCTGGAGCCGTTTTTCGCCGCATCGGGGCTGGGTGCGCGGCTTCGCCGCCTCGGCTACCGCGAGGACATCCCCGCCTTGCTGGCGGCGGCCGACATCTTCGCCCTGCCCAGTCACTTCGAGGGTCTGCCGATGTCGGTGATCGAGGCGATGCTGTGCGCGCTGCCGGTGGTGGCGACGAACGTGCGCGGCCCGCGCGAGCAGGTGGTGGACGGCGAAACGGGGTTCCTGGTGCCGCCGCACGAAAGCGCCGGCCTCGCCGCGGCGCTGGCGCGTCTCGTCGCCGATCCGGACCTGCGGGCGCGGCAGGGCCACGCGGGACGCGCACGCGCCCTCGAACGCTACGACGAGGCCGCGATCATGGCGCGGACCCTGGATTTGCTCGGCCTCTAGGTCTATGCGGGCGGCAACTTCCCCACCCGGAGCCGCCCCGATGACCGACATCGTACCGATCCGCCGCGCCCTGCTCTCCGTTTCCGACAAGACCGGGCTGGTGGAGTTCGCCCGCGCGCTCGCCGCGCAGGGGGCGGAGATCCTCTCCACCGGCGGCTCCGCCAAGGCCCTGCGCGAGGGCGGCGTGGCCGTGCGCGAGGTGTCCGACTACAGCGGATTCCCTGAAATCCTGGACGGGCGGGTGAAAACCCTGGTGCCGGCGGTGCACGGCGGCCTGCTCGGCCGGCGCGACCTGCCCGAGCACGTGGAACAGATGCGCCGTCACAACATCGCGCCGATCGATCTCGTCTCCGTCACCCTCTACCCGTTCGAGGCCACGGTGGCGAAAGGCGGCAGCGAGGCCGAGTGCATCGAGAACATCGACATCGGCGGCCCGGCGATGATCCGTTCGGCGGCGAAGAACCACGCCTTCGTCACCGTGCTCACCGATCCCGCCCAGTACGCTTCCGTACTGGCCGAAATCGCCGAATCGGGCGGCACCCGCTTCGCGCTGCGGCGGTCGCTGGCCGGGCAGGCGTATGCCCGCACCGCCGCGTATGATGCCGCCATCTCCGGCTGGTTCGCCGAGAAGCGCGGCGAGACCTTCCCCGAGCGTCTCGCCATCGCCGGCAGCCTGCGCCAGCGGCTCCGCTACGGCGAGAACCCGCACCAGGAGGCCGCCTTCTACGTTTCCGGCGCCGGCCGGCCGGGGGTGGCGAACGCCGTGCAGGTGCAGGGCAAGGAACTTTCCTACAACAACCTCGCCGACGCCGACGCCGCGTTCGAGTGCGTGGCGGACTTCGCCGATCCCACCGTGGTGATCATGAAGCACGCCAACCCGTGCGGGGTGGCCAGCGCCGCCACCCTGGCGGAAGCGTGGGAGAAGGCGCTCGCCTGCGACCCGGTGTCGGCGTTCGGCGGCATCGTCGCGGTGAACCGCCCGCTCGACGAGGCCACCGCCGCTCGCATCGCTACCCTGTTCACCGAGGTGATCGTCGCCCCCGAGGCTTCCGAGGGTGCGCGCGCGGCGCTGGCGCGCAAGAAGAACGTGCGCGTGCTGATCACCGGCGGCCTGCCCGACCCCGCCGCGCCGGGGCTGACCTTCCGCAGCGTCGCGGGCGGCTTCCTGGCGCAGACGCGCGACACCGGCCGGCTTGCGCGCGAAGAACTGAAGGTGGCGACCCGCCGGGCGCCGACCGGGGCCGAGCTTGACGACCTGCTGTTCGCCTTCGCCGTGTGCAAGCACGTGAAATCGAACGCCATCGTCTTTGCCAAGGGCCGCGCGACGGTGGGCATCGGCGCCGGGCAGATGAGCCGGGTCGATTCGGCGCGCATCGCCGTGGCCAAGTGCGAGGAGGCGGCGCGCGCCGCCGGACTCGCCGCCTCGCCGCTCAGGGGCAGCGTCGTCGCCTCCGATGCCTTCTTCCCCTTCCCCGACGCGCTGGAGGTGGGCCTAGCCGCCGGCGCCACCGCCGCCATCCATCCGGGCGGCTCCATCCGCGACGCGGAAGTCACCGCCGCGGCCGACGCCGCCGGCGCGGCGATGGTGCTGACGGGAATGCGCCACTTCCGCCACTGATGCCCCGACGTTGATCGTTTCGCCCCGCGTGCCATAGTGCCGCGGGCAGGTGGGAGCGGACGCGGATGCGAAATTTCGACGAACTGAGCGAGCAGGAAATCCTGGCGCTGGCCATCTCCAGCGAGGAGGAGGACCGGCACATCTACCTCGACGTCGCCGAGGGGCTGCGCGCCGACTATGCGGCCACGGCGCAGATGTTCCTCGACATGGCGGCCGAGGAGGACCAGCACCGGCGGTGGCTGATCGACCTCTACCAGCAGAAGTTCGGCGAGCACATCCCGCTGGTCAAGCGCGAGCACGTGCGCGGCTTCGTGCAGCGCAAGCCGGTCTGGCAGCTGCAGCCCCTGAACCTGGGCGCGGTGCGCCGCCGCGCCGAGGAGATGGAGTTCGACGCCGCCCAGTTCTACCGCCGCGCCGCCGCCCGCTCCACCGACGCCTCCATCCGCAAGCTGCTCGGCGATCTCGCGCTGGTGGAGGCGAAGCACGAGCGCGCCGCCGAGCGGATCATGCAGGAGAACCTCACCGAGGAGGCGCTGGCCGACGAGACGGAAACGGCACGGAAGATGCTGGTGCTGCGGTTCATCCAGCCCGGACTTGCCGGACTGATGGACGGCTCGGTCTCCACGCTGGCCCCGGTATTCGCCGCCGCCTTCGCCTCCGGCAGTTCGTGGGAGGCGTTCCTGGTCGGGCTGGCGGCTTCCATCGGCGCCGGCATCTCCATGGGCTTCGCCGAGGCGCTGTCCGACAACGGCAGCCTGACAGGGCGCGGCGCACCGCTGCTGCGCGGCGTGGTCTGCGGGGTGATGACGACGCTGGGGGGCATCGGCCATACGCTGCCGTTCCTGATCGGCGATTTCCATGTGGCGATGATCTTCGCCATCGCCGTGGTGGTGGTGGAACTCGCCGTCATCTCCTGGGTGCGCTGGAAGTATATGGACACGCCTCCGGTTTCGGCGGCGATGCAGGTGGGCTTCGGCGGTGCGCTGGTGTTCGCCGCGGGCGTGCTGATCGGCGGCGGCTGAGGCCTGGGACCGTCAGGAAAGCGGAGCAAACCGATGAGCCTGCATGAAAAACTCCAGCAGCGGGCCGCCACCGGGCAACCGGTGCGCGTGGGCCTGATCGGCGCCGGCAAGTTCGGCGCCATGTTCCTTGCCCAGATCCCGCGCCTTGCGGGGATGCACCTCGCGGCCATCGGCGACCTCAGCCCGGCGAACGCGCGGGCGAGCCTCGCCCGCGTCGGCTGGCCGGCGGAACGCTACTCCGCCCCCTCCTTCGACGCGGCGCTGCGGCAGGAAAGCACCTTCATCACCGATGACTGGCGGGCGGTGGTCGCGCACCCCGAGATCGACGTGATCGTCGAGTGCTGCGGCAACCCGGTGGCCGCCGTCGAGCACTGCCTGGAAGCCTTCCGGCACGGCAAGCACGTGGTGAACGTCACCGTGGAGGCCGATGCCTTCTGCGGCTTCCTGCTCGCCAGGCGCGCGGCGGAAGCCGGCGTGGTCTATTCCCTCGCCTTCGGCGACCAGCCGGCGCTGATCTGCGATCTGGTGGACTGGGCGCGAAGCTGCGGCTTTCCGGTGGTGGCGGCGGGGCGCGGGCACAAATGGCTGCCGCACTATTTCGAATCGACCCCCGACACGGTGTGGAACTTCTGGGGCCTGACCGCCGAGGAGGCGCGCGTGGGCGGGCTCAACCCCAAGATGTTCAACTCCTTCCTCGACGGCTCGAAGCCCGCCATCGAGAGCACGGCGGTGGCCAACGCCACCGGCCTGGAGGCGCCGGAGGAAGGCCTGCAATTCCCGCCCGGCTCGGTGGATGACCTGCCGAACGTCGCCCGGCCGAAAGCCGAGGGCGGTGCGCTGGAGAAGAAAGGCCTGGTCGAGGTGGTGTCCTGCCTGCGCGCGGACGGCAGCGCGATCGAGCACGACATCCGCCAGGGCATCTGGGTGTGCATCGAGGGCGATACGCCGTACATCCGCCGCTGCTTCCACGAATACGGCGTGCGCACCGATACCACCGGCCGCTACGTCGCCATCTACCGCCGCTGGCATCTGATCGGCCTGGAAGTGGGGGTATCGGTGGCCTCGGCGGCGCTGCGGGGCGAATCCACCGGCACGCCGCACTGCTTCAATGCCGACGTGGTGGCCACCGCCAAGCGCGACCTGAAGCCCGGCGAGGTGCTCGACGGCGAGGGCGGCTACACCGTGTACGGGCGGCTGGCCCTGGCGCGCCGCAACCTGCCGCTGGGGCTGGCGAGCGGTATTCCGCTGACGCGTCCGGTGGCGAAGGGGC
>JAJXZO010000186.1 GCA_021780035.1 Pseudomonadota bacterium
TACTGCGAGCCCCAGAACGGCTCGGCGTTCGTGAGCAGCGGCGCCGGTCGCAGCAGGCCGCGATGCGCGCCGCGGGAGGCGGACTGCGGGCGGCCGCCCCGCTCCACCCACTGGCTTTCCCCGGCCTCGCCGGCGAGCAGGGCGATGACGTTCGGCGCGGCCGGCGCGTTCTCGGTGGCGAAGATGGCGTCGAACAGGGTGAAGCGGGCGGCGTAGCGCCAGAGGAAGGGGATGGTGTCGCAATCGACGTGGGACATCGCCAGGCGGGCGAGCTGCCGGCCCATTGCCGCGCCCGCGCGGCCGCCCCGCTTCGCTCCGCGGTCGAACTCGGCCTGGGCGAAGCCGTCCATGCGCGCGACGCCACCGTGGACGTCGAGCTTGCGGGCGAGGCCCGTGTGCGCGTTGTCGGGAGCGTCGGTGACGTTGGCGTTCTCGGCGGGGCCGATGCGGAAGGGGGTGACAGTTTCGAGATGGCCGGTGGTGTCGCGGAAGCTCTGGATGAAGCCCGGCGTGGCGGCGGTGGCGCGCGGGCCGGAGGCGCCGGCGAAGAGGCCGTTGGCGCCGGGGAAGGTGCCGAAGGCGTTGTCGAACGAATGTGCGCCGGCAAGCACGACGAACACGTAGCGGATGTGTTTGCGGAGGAGGGCGATGGTTTCGGGGCGGGTGAGCGCGGGTTCCGCTTCCGCAGCGACGGTGTAGGGCGCTATCGGCGCCAGCATGCCCGGCTGCGGCGTGACCGGAGCCTGCTGTGCTCGCGCCGTGCCGGTGACGGAGAGCAGCAGGGCGAGCGGGAGAAGCGGGAGGCGTGTGGCCATAGGAGGGGCGGTTCCTGCCTGGGAGCCGAGGGTTCGGGCGCGGATGCTCGCAGCGGTTCGTTGACCCTTCGTTGCCTTCACCGTGCGGTGCATTGACAGGGTGACATTTTTTGTCCATCTGTCCGTCCTCCGCAGCAAAGGGTCCGGGGCACGGATGGTGGCGGTTCGCGACTGCGCGCTCCGGCGCGAGGCGATCCTGGAGGCGGCGTGGGCGTGCTTTCTGCAGCACGGCTACGCCAAGACCTCGCTCGGCGACGTCGCCCGCGAGGCCGGCGTCTCCCGCCCGTCCATCTACGTGCAGTTCGCGAACAAGCAGGCGCTGTTCCGCTCGGTGATCGAGAGCCGCATCGACGCGGATTTCGCTGCGGCGCGAGACGTGCTGCGGCTCGACCTGCCGCCGCGGCAGAAGCTGCTCAGGCTGGTTTCCGTGTGGATGCTGGAGCCGCTGGCGCGGGTGATGGGCTCGGCCAGGGGCGACGAGGTGTTCGAGCAGGCGCTCGGCATCGAGACGGAACTGCGGATTTCCTACCAGCAGCGCTCGCGGGAGCTGTTCGCCGCCGTGCTCGGCGACAGCGAGGCGGCGATCGTGCTGCAGTTGGCGCTGAAGGGGCTGCTGGCGGACCGCCCGGCGACCGCGACGTTCCGGGCGCGGGTGGAACTGCTGATCGGGCGTTTCGTGTCTTGAGGAAGAATGGCGGCGGCGAGCCGCCGGCCGTCTGATGATCGGGAATCGGTGCATGCGCAAGCGTTGGATGCTTCGGCTGGTGGTGGGTTCGCTGCTGCTCGGGACGGTGCCGCCGGCCGCGGCGCAGATGCCGCCCGCGGGCCCGCCGGAGGTGGGAGTGTCGCAGGTCGTGCCGCAGGCGGTGACGCCGAGCGCCGAGTTCGTCGGCCGCGTGCAGGCGGTGGGCCGCGTGGCGATCGTCGCCCGCGTGACTGCCTTCCTCGACCGGCAGTTCTTCACCGACGGCGCCGAGGTGGACAAGGGGCAGCTTCTCTACCGGCTGGAGCAGGCGCCGTTCCAGGCGGCGGCCGAGGCGGCACAGGCGAGCGTGGCGCAGCAGCAGGCGTTGCTGAGGAACGCGACCATTGCGCTCAATCGCGCCCGCGCGCTGCTCAACACGCCGGCCGGGCAGCGCTCGACGGTGGATGACGCCATCGCCCAGCAGGCGAGCATCGCCGCGCAGTTGCAGGCGGCCGAGGCGCAGCTGAAGACCGCCCAGATCAACCTTGGCTACACCGAGGTCCGCGCGCCGATAGCGGGCCGCATCGGCCGCAGCCTGGTGACGGAAGGCAACGTGGTGGGCCCCTCGTCGGGGCCGCTGGCGAACATCGTGAGCCAGGACCCGATGTACGTGCTGTTCCCGGTTTCGGTGCGGCAGGCGATTTCGTTGCGTGACAAATACGAGCGCCGCGGCGGCTTCGGTCAGGCGATGGTGACGCTGACGTTGCCCGGCGGCGGCGCCTACGGGCACAGCGGTCGGATCGACACCATCGATCCCTCGGTGGCGCAGGACACCGACACGCTGATGCTGCGTGCCACCTTCCCCAACCCGATGGGCGCTTCCGGCTTCCGCGAGCTGGTGGACGGCGAGTTCGTCAACGTGACGGTGGCGGATAGCCGGCCGACGATGGCGCTTGGCATCCCCCGCGTGGCGGTGCTGATCGACCAGCAGGGCGACTACGTGTTCGTCGTCGGCGCTGGCGACAAGGTGGAGCAGCGGCGCGTGACGCTCGGGCAATCGACGCCCTCCGAGGCGATCGTGGTGGGCGGGCTCAAGGCCGGGGAGACGGTGGTGAGCGACGGCATCCAGAAGGTGCACCCCGGCATGGTGGTGAAGCCGGTGCCGACCGCGCCGGCGGCCGTGCGGAAGTGACGCCATGATCTCGTCGCTGTTCATCGATCGCCCCAGGCTTGCGATCGTCATCGCCGTGGTGATGACGCTCGCCGGCCTGCTCGCGCTCACCCGCATTCCGGTGGAGCAGTTCCCCGACATCGTGCCGCCGCAGGTGCAGGTGAGCACGTCGTATCCGGGCGCTTCCGCCGCCGTGGTGCAGGACACCGTGGCGCAGACCATCGAGGCGCAGGTCAACGGCGTCGACCAGATGATCTACATGAAGTCGACCAGCGCCAACGACGGCAGCTACAACCTGATGGTGAGCTTCGCGCTGGGCAGCAACCCGGACATCGACGTGGTGAACGTCAACAACCGGGTGCAGGCGGCGCTCGCCCGGCTGCCGCCGGAAGTGCAGAAGCAGGGAGTGGTGGTGCGCAAGCGTTCCGCCGCCATCCTGCAGTTCATCATGTTCAGCAGCAAGGGCAACAAGCTTTCGCCGCTGGAGATGAGCAACTACATCACCGTGAACGTGCTCGACGCGCTCTCGCGCGTGCCGGGCGTGGGCCAGGCGTTCGTGTTCGGCGCCCGCGACTACGCGATGCGCGTGTGGTTCGACGCCGACCGGCTGACCAACCTGAAGCTGACGCCGTCCGACGTGGTTGCCGCCATTCAGAGCCAGAACTTGCAGGCGGCCGTGGGACGCGTCGGCGCCGAACCGACCGCGAACAGCACCGAGTTCCAGTTCAACCTGCAGACCAAGGGGCGGCTGGTGACGCCCGCGGAGTTCGGCAACATCATCATCCGTGCCAACCCCGACGGCTCGGTGCTCAGGCTGCGCGACGTGGCGCGCGTGGAACTCGGCGCGCTGAGCCAGGACACCGAGGGCAGGCTCGACGGCGGCCCGGCGATCCCGGTGGCGATCTTCCTGACACCGGGCGCGAACGCGGTGGCCACCGCGGCGCGCGTTCACGCGACGCTTGCCGCCATGAGCAAGAATTTCCCGCCCGGACTGACCGCGCAGGTGGTGCACGACACCTCCATTTTCGTCGTCGATACCATCCACGAGGTGGTGACGACGCTGCTGGAGGCGTTCGCGCTGGTGGTGCTGGTGGTGTTCCTCTTCCTCGGCAACCTGCGCGCCACCATCATTCCGGCGGTGGCCGTGCCGGTGAGCCTGATCGCCACGTTCGCCGTGCTGCTCGCCGCCGGCATGTCGGCCAACACCATCTCGCTGCTCGCCCTGGTGCTGGGCGTGGGGATCGTCGTCGACGACGCCATCGTCGTGGTGGAGAACGTCGAGCGGGTGATGGGCGAGGAGCCGCATCTTTCCCACGCCGAGGCGACGAAGAAGGCGATGCGGCAGATCACCGGGCCAGTGATCGCCATCACCCTGGTGCTGCTTTCGGTGTTCGTGCCGGTGGCGTTTGTTCCGGGCCTTTCCGGCATGCTGTTCCGCCAGTTCGCCATCACCATCAGCACCGCCATGCTGATCTCGGCGACCAACGCGCTGACGCTTTCGCCAGCGCTGTGCGCGGTGTTCCTGCGTCACGGGCCGCCCGAGACCGGCGTGATGGGCTGGGTGATGCGGCGCATCGAGAACGTGCGCAATGGCTACGCCGCCGTGGTGCGACGCCTGGTGCGCGTGGCGGTACTCGGCGTAGTGATGATCGCGGTGGCCGGGTTCGGCGCCTACAAGCTGTACCAGCACACGCCGACGGGATTCCTGCCGCAGGAGGACCAGGGCGCCTTCTTCATCTTCGTGCAGTTGCCGCCCGGTGCCTCGCTGCCGCGCACGCGCGCGGTGGTGGCGCGGGTGGAGGGAATCCTGCGCACGCTGCCGCAGGTCGAGCACACCATCGGTGTGGTGGGCTATTCGATCCTCGACAGCGGCGTCGAGAGCAACGCCGGCTTCCTGGTGGCCAGGCTGAAGCCGTTCGCCGACCGCACCAAGGCCGCCGACAGCGTGCAGGCGGTGATCGGGCGCGTGTTCGCGGCGGCGGGGCAGATCCGCTCGGCCTCCGTGTTCCCGGCCAATCTGCCGCCCATCATCGGCCTTTCCACCCAGGGCGGCTTCGAATACGAACTCGAGAACCGGCAGGGCCGGTCGGCGGCGGAACTGGGCGGCGTGGCCAACGGCATGGTGGCCGCCGCCAACCACGACCCCAGGCTCGCGCGCGTGTTCACCACCTACACCGCGAACAATCCGGGCTATTATCTCGACATCGACCGCGACAAGGCGCAGGCGCTCGGCATTCCCATCAGTTCCATCTTCACCGCGCTGCAGGCGACGCTCGGCGGCATCTATGTCAACGACTTCAACCTGGTGGGGCGCACCTGGGAGGTGATGCTGGAGGGCGAGCCGGCCGACCGCACCGATATCCGCCAGATCTGGAAGATCTTCGTGCGCAGCAGTTCCGGGGCGATGGTGCCGCTGCGCTCGCTGGCGAGCGTGCGCACCGTGGTAGGGCCGCAGGTGATCAGCCGCTACAACAACTATCAGGCGGTGACCATCGACGGCGGACCGGCGCCCGGCGTTTCCTCGGGCGATTCGCTTCTTGCCATGGAGCAGATCTCGCAGAAAACGCTGCCCGCGGCCTACGGCTACGAGTGGACCGGCACCGCCTACCAGGAGATCCAGGCGAGCGGGCAGACGGGCGTGGTGCTGGGACTTGCCGTGCTGTTCGCCTACCTGTTCCTGGTGGCGCTCTACGAAAGCTGGACGATCCCGGTGCCGGTGCTGCTTTCGGTGGCGGTGGGCGGTCTGGGCGCCTTCACCGGCATGTACCTGACCGGCATGCCGTTCGACCTCTACGGGCAGATCGGCCTCGTGGTGCTGGTGGCGCTTTCGGCGAAGAACGGCATCCTCATCGTGGCGTTCGCGCAGGAGCAGCGGCAGGCGGGCCACCCGATCCGCGAGGCGGCGACGCTCGGCGCCCGCACCCGCTTCCGCGCCGTGGTGATGACCTCGATCTCCTTCGTGCTGGGTCTCGTGCCGCTGGTGACGGCGCACGGTGCCGCCATGCTGAGTCGGCGCGCGGTGGGCACGCCGGTGTTCTTCGGCATGATCGCCGCCTCGGCGGTGGGGATCTTCGTTATTCCCATGCTTTACGTTACCTTCCAGACGATGCGCGAGCGGATCAAGGCCCGCTTCCATCGCCATCCGCACGGATGAGAACGGAGGAGGGAGTGGTGGATCGCCGGTCGCGGCCGGGAACGGAAAGGGAGACGTAGTGGCAGGGAGCGCGCTTGCCAGCCGCTTCTACCGCCTGCGCCCGGAGTGGGTGCTGCTCTCCGGCCTCGCCTTCGTGCTGCTGCTGGTCGGCATCACCGTGTTCGTGCTGGTGAGCGCGCGTCGCGCCGCCATCGCGCAGTGGCAGCAGGCGGCGACGGCGCTTGCCGTCAGCGTCACGGCGCAGGCCGAGCAGACGGTGGACGCCGCCGATCTCATGCTGCAGGACGTGGTGCGACCGCTGAACGCGGCAGGCTTCGCCGACGCGGCCGCCATGTGGCAGCTCCGCCTGCCGGCGACATACGAGAGTCTGCACGCCATGGTGGCCGGCGTGCCGCAGGTGACGGTGCTCGCCATCATCGACGCCAAGGGCGAGGTCATCAACTTCAGCCGCTACTATCCGCCGTTCCTGCCAGGACACGCCGGCCAGACGATATCCGTCGCGGACCGCTCGTACGTGCGGAAATTGACGAACGGGGCCCAGCACGGGCTGTTCATCACCGGGCCGGTGGAGGGCCGGGTGACGGGAGAGCAGGTGTTCTTCCTGGCGCGGCAGATTCGCGACCGGGCGGGACGGCCGATCGGCATCGGTCTTGCCGGGGTGCGCATCGCCTTCTTCCAGGACTTGTTCCACAAGGTGAACATGGGCACCGGCGGCGGCATCGGCCTGTTCCGCGACGACGGCGTGCTGCTTGCGCGCGATCCCGCCGCCGGCGCGCCGCTCGGCCGATCGTTCGCGGCGAGCCCGCTGCTGCAGGCGCTGTTCGCCCCCGGCGCGGGGCCGATCACCGGCGTGACCGACGGCTCGCCGCTTCTGATCGGTGGCGGCGGCGGTCCGCACGTGGTGGCGGCGCGACGGATACACGATCTGCCGCTCGCCGCCGTGGTGACGCTTTCCGAGCGCAAGGTGTTCGCCTCGTGGTGGCGGATGGTCCGCTCGGTGGAGGTGGTGGCCGGCGTGCTGGGCGTGGCGGTGCTTGGCCTTGCCGGCCTGCTGGCGCGCGCGCTTGGCCGTCACCAGCGGATGCTGGCGGAACTCGAGGCGGCGCGCGCCGACGCCGAGGCGGCAAGCCGGGTGAAGTCGGAATTCCTGGCCAACATGAGCCACGAGATCCGCACGCCGATGAACGGCATCATCGGCATGAGCGGGCTGCTGCTCGAAACGGGCCTCGACGAGGAGCAGCGGCGATATGCCGCCATGACGCGCGAGAGCGCCGAGGCGCTGCTGCACGTGATCGACGAGGTGCTCGATTTCTCGAAGCTGGAGGCGGGGAAGACGCGTCTCGAGGAGAGGCGCTTCGAACTCCGCCCGCTGATTGAACGGACCGTGGGGATGCTGGCGCCGAGGGCGGCGGAGAAGGGCATCGCGCTCGCCGTCGGCATCGATCCGCGGCTGCCGCGGGCGTTCCTGGGCGATGCGCTGCGGCTGCGGCAGGTGCTGCTCAACCTTGCCGGCAACGCCGTGAAGTTCACCGAGCGCGGCGGCGTGGACGTGTGGGCGGGCGCGGCGCGGACGGGCGCGGGTGACGGGCGCGTGCGGGTGCGCTTCGAGGTGCGGGACACGGGACCTGGCATCGGCGCCGGCGTGCGCGAGCGGCTGTTCGAGAAGTTCAGCCAGGCCGACAGCTCCATCACCCGCCGCTACGGCGGCACCGGGCTGGGGCTGGCGATCAGCCACGAACTGGTGACGCTGATGGGCGGCGCGATCGGGGTGGAGAGCACGGAGGGCCAGGGCTCCATCTTCTGGTTCGAGGTGCCGCTGGCCGTGCCCGCGGCGCCGTCCGAGGCGGCGGAGACCGAAGTGCCGCCGCAGCCGGGGCGGCCGCTCAGGGTGCTGCTGGCCGAGGACAACGTGGTGAACCAGCGGGTGGCGGAGGCGATGCTGCGCACGGCCGGCCACAGCGTGTGCGTGGTGGCGAGCGGAGCGGCGGCGGTGGAAGCGGCGGAGCGGCAGACGTTCGACGTGGTGGTGATGGACGTGCAGATGCCGGAACTCGACGGCTACGAGGCGACGCGGCGCATCCGTGCGCTGCCGCCGCCCGCGAACGCCGTGCCGGTGCTGGCGCTGACGGCGGATGTCATGGCCGGCGCCGAGGCGGCGTGCCGCGCCGCCGGGATGAACGACTATGTGGCGAAGCCGATCCGCTCGGCCGTACTGCTGGCGAAGCTTGCCCTCCTCGTGCCGGACAGCCCCGGCATGGCGGCCGCGGAGAAATGAGTCGCGGAGAGCGGCGGCCGGGATGAAAATCGGTGTTTCCAGGCGAGAGGGGCGAGGCATGGCGGGATACACGGCGGGAGAATCGGACCGTCGCCCGTGGGGGCGATGGACGGTGCTGGAGGCGGGCGCCGGCTACGCGGTGAAGCGCATCGAGGTTATCCCCGGTGGGCAGCTTTCGCTGCAGCGCCACCGCTTCCGCGCCGAGCAGTGGGTGGTGGTGGCGGGCACCGCGCTGGTAATGCTGGACGAGGAGGAGTTCCCGCTGGGGCCGGGCGGCAGCGTGCATATCGCCGTCGGGCAGACGCACCGGGTTTCGAACCCCGGCGCGGAGACGATGGTGTTCATCGAGGTGCAGACCGGCGAGAAACTTGACGAGAGCGACATCGAGCGGCTCGAGGACCGCTACGGCCGGGCCTGAGAGCCGGCGGAAACCGAATCGTTACCCGCTTCGGCCCAGAGTGGGCCGGACCGAGGGCGGGCGATGAACGGTTCTGCCGGGGGGCTCCTGGCCGAGGCGCGGCGGCTGGCCGCGAGCAGCGACGACGAGGCGGCGACGCGTGCCTACGTCGCCGTGCTGCGGGACGAGCCCGGCTCGGTGGCGGCGCTGATCGAGCTTGCGGCGCTGGCGGAGGCGGGCGGCTTCGCCAGAGCGGGGCGCACGGCCTAGCGGGAGGCGGTGCGGCTTGCGCCGGCGAACGCGGTGGCGCGGGTGGGGCTGGGGCGGTCCCTGCACGAGGACGCGCCGGGGGAGGCGGAAAGCCACTATCGGGCGGCGCTGGCCGTGGATGGGGATTTCGCGCCGGCGCACCAGGGTCTGGCGCGGCTGCTGGCGGACGCGGGCGATGCGGCGGCCAGGGAACATCTGCGGCGCGTCTTCGCCGGGCGGGCGGTGGAGAGGCGGCGGTTTCGCGGCAAGGGCGCGGGCGTGCCGCTGCTGGTGGCGGCGCGCGGCGGGAACATTCCCACGCGGCACTGGATCGACGACCGGGCCTACGCGGTGACCGCGGTGTGCGCGGATTTCTATGACGACACGGTGCCGCTGCCCGAATGCGCGCTGGCGGTCAACGCTATCGGCGACGCGGACCTTTGCGGGGCGGCGCTGGGAGCGGCGGAGAGGATTGTCGCGGGCCTTGGCGTGCCGGTGGTGAACCGGCCGGAACGGGTCCAGGCGACGGGGCGGGAGGCGAACGCGTCTCGCCTGGGAGATATTCCGGGGGTGGTGGTGCCGCGCATGCTGCGGCTGCGGCGGGAAGGGATCGGCCGGGCGGCGGCGCTCGGCTTTCCGCTGCTGCTGCGCGCTCCCAGGTTCCATACCGGGCGCCACTTCCTGCGGGTGGATTCGGACGCGGGGCTGGAGGCGGCGGCGGCGGATCTGCCGGCCGGGGAGGTGCTGGCCCTCTCCTGGCTCGATGCGCGCGGGGCGGACGGAATGAGCCGGAAATATCGGGCGATGCTGATCGGGGGCGAGGTGCTGCCGCTGCATCTGGCCATCGGCGCCGGGTGGAAGGTGCACTATTTCAGCGCGGCGATGGCCAGGAGGGTGGAGTTCCGCGAGGAGGAGCGGCGGTTCCTTCAGGACATGGCGGGCGTCGTCGGCGTGCGGGCGATGGCGGCGTTGCGGGAGATCGGGCTGAGGCTGGGGCTCGACTACGCCGGGGTGGATTTCGCGCTCGGGAAGGATGGCTCGCTGCTGCTGTTCGAAGCGAACGCGACGATGGTGATCAACCCGCCCGGGGCGGAGGCGATGTGGGACTACCGGCGCGGCGCGGCCGGCAGGGCGCTGGCGGCGGCGCGAAGGGTGGTGGAGGCGCGGGTCAAGGCGGCGGCGTAGGGAACCGGGCGCGCAGGTTCGCGTTCACCGCCGCGAGCACGCTTTGCCAATCGCCGGCCCGGGACTGCCGGAACAGCCGCGCCGTGGGGTACCAGGGGCTGTCGGCGCGGCCGCGGAGCCAGCGGAAATCCGCACCCTTCTGCAGGAGCACCCAGACCGGCAGGGCGAGCGCGCCGGCGAGGTGGGCAAGCGACGTGTCCACGGTGACGATGAGGTCCATTTCGGCGGCGGCTGCCGCTGCGTCCGCGAAATCGGCGAGCCATGCGGAGTGGTTCCGCACAGCCGGGAGCGCCTCGGCGTCGGTGTCACGGATGCGGGTCTGCAGCAGGTGAAGTTCCGCGTCGACGCCATCGAACGCGGTGAGGAACTGCCCGGCCGGAATGGTGCGGAGCCGGTCTTCGGCGTGGGCGGGGTCGCCGGAGACGGCGATGCCGATGCGCGGGCGCCGGCGCTCGCCAAGGCGCTCGCGCCAGAGGCGGGCGCGATCGGCCGGGACGGACACGTAGGGAACCGCGGCGGGGATGCTGGAAAGCTCCGTGCCGAAGATGTGCGGCAGGCTAAGGAGCGGGCAATGGTGGGTGAACGGCATCGGGGCTTCGGCTTCGCGGCTGACGGTGGCATCGGCGAGGGGAGCGAGCAGCGGCAGCAGCGGCGCCTGCGCCTTCAGCAGCACGCGGATGCCGCGCGCGCACACCAGCGGCACGTAGCGGACGAATTGCAGCGTGTCGCCCAGGCCCTGCTCGGCGTGCAGCAGTAGCGTGCACCCGGGGGTGAGGCTCTCGCCGTGCCAGCGCCGGCCGGCGATTTCCGGTTCGTCGCCGGTGAAGGCGGGATCCTCCCAGCGGCATTCGTAGCGTTTCCAGCCTTCGCGGAACTCGCCCTGCACCAGAAGCGCGAGGGCGAGGCCGAAGCGCGCCTGGTGGTGTTCGGGGGCGAAGCGAAGCGCGCGCCGGAACCAGCCGGCGGCCTCCTTCGGCGCGTCGAGCATGAGCAGCGCGCCGGCGAGCTTGTTGCAGGCCTCGGCGTCGTCCGGGGCGAGGCGGACGGCGCGGCGGAGCGGCGCCTCGGCTTCGGCCGGGCGGCCGACGGCGAGCAGCATGGTGCCGAAATTGCCCGCGAGACCGGGATTGTCCGGTTCGGCCTCGGCGGCGCGGCGGAAATATTCCAGCGCCTGCGCCGGCCTTCCCTGCTGGCGGTGGATGCCGCCGAGATTGTTCCATGCCGCCGGATACTCGGGGCGGAGGGCAAGCGCGGCCTCGAAGCAGGGGAGGGCGGCGTCGAAATTCTCGCCGCGCAGATGCGCGCAGCCCATGGCAAAGGGGAGCGCGGCGTCGGCGGGCGCGAGGCGGGCGGCGGCTTCGTAGCGGGAAAGCGCGGCGGCGGTGTCGCCGAGGGATGCCTCGACGTGGCCGAGTTGGGCAAGGGCGGCGGCCGACGGCGGGGCGAGTTCGGCCGCTCCGCGCAGGAGGGCGAGGCCCTCCTCGTGCGCGCCCGCCCACCACAGCGCCGAGCCCAGCGCGGCCTTTGCCTCGGCGTCGCCGGGGCGGGCGGCGGCCTCGGCGCGCAGTTGCGTGATGCGGGCATAGGTGAGGCGGGCGTCGGCTTCCGTCATCGGCGCGGGCGCCTCGCGGCGGAGGATAGCAAGGAGGAGAGATGCACCAGGACCTCGGCGATCACCGCCTCCCATGCGCCGGGGCGCGGCTGGCGGAACAGGCGGACGGAGGGGTACCACGGGGTGTCGTTGCGGTCCAGCATCCAGCGGAAGTCGGGGGCGTGGGCGAGGAGGATGCTGGTGGGCCGGCCGAGCGCGCCGGCGAGATGGGCGACGGCGGTATCGACGCTGACGACCGCGTCCATCAGCGACGCGAGGGCGGCGACGTCGGGATGGCACCGGATGCGTCGGTCCGTCGCCTTGGCATCGCGGGAGAGCGCGTGCGCTTCGATGCCGGGAAGAGCCAGTAGAGGCGCCAGCATGGGTTCGGGGAGCGAGCGCAGCGCGTCGAAGCGGTGGCCGGGGTTGCCGCTCCAGGCGAGGCCGAGGCGGAAGCGGCGGGTGGGCGGCAGGGCGTTCCGCCAGCGGCGAAGGCGCGAGGGGGCTGCGGCGAGGTAGGGCGCGGCGGGAACGTTCGGCGGCGTGGCGGCGAAGGTGCGCGGCAGGCTGAGGAGCGGGCACCAGAGATCGATGCCGCGGAGTTTCATGCCGGGCGTTGCCACCTCGGGTGCGAGGCGGCGAAGCAGAGGGCGGAGGGCGGCGGGCACCTGCAGCACCACATGGGCGCCTTTCCGTGCGAGCAGCGGCAGATAGCGGGCGGAGAAGTGCGAGCAGCGGCAGATAGCGGGCGGAGAAGAGGGTGTCGCCCATGCCCTGTTCGGAGAGCAGCAGCAGGCGCTTGCCCGCGATCGGCTCCGTGCCGTGCCAGCGGGGGAAGGGCAGGCTGCGGGTGCCGGGGAGGAAATTAGCCTCGAGGAGGCGGGCCTCGTAGGCCTCCCAGCCGCCCTGCCAGTCGCCCAGGGTGAGCAGCGCCAGTCCGACGCCGAAGGTGGCGGCGGGGAGGTTCGGTGCCAGCGCCTCCGCCGGGCGGCCCCGCGCGCGCAGCAGATTGCCGAGGGAGTTCCAGGCCGCGGGGCGCGCGTCGTCGGCCGCGAGCGAGGCGCGGAGCGCCGCTTCCTCCGCCCGCGTACCGGAGGCGGCGGGGTGGGGCACGGACTTAGCCGTCCGCGGCCACCACGCCCTTGACGAGGAAGACGTTGCCGAAGCGCCGTCTCTCTCCGGTGGCGACGATGGCGTAGGCCTGCTCGGCGGCCGCGTAGAACTCGTGCCGGCCGAGACCCGCCGCCGGGCGGGCGCCGGAGGCGGCGAGAACGGCATTGATTTCCGCCACCGCCGCGGGAACGGCGTCGCCGGCCGGAAGCATCGCCTGCGCCGCCTTTTCCTGATCGTCGAGCGGCAGCACGGTGAGGGTGGCGCGGAGTGCGGCGGCGACGGTGACGCCGGGGAGGCGGATCAGCCGCTTGCCGCGGCTGGCGGGATAGTTGGCGTCCACCAGGGCGATGGTGTCGCCGTGGCCCATGGAGGCGAGAGCGTGCAGAAGTTCCGGCGTAAGCAGCGGATCGATGCCGATCAGCATGAGTTCCCTCCTGTCATGCAACTTTGACGCGGGTAATCGCAGCGGACAGACTTCACCCACGGCCGTTCCGGTGCAAGACTGCCTGTCCTGCTCGGAGGATTCCTGTCCATGGACGATGTCATTCGCGGCCTGTGGGTCGCCGTTGCCACCCCGCTCGACGCCGCTGGCGCGGTCGATCACGCGGCCCTGGTGAAGCACTGCCACTGGCTGCTGGAAAACGACTGCGACGGGTTGTCGCTGTTCGGCACCACGGGCGAGGGACCGAGCTTCGCCGCCACGGAGAAGCTGGCGGCGACCGAGGCACTGCTGGCGGCCGGGATTCCGGCGGAACGCATCCAGCTTGGCACCGGCTGCCCGGCGCTGCCCGAGACCATCTCGCTGTGCCGCAAGACCATGGCGCTCGGCGTGCGGCACGTGCTGGTGCTGCCGCCCTACTACTACCGGGACGTGAACGAGGAGGGACTCGAGAACGCGCTGGCGGCCATCGTCGAGGGCACGGCTTCGGACGAGGCCCGGTTCACCTTCTATCACATCCCGCAGGTTTCCGGCGTGCCGGTGCCGGCGAAGGCGCTGGGAAGGCTGCGCGCGCGCTTCGGCGTGGTGGTGGCCGGGGTGAAGGACAGCACCGGCAGCATGGAAAGCTTCCGCGCCTTCCGTGCCGAGGCGCCGGATTGCGGCACGGTGGTGGGGCTGGAGACGCACATCGCCCGCGCGGGGGCCCTCGGCGGCACGGGGTCCATCAACGGCATGTCCAACGTGACGCCGAAGCTGGTGCGGGCGATGTTCGGCCGCGATGGCGCCGAGGCGCCGATGCAGAAGGCGTGCGACCTGATGGCGGGATACATCTTCCCCGCCGTGGTGAAGGCGACGATCGCGGCGCGCACGGGCATCGCCTCGTGGCGGGCGGTGCGCCCGCCGCTGCGGCCGGTGGACGAAAGCGTCGGCGCGCGCAACGCCGCGGCCATCGCCGCGCTGGAGGCGGAGTTCTTCGGCCGGGGCTGAGGTTCGCGCAGCCCCCGCCAGTCAGGGCGAGGAGAGCTTCGGAACCCCGATGACGGTGTAGCCCCGCATCGGCGTCTTCGCCCAGGGCAGCCGCCCGAGCGCGGCGACGAGAGCGGGGCGGGTGCCCGGCATCACGACGATGCCGTCGACGTGACTGCGGCGGCAGAAGACGCTGACGTAGTCGAGGAAAACCTTGTCGTCGGCCGGGATCGGCGCGCCCTTGAAATAGCCGACCGCCGGGAACTGGTCGAAGAACGGCGGGTTCATGCCGACGTAGCCGCCGGCCATGGTGAACGACATGCCGGAGCGGATCTGCCAGAGCATGGAGGCACCAAGCGGCCCGTAGGGAAGGACAACCAGATTCGGCCGGTGGCCGAACAGGCGATCGGCGTCGTTCCGGGTGAAGGGGGGCGGCGTCGGTATCGCGCCCCAGTGGAAGTAGCGGGGATTCGGCAGCAGGAACAGCGCCGCCAGCAGCACCGGGACATAGCGGGCCAGCCGCCAGCCACGCGTCTGTTCCGGCACGTCGAGCCAGACGGCGATCATCACCGCGACGAACAGGGAGAGGTACATGGTAAGGCGCACGGGGAGCGCGTGCCGGATCAGCGGCAGCGGGAGAACCGCCTGCCACGGCAGCGTCAATCCGGTATTGACGCCGTTGACCCAGAGGCGAGGACCGAGGCTGAGGATCGCGGTGGCGGCCGCGGCGATCACGAACGGCCAGAACCACTTCTTCCGCATGTTCTCCCGCAGGCAGAGCACGGCGATGAAGAAGACGGGCAGGCCGAGGTAGGTGCCGTTCTCGCTGTCGTTGCCGGTGAAGCGGTGCGAGATGTCGACGAAGACGGAACGGCCGAGGCGAATTACCGAGGTGGGGACGAAGAAATTCAGCAGGTCGGCGGAATAGCGGGTCGGGCTGTTGAGGTAGGCGGGAAGTTCGTCGAGGCCCTTGACGAGGAAGTAGAACGCCGGAGAGAGGATGATCGCCGCGATCAGCCCCGACACGACGGATGCGAGCGCCAGGCCCAGGAAATCGTAGTCGCGGCGGTAGCGGGCGTAGAAGGTGGCGAAGGCGATCAGGCCGACCAGGGCCGAGGTGGCGAGGACCTCGTCGGAGATGCCGAACTGCAGAACGAGCAGCAGCGAGAAAACGGCGATATAGGCGCCCGTTCCGATGCGGCCGCGCAGGCGGAGCACGGATACCGCCGCCAGAAGCGGCACCAGTGCGACGAAGCTCAGGTTGATGTGCCCGAGCAACTGCGCGGTGACGTAGGTGGAGAAGCCGAAAAAGCCGCCGCCGACAAGGGAGGGCAGGCGATCGCGCGACAGCGTCCGCAGGAGAATGTAGCAACCGAACGCATCGAGGGCGGGAGCGGCGAGCGACAGGAGGTTCCAGGACGTTTCCGCGCCCCAGACAAGCGTTACGGGCCAGCAGAGCAAGGCGAGAGTGGGCACCGAGGTGGACCACATCAGGTTGCTGCCGTGCGGCGCCCACACGAAATGACTGACGAAAGGATTGATGCCGTGCGTTATGGCGTAGGGCCACCAGTTGAGAAACCAGATGAACGACCCCTGGTCACTGCCGGGATTGAAGATGTCGCCGGCGGCATGCGGGCGGTAATAGAAAGCGGCGGAAAGGAGCAGATACGCCGCGAGGGCGGCCAGGCTGCCCCGCCTTGCCTTCAGTAGTTCTGTCGCCTTCAGCAGCATGCATCCATCCGTTTTTCTTTTTCGTGGACCGGCGTTCCTCCGGCCCGCCGGCAAACTAGCCAGCGGTGCGTGCCGGCGCAACCGCGGGCGGACCGGGCGCGGCGAGCGGGCGCTATGCGCCGACGGGGTCGTTCAGGCTGTGCAGAGACACGAAATGGATGATCCGCTCGACGGAACGGCGCAGGCCGAATGTTTCGTGCAGGGCCTGCCACGTCTCTTCCGTGCGGGCGATCGCCTGTTCCGGATCAGCCAGCACGGCCTCGCAGGCCGCGCCGATCTCCTCGGGCGCGAAGCGGAAAAGGTAGGGCGCGAGCGCGGGCATGTGTGCGCGGGAGAAGGCGTTGCCATCGCTGATCGGCGCGACCGCGGCGGCCAGCGCATAGAAGACGCGGTCGTGGACCGATTCATCGACCAGCGGATTGACGGAGAGGCAGCCAAGGTAGGAGGGCAGGAGATCGTTCATCGTCCGCCACGGAACCGGACCGTGATGACGCGCGCGGGCGCCTTCCCAGAGAATATGCCGCCAACCGTTGCCGAACACGTCCACCGGATAGCCGAGGACGCTCTGCATTACGAGGTTGCTGCGGCGGAAGCGGATATAGGCATCCAGTTCGCGCATCAGTAGCATCGTCAGGCTGTTGTTGCCGTCTAGGAACAATCCTTGCGCTGCCGCGATTTTCTGCAGCACCGGCAGGAAATCGGCGGTGGCCGCGTGCATCAGTTCCTCCGCTGCCGCCAGCAGGATCTCCGACAGCAGCAACGACGACTCTCGCCACCGAACCTCGATCTCGTTGGTGTCCATGCCGCTCTTGGTGAACAGGATCCGCCCGTTCCGCCCGCCGGAAGCCACGGGCGGGGAAGGATACAGCGATCGCGGTGGGATGCCGAGATGCACCGCACAGGCCATGCCGTTCGGCTTCAGATGCGCGATGTTGTAGCGTGCGTGGTCGGGAAAGACGTAGCCGTGCAGCAGGTAGCGGCTTTGCAGCGCGTGCCGGGCCGGGAAATAGCAGGGGTGGTCGCAACTCCAGTTGAAAAGAGGGATTTTCGCGACATCCCATACCGGGCGGTCGCCCGCCGTGGCCTCGACGCCGATGCCCGACATGGTCAGCGCGAACGCCGTGTCGCGCTGCCGGAGCGCCTCCGCCAGCTTTTCCGCCAGGTCGGGGCCCTCGAACGTGAGAATCCGCACCCCGAGTCCGAGCGCCTCGATCTCCGCGCCCGCGAGTTCGAGAAGGCCGCCGAGGGAGTCGTAGGCGCTTCCTCCCCATCTCAGGATGAGGACGCTTCTGGGCTCCGCCGCCATTTCCACTCCGCCGCCCCGCCCGCTGTCAGCTGTATATGTGGGATTCCGGCCCGGTTGAGAAGCGGGTGCCGCGGGCATCTTTTCGTGTGCCGAAGCGGCATTTCCCCAGCCGTCGCCGCTTCCGCCACTCAGGGCGAAGAAGAGCCGGGGGTGCCCGCCGCCGGCTGGGCGGGAGGCGATCGAAGGGTGGTCGATTCGGCGTGCTCGTTCCTGCTTACCACCAGGGGCGGGAAGCAGACGAAGGATCTGCTCAGCGGATAGATCGCGTTCATCGCGATGTCGATGCCGTTTGCGGCGACGAACTGGTTCAGGCCCGGGAAATACACGCTGGAATTCCGGAGCGGAAAGCAGTTTTCCCGGAAGCGGCGGGCGCCGGACGGGCTGATCGAATAGCCGCAGGTGCCGAAGCACTTGCCGAGCCGCAACGCGTGCACCGGCGTATCCAGCGCCTGGAAGGCGGGGATGGAAGCGCGCAGCCTCTCCTGGTCGAAGTTCACGACGGCGGTGGTGATATTCGGCATTTCGTGCAGGGACAGGATGGAATCGAAATTCCATCCCCACATGATGAGGTCCCAGTCCTGCGGAAGTCCTGCGATCGTCTCCTGCATGCGGGGGTAGAAATCGTGCCGCAGGATGGCGTCGTCCTCGGCGATGGTCATGACGGCGTTGTCGCGCTCGGCTCGTTGCCACAGCGTGAGGTGCGACAGGGCGACACCGACCGCGCCCGCGGTGTAGAACTGGAGGCCGGGCGGCACGAGCCGCCGGATGCCGGGATGGTCGCGGGTCACCCGGGAACCGTCCACGGCGTCGAAGAACGCGAAGGCCAGCCCCCGGTTCTGCTCGACGAACCTCTCGCGGCGCTGCGGAGTGCGCTGCAGGCTGATGACCTGCACGACCGGCAACGCGCTTGTTTCTCCGTTCTTCTGCAACCTCTTTCTCCGAATGCCACGCGGAACCCGAAATATTATTCGGAACGGTTAACGATATTTCGTATATGCGGTGCGATATTCTTCGTGTCAAGCGGCTTTCCGGGCACGCGTGCGCCGGCGGATTCGCTGCATATCCGGCTGCGGAGAGTAATCCGAGGCGCTATTCCGCCGGGTCGGTGCGAATCGTGGTCGATTCGGCGTGCTCGTTCCTGCTCACCACCAGGGGCGGGAAGCAGACGAAGGATTTGCTCAGCGGATAGAGGGCGCTCATCGCCACGTCGACGCCGTAGTTCTCGACGGGGCCGCTCAGGCCCGGGAAAGGCATGCTGAAATTCCGGAGCGGAAAGCAGTTCTCCCGGAAGCGGCGGGCGCCGGACGGGCTGATCGTATAGCCGCAGATGCCGAAGCACTTGCCAAGCCGCAACGCGTGCACCGGAGTATCCAGCGCCTGGAAGGCGGGGATGGACGCGCGCAGCCGCTCCTGGTCGAAGGTCATCACCGCGGTGGTGATATTCGGCATTTCGTGCAGCGACAGGATGGAATCGAAATTCCAGCCCCAGAGGATGATGTCCCAGGCAAGGGGAAGTCCTGCGATCGTCTCCTGCATGCGAGGGTAGAAATCGTGCCGCAGGATGGCGTCATCCTCGGCGATGGTCATGACGATGCCGTCGCGTTCCGCCCGCTGCCAGAGGCTGAGATGCGAAAGGGCGACGCCGATCGCGCCCGGCTTGTAGTGCTTGAGTTCGGGGGGCACGAGCCGCCGGATATCGGGGCGGTCGCGGTCGACACGGAAACCGTCGACGGCGTCGAAGAACTGGAAGGCCAGCCCCTTGTTCTGGTCGACGAACCTCTCGCGGCGCTGCGGGGTGCGCAGGAGACTGATGACCTGCACGATCGACATCCGGCAGCCCGGCCCGCTTTCCGCCACTCTTGCCTCCCGAATGCCGTGACGCGGCCGGCATTTTGGTGCCAAGATGCTTTACATGGATTTATTTAGGCTACACATGATTGTCGTGTCAAGCGACACGACGGGCACGCGGGTCAACCCGCCCGCAGCGTGAGGAAGGCTTCCCGCTGCTCGAACAGGGTGAGCAGGACGCGCAGCGCCTGTCCGCGCGGGGTTTCGAGTTTCGGGTCGGTGAGCAGCACGCGCTCGGCGTCGCGGTTGGCCACGTGCAGCAGGTCCTCGTCGTCCACCAGGTCGGCGAGCCGCCAGCCGGGGGCGCCCGCCTGCCGGGTGCCGAGCAGATCGCCGCCGCCGCGGATGCGGAAGTCCTCGTCGGCGATGCGGAAACCGTCTTCCGTGTCGCGCAGCAGGCGGAGCCGCCGGCGGGCGACCTCGGTGAGCGTATCGGCGTGCAGCAGCAGGCAGAAACCCGCCTCGCGGCCGCGGCCGATGCGCCCGCGCAGCTGGTGCAGCGGGGCGAGCCCGAAGCGCTCGGCGTGCTCGATCACCATGACGCTCGCCTCGGGAACGTCGACGCCGACCTCGATCACCGTGGTGGCGACGAGGAGCCGCGTGTTGCCGGCGGCGAAGGCGGCGAGCGCGGCTTCGCGCACCGCGCTGTCCTGCTGGCCGTGGGCGAGGCCGACCAGGGCGCCGAAACGGCCGCGGAGTTCGGCGAAGCGGGCCTCGGCGGCGGCGAGGTCGCTTTCCTCGCTTTCCGCCACCAGCGGGCAGACCCAGAACACCCGCGCGCCGGCATCGAGCGCGCGCGCCACCGCTTCCACCACGTGACCGAGCGAGGAAAGCGCGTGCAGCGTGGTGCGGACCGCCTGCCGCCCGGCCGGCTTGCCGGTGAGCCGGCTGACCGGCATCTCCCCCCAGTGGGTGAGCAGCAGCGTGCGGGGGATGGGGGTGGCGGTCATCACCAGCACGTCGGTGCCTTCGCCCTTGTCGCGCATGCGCAGACGCTGCTCGACGCCGAAGCGGTGCTGCTCGTCGATGACGGCGAAGCCGAGGTCGCGGAAGGAAACCGCCTCCTGCAGCAGCGCGTGGGTGCCGACGACGACGGGAAGCGAGCCGTCGGCCAGCCCCTCCACCACTTCGGCGCGCGCCTTGCCGGTGACCGAGCCGGTGAGCAGCGCGCAGGGCACCGGGCAGATCGCCGCGAGAGTGCGGAGATGCTGGCGGGCGAGGATCTCGGTGGGGGCGAGAAGCGCCGCCTGCGTGCCGGCCTCCACCGCCTGCAGCATGGCGAGCACGGCCACCAGCGTCTTGCCGGAGCCGACGTCGCCCTGCAGCAGACGGAGCATCTGGTGCGGGGCGGCAAGGTCGGCGGCGATTTCCGCCAGCACCTGTTGTTGCGGCCCGGTGAGCGGGAAGCCGAAGGATGCGAGCGCTTCCGCCTGCAGCCGGCCGGTGCCCGCCAGCGCCCGGCCGGGGCGAAGGCGGATGCGGTTCCGCGCAAAGGCGATAGCGAGTTCCTTTGCCAGAAGTTCGTCGGCGGCGAGGCGGCGGCGGGCGGCGGCGAGCGGGGGGGATTGCGGCGCGTGCAGCATGCGGAGCGCCTCGGCGAAGCCAGGCCAGCGCTCGCGCCTGAGCAGGGCGGGGTCGTGCCACTCGGGCAGTTCGGGGATGCGCTGGAGCGCGGCGGCGACGGGCCGGCGCAGATGCCAGGAGAGCAGCCCGGCGGTGAGCGGCCACACCGGCTCGATCCAGGGCATCGCCTCCTCGCGGTGGGCGGGGACGATGTGGTCGGGATGGACCATCTGCCGGCGCTCGTCGAGGCGCCCGGAGATCAGCACCTTCGCCCCAGGTTGCAGGCGCTCGGCCGGGAAGCGATGGAAGAATACCAGTTCCAGCGCGCCCGAGGCGTCGCGCACCTCCACCCTGGTGGGCCGGCGCGCGCCGCGGCCGGGGACGACGGCGGCGACCTCCGCCTCGATGGTGACGATCTGACCGGCGGGCGCCTGGGCGATCGGCGTGCGGCGGCGGCGGTCGATCCAGCTTTCCGGCAAGTGGAACAGCAGGTCGATCACTCGCCTGCCGCCGGCGGCGTGGGCGATCAGCGCCGCCAGCGTCTCCCCCACGCCGGGCAGGGAGGTGAGCGGCGCGAAAAGGGGGGCGCACAGGCTCGCGGGAGGAGGTGGCGCGGATGAGGGAGGATGCACGGCTGACACTGTTCGGTTGTGCGTCTATATGACCCTGGCGATGAGCGAACCAGACCTTGAATACCGCCGCCGCCGGCTTCTCTACCGCGCCTGCCACCGCGGCACGCACGAGAACGACCTGCTGATCGGCGGCTACGTGCGCCACCACCTCGCCAACCTCGACGACGCGGCGATCGCGGCGCTGGAGGAGGTGCTGGACCTGCCGGACGCCGACCTTGCCGACTGGCTGGTGGGCCGACTGCCCGTGCCGGCGCGCTTCGGTTCGCCGATGCTGCGGGCGATTTGCGCCTTTGCCCGCGGCGAGCGGCGGTGGTGAACGGCACGCCCGGCGGGGAGGCTGGCGGAACGGCTGCGGTCTTCGGGGTTCCCGAGGGCTGGGACGCCGTGCTGCTGGCGCGAAGGCTGCGTGAACACGCCGGGCCGGTGCTGCACGTATGCCGCGACGACGCGCGCCTCGCCCGGCTCGCCGACGCGCTGGGGTTCTTTGCCCCCGATATCGCGCCGCTGCGCTTTCCCGCCTGGGACTGCCTGCCCTACGACCGCGCCTCTCCCAATCCGGCGCTGGTGAGCGAGCGGGTGGCCGCGCTTGCGGAACTGGCGGAGACCCCTTCCGCGCGGCGGCTGGTGCTGACCACCGTGAACGCCCTGGTGCAGAAGGTGCCGCCGCGCGCGGCATGGCACGGCGCGGGCATGGAACTGGCGGCCGGGGGGATCGTCGATACCGAGGCGCTGGCGCGCTTCCTCGACGCCAACGGCTACGGCCGCGCCAACACCGTGATCGAGCCGGGCGAATATGCGATCCGCGGCGGCATCGTCGACGTGTTTCCGGCGGGCTCGGCGGAGCCGGTGCGCATTGACCTTTTCGGCGACGCCATAGAGAGCCTGCGCGCCTTCGACCCGGCGAGCCAGAGAAGCGGGGCGCGTCTGAAGCGGCTGGTGCTGCGGCCGATTTCCGAAGTGCCGCTGGACAAGGAGTCGATCACCCGCTTCCGCACCCGCTGGCGGGAGCTGTTCGGGCCGCAGGCCGCCGATGACCCGCTCTATGTCGCCGTCTCCGAGGGCAGGCGGCATCCGGGCATGGAGCACTATCTGCCGCTGTTCTACCCGGGGATGGGCACGCTGCCCGACCTGCTGCCGGGCGTCTCGTGCAGCCTCGACCCGCTGGCGGAGGAGGGGCTGGCGGCGCGGCTCGAGATGATCGCCGACCATTTCGCCGCGCGCAGCGAGCCCGTGCGCACCGGCGAGGTGCCCTACCGGCCGCTGCCGCCGGACCTGCTGTACCTCGACCGCGCCGGCTGGCGGGAGGCGCTGGGGCACGGGCCATTGTTCGGCTTCTCGCCGTTCGGCCGTCCCGACGGCGCAGTGGGGATCGACGGCGGTGGCCGGCCGGGGCCGCTGTTCACGTCCGTGTCCGCCGAGGCGGGCAACGCCTTCGAGCAGTTGCGTGCGCAGTTGCAGCGCTGGCAGGGCGAGGGGAGGCGGCTGCTGGTGGCCGCCTGGAGCCGCGGCTCACGCGAGCGGCTGGGGCACCTGCTTTCCGAGCACGGCTTCGCCACTGCCATGCTGGCCGACTGGAACGAGGTGAGGAAACTCGGCGAGGGGGTGGCGGGACTGGTCGTCCTGGGCCTCGAGCGCGGCTTTCTCGCCGACGACGAGGCCATCGGCCGGCTCGCCGTGGTTTCCGAGCAGGACCTGCTGGGCGAGCGCATCGCCCGGCCGCCACGGCGGAAGAAGCGCGCCGACGAACTGATCGCCGAGGCCACCGAGTTGGCCGAGGGCGACCTGGTGGTGCACCAGGATCACGGCATCGGCCGCTACGACGGTCTGGTGACGCTCACCGTGAACGAGGCGCCGCACGACTGCCTGCGCCTTCTCTACGACGGCGACGGCAAGCTGTTCCTGCCGGTGGAGAACATCGAGATGCTGTCGCGCTTCGGCGCCGACGGTGAGGGCGTGGCGCTCGACCGCCTCGGCGGCGTGGCCTGGCAGCACCGCAAGGCCCGCGCCAAGGAGCGCATTCGCGACATGGCGGGCGCGCTGATCAGGACGGCGGCGGAACGGAAGCTCCACAGCGCCGAAATGCTGGCGCCGCCGCCGGGCAGCTTCGAGGAGTTCTGCGCCCGCTTCCCGCACGCGGAGACCGAGGACCAGACGCGCGCCATCGCCGACGTATTGGAGGATCTCGCCTCGGGGCAGCCGATGGACCGGCTGATCTGCGGCGACGTCGGTTTCGGCAAGACCGAGGTGGCGCTGCGGGCGGCGTTCGTCGCCGCCATGTCGGGCTGCCAGGTGGCGGTGGTCGTGCCCACGACGCTGCTGGCGCGGCAGCACTTCCGCACCTTCTCCGAGCGCTTCCGCGGCCTGCCGGTGAAGGTGGCGCAGCTTTCGCGCATGGTGAACGCACGCGAGACCGCCGTGGTGAAGCGCGAACTGGCCGACGGGACGGTGGGCATCGTCATCGGCACGCACGCGCTGCTGGCGAAGAACATCGCCTTTTCCACGCTTGGCCTGCTGGTGGTGGACGAGGAGCAGCACTTCGGCGTCGCCCACAAGGAGAAGCTGAAGGCGCTGAAGGCGGATGTGCATGTGCTGACGCTGACGGCCACGCCGATTCCGCGCACACTCCAGCTTGCCTTGAGCGGCGTGCGGGAGATGAGCCTGATCGCCACGCCGCCAGTGGACCGACTCGCCGTGCGCACCTTCATCATGCCGTTCGACGGCGTGGTGGTGAGGGAGGCGATCCTGCGCGAGCGTTTCCGCGGCGGGCAGGTGTTCTGCGTGGTGCCGCGCATCGACGACATCGCGCCGATGGCGGAGAGGCTCGCCGAACTGGTGCCGGAGGCGAGGCTGGCGCAGGCGCACGGCCGGCTGCCGCCTTCGGAGCTTGAGCGCGTGATGACCGAGTTCTCCGACGGCAAATACGAGATTCTGCTGTCGACGAATATCGTCGAGAGCGGACTCGACATGCCGGCGGTGAACACTCTGGTGATCCCCCGCGCCGACCTGTTCGGCCTCGGCCAGCTATACCAGCTGCGCGGGCGGGTGGGGCGCAGCAAGCTGCGCGGCTACGCCTATCTGACCTGGCCGCAGAACCGGCGCATCAGCGCCGCCGCGGAGAAGCGGCTTTCGGTGATGCACTCGCTCGACGCGCTGGGGGCGGGATTCACCCTGGCCAGCCACGATCTCGACATCCGCGGCGCGGGCAACCTGCTCGGCGACGAGCAGAGCGGACATATCCGCGAGGTGGGCATCGAGCTCTACCAGCAGATGCTGGAGGAGGCGGTGGCGAACCTGCGCGCCGCGCAGGGGCAGGCGCGGAAGGTGGAAGAGGACTGGACGCCCGCCATCGGCCTCGGCCTGCCGGTGCTGATCCCCGAGGATTACGTGGCCGATCTGCCCGTGCGGCTCGGGCTTTACCGGCGCATTGCCAGCCTCGCCTCGGACGCCGAAAGCGAGGCGATGGCGGCCGAACTGGTGGACCGTTTCGGCAAGCTGCCGGAGGAGGTGGAGAACCTGCTCGGCGTGGTGGCGCTGAAGCGCGCCTGCCGCGGCGCCGGCGTGGAAAAGCTGGAAGCGGGACCGAAGGGGATGGTGCTCGGCTTCCACCGCAACAATTTCGCCAATCCGGCCGGCCTCGTGCGCTGGCTCGCCGCCCGCGGCGGTGGCGTGCGGCTGCGCCCCGATCACAAACTCGCGCTTGCCCGCGACCTCGCGCCCGGCGAGCGGCTGAAGGCGGCAAGAAAGCTGGTGGCGGACCTGCACCGGCTGGCTGCCGGAGGCTAGGCCTCCCGCAAGGCGGCGACGGCGACGTCGAGCAGGCGCTCGAGCACGTCCGGCTCCTGCGCGCCGGCGATGGCGAAGCGGCCGCCGAACAGGAAGCAGGGAACCCCGTTCACGCCGAGCCGGTGCGCGCGGAGATTGGCGGTGTGCACCGCTTCCGCCTCAGTCTCCGAGGTGAGCAGCAGGCAGGCGGCGGGGACGTCGAGGCCGCAGGCGCCGGCGATGTCGAGCAGGACGGCGACGTCGCCGATGTCGCGCCCCTGACTGAAATGCGCGGCGAACAGCGCCTCCACCGCCTGCAGGCCGCCGCCGTTCGCCTCCGCCATGGCGACGAGGCGGTGGGCATCGACGGTCGGCGGGATGCGGCGGATGCGCTCGAAGCGGAAATCGATGCCGAGCGGCGCCCCGAGCGCGGCGATGGAGTCCTGCAGGCGGCGGGCGCGCGCCTCGCCGCCCCATTTGCGGCTGACGTAGTCGGCGGCGCCGAGACCGCCCTGCGGCATGTCGGGATTGAGCAGGAACGGCCACCAGCGCAGCGCGAAGGAAACCTCCGGCCGGCTCTCGAGAGCGCGCAGAAGCCGGTGCACCCCGAGGTAGCACCAGGGGCAGACGAGATCGTAGACCACGTCGATGTCGAGCCGCGCCCGCGGCGGCGAGAGAGCGTTCATTTCCCGCAACCTGTGATGGCCGCCACTATTCGGCGCTTCCGCGGCCGGCGCAAGCGGGGCGGGCGGGTTGCGGACGGGTGGCATCCCGCGTAGCCTTTGCTAGGAGAGACACCGGCTTTTCGCGCGTCGGGGCTGGTTGTGCGGGGCGCGGGCCGGGAAGCGGGCAAAAACAGTGCAGGCGAGAGCCTGCCGATGGGAGGATACGAGCGATGAGTTCGGCATCGATGGCGGCGCGGGACGGAGACGCGACGGTACCTCGCAAGGCCTCAGAGATCTCGGCCCGGCTCGACCGGCTGCCGAGCTCGCGCACCGTCTGGGGCATGGTGCTGCTGCTTTCCCTCGGCGGTGTGTTCGAGTTCTACGATCTGTTTTTCATGGGCTACGTGATTCCGGGCATGGGCGGTTCCGGCCTGTTCACGCCGCAATCGCTCGGGCCGCTCGGCGGGCTTGCCCGCATGGGCATCGCCGGAGCCGGCACCTTCGTCTTTGCCACGTTCGCCGGGCTGTGGCTGGGCGCCATTCTGTTCGGCGCTGCGGCCGACCGCTTCGGGCGGCGGCCGATCTTCGTCTGGTCGCTGGTCGGCTACTCGGGCTGCACGCTCGTGCTCGCCTTCCAGGCCACCGGCTTCGGCGCCGATTTGTGGCGGTTCCTCGCCGGCGTGGCGCTCGGCGTCGAGCTGGTGACCATCGACACCTACATCTCCGAGCTGATGCCGGCGCGCGACCGCGGCCGCGCCTTCGCCGTGAACCAGTTCATCACGTTTTCCGTGGTGCCGGTGGTGGCGTTGCTGGGCTGGCTGCTCATTCCGCACAAGCCGCTCGGCTTCGACGGCTGGCGCTGGGTGGTGCTGATCGGCTCCCTCGGCGCGCTGGCGGTATTCTTCATCCAGCGCCTGCTGCCGGAATCTCCGCGCTGGCTCGCCCGCCATGGCCACGAGGCGGAGGCCGAGCGCATCGTCAGCGAGATCGAGGCCAAGGTCGTGGCGGAAACCGGGGCGCCGCTGCCGGCGCTCGGGCCGATCGTTACGGAGACGGTGCATCACGCCAGGCTCTCGGAGATCTTCGAGCCGCGCTATCGCAGCCGCACCATCATGATGTCGGTGTTCAACTTCTTCCAGACCATCGGCTTCTACGGCTTCGCCGCCTGGGTGCCGTCGCTGCTGATCGCCAAAGGCATCCACGTCACCACCAGCCTGGAATATTCCTTCATCATCGCCGTGGCCAACCCGCTTAGCCCGCTGCTCGGCACCCTGGTCGCCGACCGCATGGAGCGGAAGTGGCAGATCGTTTCCGCCGCCGTCTGCATCGGCATCTTCGGGCTGGCCTTCTCGCAGCAGAGCGGGGCGGTGGCGCTGATCGCGCTCGGCGTGCTGGTGACGCTTTCCAACAACTGGATGTCGTTCGCCTTCCACGGCTATCAGGCAGAACTGTTCCCCACCCGCGTGCGTTCCCGTGCCGTCGGCTTCGTCTATTCGTGGAGCCGGTTGTCGGCGGCGCTGGCGGGGCTGGCCATCGGCTTCCTGCTGCAGAGCTTCGGCGTGACCGCGGTGTTCCTGTTCATCGCCTTCGCCATGGTGATGGTGGTGATTTCCATCGGCGTATTCGGGCCGCATACCCGCGGGCGCACGCTCGAGGAAATCTCTCACTGAGGGCAGAGGATAGGGCAACGGTGTATCTCGGACTGGATTTCGGAACTTCGGCGGTAAAGGCCGTTCTGGTGGACGACGCGCAAACGGTGCGCGCCGCCACCAGCGTGCCGCTTTCCGTGTCGCGGCCGCACGCGGGCCAAAGCGAGCAGGACCCGGAGGCGTGGTGGCAGGCACTGCTCACGGCGCTCGATACGCTGCACGCCGGGCACGGGGACGGGCTTGCCGCGGTGAGGGCCATCGGGCTGTCCGGGCAGATGCACGGCGCGGTGCTGCTCGACGCCGGGGGCGCGGTGCTGCGCCCGGCGATCCTGTGGAACGACGTGCGCGCCACCGCCGAGTGCCGCGAACTGGAGACGGCGGCGCCCGACTTGCACAGGGTTGCGGGCAACCTGGCGATGCCGGGTTTCACCGCGCCGAAGCTGTTGTGGGTGCGCCGTCACGAGCCGGAGATCTTCGCCCGCACGCGCCATGTGCTGCTGCCGAAGGCGTGGGTGCGCTACCGGCTGACCGGCGAGATGATCGAGGAGATGTCGGACGCCTCCGGCACGCTGTGGCTCGACGTCGGTACACGGCAATGGTCGGAAGCGCTGCTCGCGGCCACCGGGCTCCGACCGGAAGCGATGCCGAGGCTGGTGGAGGGTAGCCAACCCGCCGGAACGCTGCGTCCGGAACTGGCGGCGCGCTGGGGTATGCGCCCCGGCGTGGTGCTGGCCGGGGGCGCCGGCGACAACGCTGCCGGCGCCGTGGGGCTGGGGGCGATCCATGCCGGCGACGCGTTCGTTTCGTTGGGCACCTCCGGCGTGCTGTGGGCGACTACCGACCGCTTCGCCCCCTACCCGCAGGCCGCCGTGCACGCCTTCTGCCACGCCCTGCCGGGGCTGTGGCACCAAATGGGGGTAACGCTGTCGGCGGCCGCCTCGCTTGCCTGGTGGTCGCGCGTCGCCGGCTGCGACGAGGCGACGCTGCTGGGCGAACTGGGCATGCCGGGCCGTCCGGGCGACGTGCTGTTCCTGCCCTATCTGTCCGGCGAACGCACGCCGCACAATGACGGTGCCATTCGCGGCGCCTTCGCCGGCCTGAATCACGATACGGGCCGTGCCGCCCTGACGCAGGCGGTGCTGGAGGGAGTGGCGTTCTCGCTCTGCGACTGCCTGGACAGCCTGGCCGCCTCAGGCACGAGACTTGCCTCCGCCGACGTGATCGGCGGCGGCAGCCGCTCGCGGGCGTGGACGAGCATCCTGGCCTCGACGCTGGGGCTGCCGCTGAACCGGGTGGCCGAATCGGAGCACGGCGGGGCGTTCGGCGCGGCGCGACTGGCGCGCCTGGCGGTGAGCGGCGAAAGCGCGGGCGACGTATGCACGCCGCCACCCAGGCTGGAAACCTTCGCGCCGGAGCCGGCGCTGGTTGCCGCCTACGCCGAGCGGCGGGCGCGCTGGCGGGCGCTGTATCCGGCACTGAAGAGCGCGATGGCGTAGCGGCAGGGAAAAGGGCAAAGCCAGTGGGCTGGAGCGGACGGATCGGCAATCTCGCCTCGCTGGCGGGCAGGCAGTTGTTCTTCATCGGCGGCGCGCCGCGCTCCGGCACCACCTGGGTGCAGCAATTGTTCGATGCCCACCCCGAGGTGAGCTGTCACGGCGAGGCGTTGTTCAGCCAGGAATTGGCGAAGCCGCTGGAGCAGTTGATGCTGGCGCGGCGGAAGGCGCTGGAGGCGAAGAACAAGGAGCTGTTCCGCCATACCGGCGGCTGGCCGCTGCCGGAGGCGGACGAGGTGGAGGTGCTGCTCGGCACCGCCATCCTGCTGGAGATGGAGCGGAGCGCCGCGGGCGGCAACTGGCGGG
>JAJXZO010000081.1 GCA_021780035.1 Pseudomonadota bacterium
TGCCTTCGGGGAACACCATCCAGCCCAGCCGCCAGCCGGTCATCGCCCAGGCCTTGGAGAAACTGTTCACCACGAACACCGGATCGCCGGGCCGGGCGAGTTCGAGCAGCGACAGCGCCGCCCGGCCGTCGTAGACGATGCGGTGGTAAACCTCGTCCGACAGCAGCGCGATGCCGCGTTCGCGGGCGAAGGCTAGCAGTGCCTCGGCCTGCTCGCGCTCGATGGTCCAGCCGGTGGGATTGCCGGGCGAGGCGAAGGAGATGATGCGCGTGCGCCCGTCGCAGGCGGCGAACACGCGCCCGGGGTCGAACCGCCAGCCCCGGTTGCCGGCCTCGAGCGGCACCTCGCGGATGGCGGCGCCGTTGATCTGCATGGCGCGGGTGACGTTCGGCCAGCCCGGCGTGACGGCGACGACGTTGTCGCCCGGGCGGAGCAGCATCTGCGAGATCAGCATCACCGCGTTCATCCCCGACTGGGTGACGGCGATCCGGTCGTCGCTGATGGTGGTGCCGTAGAGGCGCTCGAGGTAGCTGGCGATCTCGGCGCGCAACTCGGGGATGCCGCGCTCGGCCGAGTAGAAGGTGTGGCCCTCGGCCAGTGCCTGGCTGGCCGCCCGGCAGATGAAGGCGGGGGTGGGCACGTCCGGCTCGCCCGCCCACATGCCGATCATGTCCGGCAGGTGCGCGCCGGTGCGCCAGACCTCGAGGATCGGGCTGTCCTGCAGGGCCACGACATCGTCGCGGATCAATCCCATCGTTCGTGCTCCAGGGGCGAACGATCACTGTCGCCGCAGCCGGGGGCGCGGTCAATCGGCGCCGTGACACTTGACCCGGGCGGATGTGCCTGATGCACTGGCCGCGCGGCACAAACATGTGGAGAGCCATGAACCGGATTCTCGCCCTCGCCCTGGCGGGCGCGCTTGCCGCCTCCACGGCTGAAGCGAAGGACACGCTCTCGCTCGGCATGGTGCTGGAGCCGCCGCACCTCGACCCCACCGCCGGGGCGGCGGCGGCCATCCGCGAGGTGACCTACGCCAATCTCTACGAAGGGCTGGTGCGCATCGACGCCGAGGGCAAGGTGCGGCCGGCGCTCGCCGCGTCGTGGAGCGTCTCGCCCGACGGCCTGACCTACACCTTCCGCCTGCACCGGAACGTCACTTTCCAGGATGGCAGCCCGTTCGACTGCTCCACCGTCGCCTTCAGCTACGGCCGTGCTCTGACCCCGGATTCGGTGAACGCGCAGAAGGGGCTGTTCGAGCCGATCCGGAGCGTCACCTGTCCCGATCCGCACACGGCGGTGGTGGAACTGAAGCGGCCCACCGCGAGCTTCCTGTTCGGCATGGGCTGGGGCGACGCGGTGATGGTTTCGCCGCGCTCGATCGCCGCCGACAAGACGCACCCCATCGGCACCGGGCCGTTCCGCTTCGTCCGCTGGGTGCGGGGCGACCATATCGTGCTCGAGCGCTGGCCCGGCTACTGGGGGAAGAAGCCGGCGTTGAAGGAGATCACCTTCCGCTTCATCACCGACCCGAACGCCGCCGCCACCGCCATGCTTTCCGGCGCGCTCGACGCCTTCCCCAACTTCCCCGCGCCCGAGGTGCTGGCGCGGCTTCGCGCCGACGCGAAGCTTCGCGTGGTGGTGGGCACCACCGAGGGCAAGACGGTTCTCGCGCTGAACGAGGCGAAAAAGCCCTTCGACGACATCCGCGTCCGCCGCGCGCTGGCCATGGCCATCGACCGCAAGGGGCTGATCGAGGCGGCGATGTCGGGCTACGGAGTGCCGATCGGCTCGCACTACGTGCCGACCGATCCGGGCTACGTCGATCTCACCGGGGTCTATCCCTACGACCCGGCGCGCGCGCGGGCGCTGCTGGCCGAGGCCGGCGTGCGGCCGGGCACGCAGATCGCCATCACCCTGCCGCCGCCCGCCTACGCGCGAAGGGGCGGCGAGGTGATCGCCGCCTACCTGGCGCAAGTGGGCATCACCGCGAAACTGGTGCCGGTGGAGTGGGCGCAGTGGCTGGACACAGTGTTCGCGCACGGGGACTACGACGCCACCGTCATCAGCCACACCGAGCCGCGCGACCTCGACATCTACGCCCGCCGCCACTACTACTTCCACTATCACTCGGCAGCCTACCGGGCGCTGTGGGAGCAGTACCAACGCACCACCGATCCGAAACAGGCCGACGTGCTGCTCGGCGAATTGCAGAGGAAGCTCGCGCACGACGAGCCGAACGTCTTCCTGTTCGCGCTGCCGAAGCTCGGCGTATGGAACGCGAAGCTGCACGGGCTTTGGCACAACAGCCCGATCCCCGCCAACGACGTGACCGGAGTTTCCTGGGGCAAGTGAGGCCGCGCGGGGCCGGGCGCGGATGACGCGGCTGCTGCTGCGCCGGGGCGTTGGCCTCGCGCTTACCCTGCTCGCCGCCTCGCTGGTGGTGTTCGTGGTGCTCGGCGTGCTGCCCGGCGACCCCGCCTCGCTGATGCTGGGCACGGCCGCACGGGCCGACACGCTGGCGGCGCTCCGCCACCAGCTTGGCCTCGACCAGCCGGCGCCGCTCCGCTACCTCCTTTGGCTCGGCGGATTCCTGCGCGGCGATCTCGGGCTTTCCTTCACTTATCACGTGCCGGTGGCGGGGCTGATCGGCGCGCGCGCCGCCGTTACCGTGCCGCTCGCCGTGCTCGCCATCGCGCTGTCCACGCTGGTGGCGATCCCGCTCGGCACGCTCGCGGCCTCCCGGCGCGGCCGCGCCGCCGACACCGTGCTGATGGCCGCCTCCCAGCTTGGCATGGCGGCACCGAACTTCTGGCTCGGCTTCCTGCTGATACTCCTGTTCTCCATGCAGCTCGGCTGGTTGCCGGGCGGCGGCTTCCCCGGCTGGAACCACGGCGCGTGGGCGGCGCTGAAGGCGCTGCTGCTGCCGGCAGTGGCGCTCGCCCTGCCGCAGGCGGCGATCCTCGCCCGCGTCACCCGCGCCGCGGTTCTGGAGACGCTCGACCAGGACTACGTGCGCACGGCGCTGGCCAAGGGGCTGAGCGAGACGGCGGCGCTGTGGCGGCACGCGCTGCCGAACGCGCTCGTCGCCGTGGTCACCGTGCTCGGCCTGCAGTTCGGCTACCTGCTCGCCGGCACGGTGATCATCGAGAACACCTTCGCGCTGCCCGGCCTGGGGCGGTTGTTGTTCCAGGCGGTGACGCAGCGCGACCTGCCGGTGGTGCAGGACCTGGTAGTGCTGCTCGCCGGCAGCGTGGTGGTGGTGAATTTCGCCGTCGATGTGCTCTACGTGTGGCTCGATCCCCGTCTCGCCGGCGGGGAACGGCGGTGAAGCCGGGGCAGGCGCAACTGGCGGCGGGCGGGGCACTGGCGCTGGTGCTGGTGGGAATGGCGGCGCTCTCCCTTGTCTGGACCCCCTATCCGGCCGAAGCGATCGACGTGGCGCATCGCCTCGCCGCGCCCTCGGCGGCGCATCTCCTCGGCACCGATCCGTTCGGCCGCGACGAACTGTCGATGCTGATGGTGGGCGCGCGCACCTCGCTTGCCATCGCGCTCGTCGCCGTGCTGGCGGGCGCGGGCGCGGGCATACCGCTCGGCGCGCTGGCGGCGGCGCTGGGAAAGTGGCCGGAGCAGGCGCTGATGCGCGCCGCCGACCTCGCCTTCGCCTTTCCCGCGCTTCTGACCGCGGTGATGATCGCCGCGCTCGCCGGCCCCGGCACCACCAACGCCATGCTGGCGATCGGCATCTTCAACATCCCCGTGTTCGCGCGCATCACCCGGGCCGCGGCGAAAAGCGTGCTGGAGCGGGAGTTCGTGACGGCGGCGCGGGCGATCGGCCGCGGCGAGGTGTCGGTGCTGCTGCGCCACGTGCTGCCGAACGTCGCCCCGCAACTGCTGGTGCAGGCCTCCATCCAGTTCGCGCTGGCCATCGTCGCCGATGCCGGTCTCGCCTATGTCGGCCTCGGTACCCAGCCGCCGGAGCCGAGCTGGGGCCGGATGCTGGCCGACGCGCAGACCTATGTGTTCGACCGCCCCGGACTGGCCATCTACCCCGGCCTCGCGGTGACGCTCGCCGTGCTCGGCTTCAACCTGCTGGGCGACGGGCTGCGCGACCGCCTCGACCCCAGGCTGCGCGGGCGGGACTGAGGCTTCAGCGCTGGCGGACGGCGTCGGCCATGCGCCCGACGATCTCCTGCAGAATCGCCGGCGTTGTGGCGAAGTTGAGCCGCACGCAGGCGTCGTAGCCGGAGCCGAAGGTCTCGCCGGCGTTCAGCCCCACCCGCGCGCGCTCGAGGAAGAACTGCTGCGCCGGCATGCCGAGATCGAGCGCGGCGCAGTCGATCCAGGCGAGGTAGGTGGCCTCGGGCGGCAGGAACACCGCTCCCGGCAGCGCCTCGGGAATGGCGCGCGCCAGGTAGTCGCGGTTGGCCTCAAGGCGCGCGAGGGTCTCCGCGAACCAGGGATCGCCCGCGTCCCAGGCGGCGACGGTGGCATCGATGCCCATCACCGAGGGGAAGCCGAGCAGCTTCGCCGGCAGGCGGGCGAAGAAGCGCTGGCGCAGTGCGGGGGAACCGAAGTGGATCGCCGCGGTGCGGAGCGCCGGGATGTTGTAGCCCTTGGTGGCGCTGGTGATGGTGAGCGTGCGGGCGGCGATCTCGGGCCCCATGGAGGCGAGCGGGCGGTGGCGCCGGCCGTCGTAAAGGATGTCGGCGTGGATCTCGTCGGAGACGACGACGAGGTCGTGGCGGACGGCGAAGGCGGCCACTTCCGCCAGTTCCGCCTCGGTGAAGGCGCGGCCGGTGGGGTTCTGCGGGTGGCAGAAGATCAGCACCTTCGCCTTCGGGTCGGGGTTCGCATCGAAGGCGCCGAGGTCGAGCCGCCAGCCTTTGCCGTCGCGGCGCATCGGGTTGGCGACGATCCGCCGCCCGGTGCCGGTGATGGCGTCCTGGAACGGCGGGTAGGAGGGAAGCTGCAGCACCACGCCGTCGCCGGGCTCGCTGAAGGCGGTCACGGCGGCGAAGCTCGCCTGCACCAGGTCACCGATGGGGTGGACGTCGGCGGCGTGCGTCTCCCAGCCGAAACGGCGGAGCATGCGCCGCACGAAGGCCGCTTCCAGCGCGCCGCCGCGGTCGGAATAGCCGAACTCCTCGGCGTCGATCAGCTTCTGCAGCGCTTCCAGAACCGGGGGCGCCACCCCGAAGTCCATGTCCGCGACCCAGGCGGGCAGCACGTCGGGGTCGAACTTGTGCCACTTCGTGGTGCGCCGGGAGCGTAGAGCTTCGACGCTGAAGGCGTAAGGGTCGGCGTGAGTCACGATGGTCTCCTGGAAGTGGAAGCGGCGGAAGCGGTCCCGCTCAGGCGGTGGTGCCTTCCTCGAGCAGCCGGTGGCGGGCCTCTTCGAGGCGGATGCGGTCGGGCGCCTGCATCTCCATCGGCTTCAGGTGCAGACTTTCCAGCGCCGCCACCATCGCCTCCACCACTACGAGGCGGGCGAACCACTTGTTGTTCGCCGGCACCACGAACCACGGCGCGTGCGGGGCGGCGGTGGCGCGGATCGCCTCCTCGTAGGCGTGCATGTAGCTTTCCCAGTGCGTCCGCTCGCTGATGTCGGAGGCGGAGAACTTCCAGTTCTTGCCGGGGTCGTCGAGGCGCTCGATGAAGCGCTTCTTCTGCTCCGCGGGCGAGACATTGAGGAAGAACTTCAGCACCAGCGTGCCTTGCCGGGTGAGGTAGCGCTCGAAGGCGCCGATGTCGGCGAGCCGGTGCTCCCAGATGCGCCTGCCGTCCAGATCCTCGGGCAGGCGCTGGGCCTTCAGCAGCTCCTTGTGCACGCGCACCACCAGCACTTCCTCGTAGTGGCTGCGGTTGAAGATGCCGATGCGGCCGCGTTCCGGCAGTTTGCGCGAGATGCGCCAGAGAAAGTCGTGGGCCAGTTCCTCCGGCCCCGGCACCTTGAAGGAGGTGACCTCCACACCCTGCGGGTTCACCCCCGACATCACGTGCTTGATGGTGCCGTCCTTGCCGGCGGCGTCCATCGCCTGGAAGATGCAGAGCAGCGCCCAGGAGGCGTGCGGGTAGAGCAGTTCCTGCAGCGCCGAGAGCCGCGTCACCCCGTCGGCGAGCAGCGCCTCCGCCTCCTTCCGGTCGACGATGCCGCCGCCGGTGTCGTCGGGGTCGTGACGCTTCAGGCGGAACTTCGCCCCGTCGGTGACGCGGTAGCGCTCCAGCAGATGCGCGACTTGCTTGCGCTTCATGGCACTTTCCCCCGGTAGGGCTTCAGGTCTGGCGGACGACGCGGAACGGCCCCGGCCCCTGGCAGGTGGGCATCACCTCGATGCGGTCGATGTTCACGTGCTCGGGCAGCCCCACCGCCCAGGCCACCGTCTCGGCGATGTCCTCGGCGGTGAGCGACTTCGTGCCGGCGTAGACGGTCTTGGCGCGCTCGGCATCGCCGCCGAAGCGGACGGTGCTGAACTCGGTCCCCTCCACCATGCCCGGCTCGATGCTGGTCACCCGCACGCTGGTGCCGACGAGGTCGGCCTTCAGGTTCAGGCTGAACTGGGTGACGAAGGACTTGGTGGCGCCGTAGACGTTGCCGCCGGGGTAGGGGTAGCTCGCCGCGGCGCTGCTGATGTTCACCACGTGGCCGCGGTTGCGCTCCACCATGCCGGGCAGGAGCGCGCGGGTGAGGCGCGTCAGGCCGAGGATGTTGGTGGCGATCATCTGCTCCCACTCGGCGAGCGAGGCGCGCCACGCCGGTTCGAGCCCGAGCGCGAGACCGGCGTTGTTCACCAGCACGTCCACCTCGCGCCAGCCGTCCGGCAGGCTTGCCGGCAGGGCGGCCAGCGCGGGACCGTCGGTGACGTCGAGCGGCCATGCCAGCAGCCGCCCGCCGAGTTCGGCGGAAAGCGCCGCCAGTCGTTCCGCCCGGCGCGCGGTGGCGATGACGCGGTGGCCGTCGGCGACGAAGCGCCGCGCGAAGGCGGTGCCGAAGCCGGCGGAGGCGCCGGTGACCAGGATGGTTTGCTGCCGCATGGTTTCCTCCCGTCAGCTGCGAGCGACGATCTCGGCCA
>JAJXZO010000185.1 GCA_021780035.1 Pseudomonadota bacterium
GCTGGGTGGTGGGGCTCGATTCCGCCAGCCGGCCGCTTACCGGCGGCAGTTTCGACGGAAGGCGCGTGGTGCTGGTGCTCGGCGCCGAGGGCGAAGGCCTGCGCCGCCTCACCCGCGAAAGCTGCGATGAGGTGGCCGGTATCGCCATGCCGGGCGCCGGGCGCGGCCTCGACAGCCTGAACGTCGCCGCCGCCGCCGCCATCGCGCTCTACGAACTGGGACGCCCGCGGGCACCAATGGCTCGTTAACCGCACCCGCCTAGGCTTCCCGAAGCTGCGCGAGGTTTCCGCGGCACCACCCGCCAGAACGGCACTTCGGGCAATGGCCATGCTGCACGACTGGAACCTGCTTTCCGAGGAGCTGCAACTCGCCCTGTCCGCCGCCGCCCTGCGACAGGCGGCAGACACGTTCGCCGGCCAGGCGGAACTGCTGGCCGGCGAAATGGAGGCGGGCACTCTGGCGGATCGCGGCGGGCCAGAAGCGCTTCGCCTGCTCGCCCTGGTGGTGCGCGAGACGAGTCGCCCGCTCTACGCACGCTCCGGCACCGCGTAACGCGCCGGGCGGCCACGCGGCCGCCCGGCTTGTCCGCTCAGCCGTTCTTGCCGACGTCGATCGCCACGAACATCGTCTGCCCGTCGTGCATGATGCGCAGCGCCACCGCGTGGTCCTTGCGCAGCGCCTCGTGCACCAGCCGGGCCGCCTCGGCCGGAGAGCTGACCTTCTCGTTGCCGACACCCATGATGATATCGCCGCGCTGGATGCCTGCGCGGGCGGCCGGCGAGCCGGGGGCCACCTGCATCACCACCGCGCCCTCGGTGTCCATAGGCACGTTGAGTTCGCTGCGCAGCCGCGGCGTGAGCGTCCCCAGCGCCACGCCGAGACCGGCCTGATGCTCGCCGGAGCCGCCGGACCCGCTGGCCAGGTTCTGATCCGCGAGGTTGGCGACGGTGGCGGTCAGGGTTTCCTGGCTGCCGTTGCGCATGACGCCGATCGAGGCCGTGCTGCCCGGATGCACGCCGGCGATCGCCACCGCCAGCGCCCGCGGGTCGGCCACCGGCTTGCCGTCGACGCTGCGGACGACGTCGCCCGGCTGGAACCCGGCCTTCGCCGCCGGGCTGTTCGGCTCGACGGCGGCGACCAGCGCCCCCTGCGTGTCGCCCGAAGGCAGGTGCAGCGCCGCGATCATCGCGGGCGTGACCGCCTGCGTCTCCACGCCGAGGTAGCCGCGGGTGACGTGACCGTGCGCCTCGAGCTGCGCCACGATCGATTTCACCATGTTCGACGGGATGGCGAAGCCGATGCCGACGCTGCCGCCCGAAGGCGTGATGATTGCCGAATTGACGCCCACCACTTCGCCGTTCTGGGTGAACAGCGGCCCGCCGGAATTGCCTTCGTTGATCGGCGCGTCGATCTGCAGGAAGGAATCGTAGGGCCCGGCGCCGATATCGCGCCCACGGGCGGAGACGATGCCGGCGGTCACGGTGCCGCCGAGGCCGAACGGGTTGCCCATCGCCACCACCCACTCGCCCACCTGGACTTTCGAGGAATCCCCGAGCGAGACGAAAGCGAGCGGATGGCCGGCGTCGATGCGCAGCACCGCGATGTCGGTGCGCGGATCGCGGCCGACGATCTTGGCCGGCAGCTTGGTGCCGTCGGACAGGGTGACGGACACCGACTTGGCGTCCTTCACCACGTGGTTGTTGGTGACGATGGTGCCGTTGGCATTGATGATGAAGCCGGAGCCGCGCGCCTCCACCGCCTGCGCGTGCGGGCGCATGACGCCGAACGGGGTGATGATCTGCTGGTCGGAACCCGGCTGCGGCTTCAGCATGGTGGTGATCGACACCACCGCCGGCTTCACCCGCTTTACCAGCGCCACGAAATCGGGGATCGCGCGCGCGGGGGCGGCGGGCGCGATCTGCGCCGCCTCCGGCCCGGCGGCGAGAGCGTAGTGGCCGGCGGCGAAACCGCCGAGGGCGGTGCCCGCCAGCAGCACGGCGGCAAGGCCGGCACGCAGGCGGCGGGGTGCGGACGAGGGTGCGGGTTGGGACATGACTCGACTCCATGCCAGGGTTAGGGGGAAAGCGGGGCGAAGGTGAACGCACCCCGTCGCTGACGCGGAGAATGGGAGCGGCCATCCCTCGCCGCAATTTCGCTCGGGTTAAGTACGCTTCAGATGCGTGGATTGTAATGTGCGGACAACATGACCCGCACGCCGAGGCGGGCCATTGCACCGCCGCCACCACCCCGGCTAGGAGTGGCGCTGCGCCGGGTTGGCCGAGTGGCTAGGCACCTGATTTGTAATCAGGCTCACAGGGGTTCGAGTCCCTTACCCGGCAGAGCCCCCGCCGGCAGGAGCGGATGGCCGAGATAGGCCTCCATCACCTCGGCGGCAGGGCCGTCGGCGCGCACGCGCCCCTGGTCGAGCCAGAGCACGCGCGTGCACCAGTTCTGCACCACCTCGAGCACGTGCGAGGACAGCACCAGGATGTCCGCGCCGCGCACCATGCTTTCCAGCCTGGAGCGCGCCTTCTCCATGAACACCGCGTCGCCGGCCAGGAACCACTCGTCCATCAGCAGAACCTGCGGCCTGATGGCGGTGGCCATGGCGAAGCCCAGCCGCACCGACATGCCGGAACTGTACATGCGCACCGGCAGGTCGAGAAACTCGCCGAGTTCGGCGAAGGCGGAGACGTCTTCCTCGAGGCAACGGATCTCCGGCCGCGACAGGCCCTCGTAGAGCCCGCGCAGGACGATGTTCTCGCGGCCGGTGAGGTCGATGTTCATTCCCTGGTTGGGGTCGAGCAGCGCGTTCAGGCTGCCGTGGATGCGCACGTTGCCGGCCTGCGGCTCGTAGATTCCGGCCAGCGAGCGCAGCAGCGTGGTCTTGCCGGCGCCGTTGCCGCCGATCAGCCCCAGGCGGTCGCCGGGGCGAAGCGCGAAGCTGACGTCGCGCAGCGCCTGCACCACCACCCGCTGGCGGGCATCCGCCGCCACCCGCCCGGTAACGGTGCCGAACACCACGCGTTTCAGGCTGCGCGCATTGCTGTGATAGAGCGGGAAATCGACCGAGAGATGTTCGACCTCGACCGCCGCGTCCTGGAGGGAGCGCACGGCGCCTACACCCAAAAGGCCACGCGTCCGCGGACGCGCAGGAAGAACAGCCAGCTCGCGCCGAGCAGCGCCAGCGAATAGGCGAACGCCGATATCCACACGAGGTGCGACGGAAACTCGCCGAGCAGCGGCGCCCGCACCACCTCGAGGATGGAAAAGAACGGATTGAAAGCGAGCAGCCACTCGTGTCCGCCGAGCTGGCTCGGCTTCCAGATCACGCCGCTGACGAAGAACGCCATCTGCATGATGGACCCCACGATCGGCGGGATGTCGCGGAAGCGGGCGCAGAGCGGGCCGAGCAGCAGGCAGACGGCGAAGCTGTCGAGCAGCCACAGGCCGAGCCCCGGCAACGCCAGCACCATCCGCAGCCCCGGCCAGACGTGAAGCAGCGCATAGACCGCGACGATGACGACGATGTTGTGGGCGAGCACCAGGATGTTGCGCACGACCACGCGCGCCGCATGCAGCACGAAGGGCATGCGCACCGAACGGATGCTGCCCTCGACCGCGGTGAAGGTGGCACAGGCATCGCCCACCAGCGTGCCGAGATAGCCCCACAGTACCAGCGACAGGGCCAGGAACGGCAGGTACTCGCGCAGCGACATGTGGAACAGGAACGCATACACCACGCCCATCGAACCGATCATGACGGCGGTGGACAGGGTGAGCCAGAACGGCCCGAGCATGGAGCCGCGGTAGCGCAGCCGGATATCGAGCCACGCCAGCGTCCAGCACAGCCGCCAGAGGCCGATGGCTTCGACGGCGTCGCGCCGTGCCCGCTGCTCGCGCGCGCCAAAGGACGGATCGGGCGAAAGCTCGAGGAAGTTAGCCTGCCGCGGGCCGGTTGCGAGGGAGGTGGTCATCGGTGAGCGGGGCGATAGCCGATCCGCCCGCCCGCCGCAACCCACACCACGGCGAGCGTGGCAGCGCTCAGCGCCCGGCCGGCAGCGGGCGGAGCCTGTCTCCAGGCAGCACTTCCACCCGTTGGCCGGGGATGAGCCCCTCTGCCCGCTGCACGACGGAAAGCGTGCCGCCGCCGTCGGTGCGGACGACGAATTCGCGCTCGTCCGCCCCCCAGTGCGCCGCGGGAGACGGCACGCCGATGGCCGAGAGCACCGTTCCGCGCGCGTCCGCGGGTGCCTTGCCGTTCCAGGGCGGCAGCGGGCGGAGGGCGACGATCACGCCGGCAGGAAACGCCGCGGCGGCGGCGCCGGAAACGACAGGAACGGCCGGAACGGGCTTCGCCGCGCAGGCCGCCAGCACCGCTGCCACCGCCATCACCATCGGCCACGTCTTCGCCATCACCTGCCACCGTCGTGCCATGGGCGAGAGCTAGCACATCCCACGGCGGCCGCCAGCGGTTCCGTGTCCGTCACATCTTCTTGCCATCGAGAACGAATTGGATTAAGGAGTTGCGTCTTGTTCCTGAACGCTCCGCATAAGGATGCGGTGCAACCTGAATTGGGAAGCGGGCAAGCCATCGCTCGCCAGGGGTTCGGTGCGCCGGCTACCGGGTCCGGCCGTACCTGGATGGAGGATCGCGTCCAGATGCCATCGCGCACCGCCGGCGATACGAGCCCAGGGGCCTGTTTCGTGCCCGCGCTCCGGCTGTTCGTCTCTCTCGCCGTCGTCGGCATGCTGGCCGCCTGCGCCAATACCGCCAACCTGAGCGCGAGCCAGGAGGCCGCCCGCTACCAGGCGGCGGCGCAGCACTATTATCCGCCACCCGGACCGCCTTCCGACCCGTGGGGCCCCTACATCGTCGAGGCCTCCAGCCGGTACGACGTGCCGGCGCCCTGGATCCGCCAGGTGATGCGGGCCGAGTCCGGCGGCCGGGTGATGGACACATCGACGGCCGGCGCCATGGGCCTGATGCAGGTGATGCCCGACACCTACCGCGACCTGAGGAACCAGTACGGCCTCGGGACCGACCCGTACAACCCGCACGACAACATCATGGCCGGCACCGCCTACCTGCGCCAGATGTACGACCTCTACGGCTTTCCGGGCTTCCTCGCCGCCTACAACGCCGGGCCGGGGCGGCTGCAGGACTACCTGACCAACAACCGGCCGCTGCCCGCCGAGACCCGCCATTACGTGGCGGAGATCGCCCCCTACATCGTGGGCTACGGGCCGGAGCACCCGTCGCCGGCGGCGAGACTGGCAATGAACCGGCTGCCGATCCACATTCCGCCGGGGCCGCGCTATCCGGCGCCGTCGCGCCGCCATCCGGCGGTAATGATGGCCGAGAACCGTGGCGTGCAGAGCCTCGGCCGGCACCCGGTGCAGACGATCGAACTGGCGGAACTGCCGCCGCCGCCGCCCCTGCCGCGGCCGGCGGCCTCCCACGGCGGCTTCCACCTGATTTCCCCGGCGATGGCCGACACGCTGCCGGCCCGCTACCGCCACCCCGATCCCGCGGGCGGCAAGTGGGCGATCCAGGTCGGCGCCTACGGCAGCGTCGGCGAGGCGCAGCACGCCACCGAGCAGGCCCGCGCCAGGGTCGGCGCGCTGCTCGTCCGCGCGGAGCCCGTCGTCGGCCGCGTACGGACCTCGCACGCCGTGCTCTACCGGGCGCGGCTGTCCGGCCTTTCCCGCGACGCGGCGATCGCCGCCTGCCGGAAGATCGACCGCAGCAAGGGCGCGTGCATGGTGCTGTCGCCCGACGTGCAGGGGTAGAGACGCCGGAAGCGCCGACCCTCAGCGCACCTGCGTGCCGATGCGCCGCCAGAAGGGACTCCAGACGATCACCGCCGCGCGGCCGATGACCAGCGCGCGCGGCACTTGCCCGACTTCGCTCGGCACGCGGCTATCCAGGCTGTCGTCGAGGTTGTCGCCCAGGACGAACAGGCTGCCGGGTGCGACCGTGACCGGGGGAGTGTTGTCGAGCGGCCCTCCGGCGAGACGCTTCCACACCACGTAGCTTCGGCCATCGGGCAGGGTGAGACGCCAGCGCTCCACCCCTGGGCCGGCGGGGCCGAGGTCCTGTCGCGGCACTTCGTGCCCGTCGATGGTGAGCCTGCCTGCCCGCATCTGCACGGTCTGCCCACCCACGGCCACCAGCCGCTTCACGTAATCGACGGAAGGGTCGCGCGGCAGGTGGAAGACGATGACGTCACCCGGCCGGAGCGCGGCGCGGACGCGGCCGCTGGTGAGGGCGGCGAAGCGGTCGCCCACGCGCAGCGTCGGCAGCATGGAGGCCGACGGCACGCTGAACGCCTGCCAATCCGGCCCGGCGGGCAGCAGAGCGAAGGCGAGGTTGGCGGCGAGCAGCGCTGCACCCCAGGTCCACGCCGACCACCACCAGCGCCGGAGTCGGGCGCCGGGCGGCTGGCGGGCGGCCAGGGCGGCATGGCAGGCGGCGGTGATATTGAGCGCCACGGTGGCGACCACCAGCGCGAAGACGGTCCAGACCCCGGCGGAGGTGATGGTGTCGGTGCCGCTCGCCAGCTGCACCCCGGCCAGGGCGAGAGAAAGCACCATCCAGACGCCGGTGAACCGGAGTGCCGCCTGCCTGCGGCCGGCGAACACCTGCCCGAGCCCCGGCAGCAACAGCGAGAGCAGCCCGGCCCAGGCGACGCGGAGTGCCGGCAGGGACAGCCTCATGGCGGCACGCGCCTGTCGCTGACCACGAGCGGCTCCTCCGCTGATCCTGGCGGGAGTCTAGGGACTTTCGGTGTCGGCCCGCGCCTCGGCGGGAGGCGGAGAGCAGAGGCACCGGTATCCGGCGGCGGTGTCGCGCCCGCAGCAGTTCTCGGTAAGGAAAAGCAGCAGCGCGTTCATTCCCGGAAAATCGGCCGTGTAGATGAGCTGGCGAGACTGCCGGCGGCTGGTGAGCAGGCCGGCGTGGACGAGCTGCTGGAAATGGAAAGTAAGCGAGGAAGGCGGCACATCCAGCGCCTGGGCGATGACGCCGGCAGGCAATCCGTCCGGTCCGCGCTGCACGAGCAG
>JAJXZO010000215.1 GCA_021780035.1 Pseudomonadota bacterium
TGGAAGAATGGCTCGGTGAAGGTGTTCATGGTCCTGTCCTCTGAGCAGGACACTACCCCTAGCGGCTTGTGGTGTCAAGTATATAATTGGGAAAATATTCCTAACACACCGAGGGGCGCGAGACAAGGAATTTCGGGGGGCGCAGGTGGCGGGATGCGCTGCGCTTTCCCGCCCTACGATGTGGTGGCATTCCGGGTTGCGGTTGCTTTATGAAGGTCAAGCGGCGTAGCCAGTCCCTCTAATGCGTGGCATCGACCCTGCCGAAGCCACCACGTGATCAGTTCGAGCTTGCGTCGCTAGGCTTGATGTCGGCCAGCTTACAATCCTTGATCACGGTTTGCATCGCGGTGGTTGATCCCGTCGCGCCAAAATTGTCGCTCTGTTTGTTCCCCGCTACATCGACGCCGACACCGATGACCGTTCGTGCCGTGCCGATCTCCTGTATAGCCTTCACGGTGGCATAGAGACGCCCAGACACAACGAACCCTCCGCGAGTACTGTTCCAGCCCCTCATTGTCGCTGCAAGCGTTATCACGGCACCATTGTCCACTTTCAGAAACAATTTCACCGGTATTTCGCTCATTTCCCCGATACTATCCAACTCTTTTGGGGTTGCCGGAAAGATGTATGCTAGATCCAAGGCGTCTTTTTGGTCGCATTGCACCACGAGAGCGTCACCGGACGAGCCAGCGACAACGAAGGCGTCGACCGTCCGGTTACCGAACACATCCGGCTGCGAAGCGTGAGCGTACCATTGGGCCCGAGCGGCCGGCGCAAGGCCGACGCCAAGAAGGATGCCTACCGCCCCGATTATCATGATGCGTTTCATTTGGTCCTCCCGTCATCGAAGCGAACCTGACGCTATGCTGATCAGAATGAAGTTGCAAGGGAATGTACAATGGCCATAACTCGAAGATAAGGCACGCCGAGATTAAAGGCGGCCATGATCAGATTGTGCGGAGTCGCCTAACAGTCGGCCATCTGAGGGGTAATCGGCATTCAAAAACAGGCAGAAACTTTTATCAGGCTAATCTCTTCTTCGGTTGTATGTACAGGAAGCGTCGCTCGGCACACCACGACCTCGTAGGGCGGAAAAGCGAAGCGTATTCCGTCGCGGGTCGAGATGCCGGGGCAGGCAGCGGCGGGATGTGGCGGCGGCGATGGTGCCGCGTCGGCGGGATACGCTTCGCTTTCCCGCCCTACAGTCTGCGCTGAAGCTCACCCACCCTGCGCCGGATGGTCCGGAAAGTCAGATGTCGAGGCTCATCGTCTCCTACGATTCTGCAAGCACCGAGCCGACGGCGGCGATCGCCCTGTCCACGTCGCCGGCGCCCGTGCGCCAGTTCACCACGCTCACACGCATTGCGCGCCGTTCGCGCCACGTCGTGCCGGAGAAGAAAGCCTCGCCCGTGGCATTGATCCTGCGGATCGTCTCGTCCGTATAGGCATCGTCCTGCTCGGGCGTGTTGCCGTCGCGCCGGAATCTGACGAGGCCCTGGTTCAGCGTCGCCGGATGCAGGACCTGCGCGCCGGGCAAGGCGCCGATGCCGGCGACAAGCGCCTCGCAGTGCGCGCAGCAGCGGTCGATCATCGCCTCGACGCCCTGGCGCCCCATTTCCTTCAGCGCGGCGTAGACCGGGATGCCGCGCGCGCGCCGGGACCACTCGGGAGTCCAGTCGATCTGGTCGCGCGCGTTCGCCTGAGGCGCGATGTAGGAGGCGCTCAGCGTCATCGCCGCGCGATGGGCATCGCGGTCACGGACGAGCGCGATGCCGCAGTCGAACGGAACGTTCAGCCACTTGTGGGCATCGGTCGCCCAGCTGTCCGCCAGTTCCACGCCGTTCAGATGGTGACGGTGCCTGCGGCTCGCTCGCGCAAACAGGCCGAAGGCACCATCGACATGAACCCATGCGCCGGCCGCGTGCGCGATCGGAATGAGCTCCGCGAACCGGTCGCAGGCGCCGATGTTGAGATCGGCGGCGTTCAGCACCACGATTGCGGGCCCGGAACAGCGCGACAGGCCATCCGCGAGCGTGGCGGGGGCAATCCTGCCCGAGGCATCGGTTGGCAACGCCACGATGGCCCGGCGACCGAAGCCAAGGTGACGGGCGGCACGTTCGACCGAGCCGTGCTTCTGGTCACTGGTGACGATGGCGACAGGCGGAGCGCCGAACATGCCCTCCGTTTCGACGTCCCACCCGGCACGCTGCAGCACCGCGTTGCGCGCGGACGCCAGCCCCGTCAGATGCGCCATCTGGCAGCCGGTGGTGAAGGCGAAGGATGCGTCGCGCGGCAAGTCCAGAAGCTCCTTGATCCACTCTCCAGCCGCTTCCTCGACCGCCGAGGCAGCCGGGCTGCAGGCGTAGAGCGCCGCGTTCTGGTCCCATGCCGCGACCATCCAGTCCGCCGCGAGAGCCGCTTCGACGGAACCGCCGATGACCCAGGCGAAAAACCGCCCGCTGGCGCTGCCCAGCATGCCGTCGCTGGCGTTTTGCGCCAGCCAGGCGATCACGTCTTCCGGACGGGAGCCCGTCTCCGGCAACGGCCCCTGAAAGGCTGCCGCAAGATCCTGCGGCGTCGCCCGTGCGGCGACCGGCCGCTCATCCAGGCCATCGAGCCACGCCGATGCGGCGCGGTGGGCGTACTCCAGAGCCTTGCTCATGTCGTGTATCTCGCTTGCGTTGCCTGTTCGGAGACCTAGAGGGGGATGTGCGAAGCGGCATTCCGCCTCCCGCGCCGGATGGTCCCCGCGCCGGCCGGGTCCGGGGCGGAGTGGATGCGCGTCGCCTCAGGCACGGTCGATGCGGCCGGAATAACAGCCACGCTTGGCATTATGGACGTGGATGTAGCTGATGCGCGGATTCGAAAACAGCCGCTCGATGACTGGCTCGACTTCGGCCCCTTCGACAACATCGGCGTCCAGCATCATGCCGGCCGCATCGAAACCGCGCAGCGAAAGCAGGCGAACCCGCATGACGTCCGGCACCTGGTTCACCTGGTTGTAGGTGTCCGTTGCTCCCTCCCTGATGAAGATGGCGTGCACCCCCCGATAGGGCGTATCGGTCGACTGGTACATGTGATTGAGCAGCAGCACCGTCTCGCCAGGCTCGGCATGACGCATTTCGATGCGGCATGGAAAACCGGCCTTCCCGTCGGCGATGTAGCGTCTGGCGCCGTATCCGGCCAATTCTTCTTCGGGCAATCCAAACAGATGCCGGAAGGGTTCGGCGGACAGGCCGGTTACACGAAATCCCATGAATTCCTCCATTCGGACGGCACCTGATCAAACCAGCGCGCCGATGCCCTCGCCATCCGTTCCTTGCTCCCGCATTCGGAGGACACGACCACGGGAGCCGGCAGGAACCCGACGTGCCCGCAGGAGCCCGAAGCGGGGCGGTCCGGAAGCGCGCTGGCGGTGGGATGCGGGGGCGTGCAGGTGGCGGGATACGCTGCGCTTTCCCGCCCTACAATCGGCACGGGTGGCGGGATGCGCTTCGCTTTCCCGCCCTACAGTCGGGGCGGGTGGCGGGATGCGCTGCGCTTTCCCGCCCTACAGTCTCGTGCTGGCGGGCTGAAGCCCACCCTACTTTGCCGGCACCACGGGAACGTCTGGATGCGGTGCGGTAATCGTGGCGCGAGCGGCGATCAGATCGAAGACGGCGAGCACGCGACGATCAAGATCGCTTCCGGCGTTGTAATCCGCAGGCGCCGCACAATGCACCCGGCGCTCCTGAATCAACCGTCCGACACGTTCCGCCTTTGCGGCATCACCCGCCGGGAACACCGCGATGGAGTGTCCGCCTTGCTCCTTCACGAGGCGGAAGCAGGGGATATCCGTGTCGCCGTCGCCGATGAAAATCATGTTTGAAAACGGCACCCGACGGTCATCTGGCGCTACATAGGCGTTCACTGCCGCGTCGACCGAAAGGTCAAGAACACCCTTGTTGATACGAAATAAATATTGCGTTTTCGTAGTGTAGTTCACGGCCATCGCCGGGGCGATAGCGACCCCGGATGCGTTGTACAGAAACCCGGACGCAAACACCGCCTTCAAATAGCGCTGGACCGGCGTGCCCGCGATCATCTCCCGCATTCCAGACGATATTATGTAGTGCTCTATATCAAGGCCGCGTTGGCGCCCTTCCTCACTGATTCTGGGGAACCAACCTTCAGTACCCGGAAATAGATGGATGCCCTTGCCATACTCAGCCCAATCTTCTTTACGCATCGATATGTTGGCGTGGTCGGCCTCCTTCAACATGAGATGCATATAGGTCAAGATTCGGTCGCCTTGTTGTTCACGGGCGAGGTCATTCGATTTCGTCCAGAATTCATTCGGCGTAATGCCCAGCTTCGGCAGAAAAGCGTGTTCCTGCATATTGCCGGGTGCGAGCGTCCCGTCGAAGTCGTAGCAAATGGCCACAGGCATGAGCCGGTCTGACATGGGAACCCTCGGACTGAGGAAGGGGCGCCGATCTTTGCGTGAACGATACGCGGAAAAGCCGTAGCGAGCCCAGCATGATGCCACGACGCGGAAGAGCGGAGCGTATTTCGCCACGGGTTGAGAAACACGGGCCGCGGCGGGGTTTGCCGCAAGCGGGGGCGTGGCGGTGGCGCGCAGGTGGCGGGATGCGCTGCGCTTTCCCGCCCTACGGTGGGGGCGGGTCCGGGTGGCGGGATGCGCTTCGCTTTCCCGCCCTACGGTTCGGCTTCAGGCGGCTTCGGATTCGGCGCGGCGTTCGAAGCGGCGGCGCTGGTTCGGGTCGAGGTAGCGCTTGCGCAGTCGGATCGCTTCCGGCGTCACCTCCACCAGCTCGTCCTCGTCGATGTAGGCGATGGCCTGCTCCAGCGACATCTTGCGCGGCGGCGTCAGCAGCAGCGCCTCGTCCTTGCCGGCGGCGCGGATGTTGGTGAGCTTCTTTTCCTTCACCGGGTTCACGTCGAGGTCGTTGCCGCGCGCGTGCTCGCCGATGATCATGCCGACGTAGACCTTCTCGCCGGGGCTGACGAACAGCGTGCCGCGCTCCTGCAGATAGAACAGCGCGTACTGCACCGCCTCGCCGTTCTCGGTGCTGATCAGGCTGCCGTTGCGCCTGCCCTCGATCGGCCCCTTCCACGGCCCGAAGCCGGCGAACAGCCGGTTCATCACCCCGGTGCCGCGCGTATCCGTAAGGAACTCGCCGTGGTAGCCGATGAGGCCGCGGCTCGGCATGAGGAACTTGAGCCGCACCTTGCCGCCGCCGGAGGGGCGCATGTCCTGCAATTCCCCTTTGCGCTGGCTCATCTTCTCCACCACCACGCCGGTGTAGGGCTCGTCCACGTCGGCGAGCACCTCCTCCATCGGTTCGAGCCTGTCGCCGGTTTCCGCGTCGGTCTGCGTCAGCACGCGCGGGCGGCCGATGGTGAGCTCGAAGCCCTCGCGGCGCATGGTCTCGATCAGCACGCCGAGCTGCAGTTCGCCGCGCCCGGCAACCTCGAACGCCTCGGTCTCGTTGCTCTCGGTCACCTTGATGGCGACGTTGCCTTCGGCCTCGCGCAGCAGCCGGTCGCGGATCTGCCGCGAGGTCACCTTGCTGCCGGCGCGGCCGGCGAGTGGCCCATCGTTGATGCGGAAGGTCATGGCGAGAGTCGGCGGATCGACCGGCAGCGCGTGCAGCGGCGCCGCGAGCTCCAGCGCGCCGATGGTGTCGGGCACGGTGGCCTCGGCCAGCCCGGCGACGGCGACGATGTCGCCCGCTTCGGCTTCCTCGACGGTGACGCGCTCCAGGCCGCGGAACGACATCAACCGGGTGAGGCGGCCGACCTCGACGGCGGTGCCGTCGGCGCGCAGCACGCGCACCGGCATGTTGAGCCGCGCCCGGCCCTGCTCGACACGGCCGGTGAGCACGCGGCCGAGGTAGTTGTCGTAATCGAGGATGGCGGCGGTCATGCCGAACGGCGCCTCGGTGTCGAGCTTCGGCGCCGGCACGTGGCGCAGCACCAGGTCGAACAGCGCCGTGAGATCGCGCCGCTCGTCGTCGAGGTGCGCCACCGCCCAGCCCTGCCGGCCCGACGCGTAGAGCATGGGGAAGTCGAGCTGCTCGTCGGTGGCGCCGAGGGCCGCGAACAGGTCGAACACCTCCTCGTGCACCGCGTCGGGGCGCGCGTCCTGGCGGTCGATCTTGTTGATGACGACGATGGGGCGGAGGTTGCGCGCCAGGGCCTTCTGCACCACGAACTTGGTCTGCGGCAGAACGCCCTCGGCGGCGTCCACCAGCACCAGGGCGCCGTCCACCATGCCGAGGATGCGCTCCACCTCGCCGCCGAAGTCGGCGTGGCCGGGGGTGTCGACGATGTTGATGCGGGTGTCGTGCCAGACCACCGAGGTGCATTTGGCGAGGATGGTGATGCCGCGCTCGCGCTCGAGGTCGTTGCGGTCGAGCGCCCGTTCCGCCACCTGCTGGTGGTCGCGGAAACTGCCGGACTGGCGCAGCAGCTGGTCGACCAGCGTGGTCTTGCCATGATCGACGTGGGCGATGATGGCGATGTTGCGGATGTCCATGGACTGCCTTGCCGGATGCGCGAACAAAACACCGCCTCCGCCCGCGGCTGCCTGCCGCGGCCGGGGGTCGGCCGATGGCGCATCACATAGTCGATTCCGGCGCGGCTTGCGACCCTCGCGATCAGGCAGGCGCCGCGCGCCGGCGACATGCCGGCTTCGCTCTCAGCCGGCGGGCAGCGGGTTGAGCAGCGCCGCGTCCGCCGCGGCCCAGGCGGCTTCGCCCTCGATCAGGCGGCGCAGCGCCAGCGGATAGAGGCGGTGTTCCTGCACCAGCACGCGGGCGGCGAGCGCCACCTCGTCGTCGCCGGGAAGCACCGGCACCGCCGCCTGCGCCAGGATCGGCCCGCCGTCGAGTTCCTCCGTGACCAGGTGCACCGAGCAGCCGTGCAGCGTGCAGCCGGCAGCGAGGGCGCGGGCGTGGGTGTCGAGGCCGGGGAAGGCGGGCAGCAGGCTCGGGTGGATGTTCAGCATGCGGCCGGCGAAGCGCCCGATGAAGTGCCGGGTCAGCACCCGCATGTAGCCGGCGAGGCAGACGTATTCCACTCCGGCCGCCGCGAGCCGCCTCAGCAGTTCTTCCTCGTGCGCGGCGCGGTCGCCCCGGAACGGCCGGTGATCGACCGCCTCCGCCGGAACGCCCTGCGCGCGCGCGGTTTCCAGCCCCGCCGCGTCCGCGCGGTTGGACAGCACCAGGGCGACGGAGGCGGGGTAGTGAGGCTGGGCGGCGGCGGCGAGGAGCGAGGCCATGTTGGAGCCGCGGCCCGAGATGAGGATGCCGACGCGGCACTTCATGCCGGCCAGCCCGCGGGAAGGTCGATGCGAACCGAGGCCTCCGTCTCGTCGGCAGCCTCGATGGTGCCGATGACCGACACCGTCTCGCCTTCCGCTTCCAGCACCGCGCGGGCGGCCTTCGCGTCGGCGGTCACCACCACCATGCCGACACCGCAGTTGAACACGCGCAGCATCTCGTCGGCGGCCACCTCGCCCGTGCGCGCGAGCCAGGAGAACACCGGCGGCAGCGGCCAGCGCGCGGCGTCGAGCACGGCGCGGGTGCCGGCGGGCAGCACGCGCGGCAGGTTGCCGGGCAGGCCGCCGCCGGTGATGTGGGCGGCCGCCTTCAGCAGCCCGGCGCGGTGCAAGGCGAGGAGGGAGCGCACGTAGATTTTCGTCGGCGCCAGCAGCGCCTCGCCCAGGCTCGTGCCGGGCGCGAAGGGCGCCTCCGCTTCCCAGGGAAGGCCGCTCTTCTCCACGATGCGCCGCACCAGGGAAAATCCGTTGGAGTGCACGCCGCTGGCGGCCAGCCCCAGCACCGCGTCGCCCGCGCAAACGCCTTTCGGCAGCAGCGCGCCGCGCTCGGCGGCGCCGACGGCGAAGCCGGCGAGGTCGTAGTCGCCGCCGGAATACAGCCCCGGCATCTCGGCGGTCTCGCCGCCCACCAGGGCGCAGCCGGCCTGCCGGCAGCCCTCGGCGACGCCCGCCACCACCGAGGCCGCCTGCGCCACGTCGAGCCGGCCGGTGGCGAAATAGTCGAGGAAGAACAGCGGCTCGGCTCCCTGCACCACCACGTCGTTGACGCTCATGGCCACGAGGTCGATGCCGACGCTGCCGTGCCGGCCGGTGTCGATGGCGAGCTTCAGCTTGGTGCCGACGCCGTCGGTGGAGGCCACCAGCACGGGATCGCGGAAGCCGGCCCCCTTCAGGTCGAACAGCGCGCCGAAGCCGCCGATGCCGCCCAGCACGCCGGCGCGGCTCGTTGCCTTCGCCAGTGGCTTGATGCGCTCCACCAGCGCGTCGCCGGCATCTATATCCACGCCGGCGGTGCGATAGGTCATGCTAGCCATGCTGGACCTCGGTATGATGCCCGCCATGATGGATCGCATCAGCGCGGAGTTGGGAACAGTGCCGCAGGCGGCGGGCAGAGACAACCATAGCGGCTCCGGTGGCGCAACGGGCGCAACCGCGCCGGAGGCGGCGGAAGCCACCACCACGCGAATGCAGCGTTTCGCCGCCGGGGCGGGGCTGCTCGTCGCCGGCTGGCTGGCGCTGCGGCTGTTCGCGCCGGTGCTGCTGCCGTTCGTCGCCGGCGCCGGCATCGCCTATTTCCTCGACCCGCTGACCAACCGCCTCACCCGCCTCGGCGCGCCGCGCACGCTGGCGGCGCTGCTCACGCTGCTGGCGCTGGCCGCGCTCGCGCTCGCCTTCGCGCTGCTTCTCTACCCGCTGATCATCTCGCAGATCGGCCTGCTGCTCGCCCGCCTGCCCGGCTATGTCGAGGCGATCCGCGCCCTCGCCACCACCACCCTCGACAGCGTGCAGCAGCGCTTCGGCTCCGAGTTCGTCACCACCAAGCTGCGCGACCTGGTGGCGGGACAGGCGGGCGCCATGCTGTCGATGCTGGCGGGGGCGGCAAGTCAGGTGATCGGCAGCGGCTTCGCGCTGTTCAACGTGCTGTCGCTGCTGCTCGTCACCCCGGTGGCGGCCTTCTACCTGCTGCGCGACTGGCCGCGGCTGGTGGCCCGCATCGACTCCTGGCTGCCGCACCGCTACGCCGAGGGCATCCGCCTGCAGGCGCGCGAAGTGGACCGCATCCTCTCCGCCTGGCTGCGCGGGCAGGCACTCTGCTGCGTCATTCTCGCGTTCTACTACGCCACCTCCCTTACCGCCGTCGGGCTCGACTTCGGCCTGATCGTCGGCCTGATGTCGGGGATGCTCTCCTTCATCCCCTACGTCGGCAGCATCACCGGCTCGGTCACCGCCTTCGCGCTCGCCCTCGGCCAGTTCCACAGCTGGGGCGGCGTGCTGATGGTCGTCGCCGTGTTCATCGTCGGCCAGACGCTGGAGGGCTACGTCCTCTATCCCCGCTTCCTCGGCGACCGGGTGGAACTGCACGCGCTGTGGGTGATCTTCGCCCTGCTCGCCGGCGGCGCCGCCTTCGGCTTCCTCGGCGTGCTGCTCGCCGTGCCGATGGCCGCCGTCATCGGCGTGCTCTGCCGCTTCTGGCTGGAGCGCTACCTGCGCTCGCCGCTCTACCTCGAAGGCCCGCCGCGCCCGGACCCCCCGCGGGAGGCCGAGCCCTGAGCGATCCGCCGCCCGCCCCCCGCCAGCTGGCCTTGCCCTTTCCGCACGCGCCGCACTACCGGCCGGAGGAATTCCTCCCCGCCGCCTCCAACGCCGAGGCGATGCTGTGGCTCGGCAACACCGCCAGCTGGCCCGGCCGCCAGCTTGCGCTGTGGGGGCCGGAGGGCTGCGGCAAGACCCACCTGCTGCACGTCTGGGCGGCGAGGGAGGGCGCGGCGCTGCTGTCCGGGCCGATGCTCGCCCTGCCGCCGCCCCCGCGGCCGCTCGCCATCGACGACGCCGACACCGCCGCCCCGAGAACGCTCCTGCACGTGCTGAACTCCTGCCGCGAGGCGGGATTGCCGGCACTGCTCGCCGCGCGCGAGGCCCCGGCGCGCTGGCCCTGCGCCCTGCCCGATCTTGCCAGCCGGCTGCGCGCCATGCCGGCGGTGCCGCTTCGCCCGGCCGACGAAACGCTGCTCGCCGCCCTGTTCGACCACCTCGCGCGCGAACGGCAGATGCCGATCGCGGCCAGCCTGCGCGACTGGATGCTGCTGCGCCTGCCGCGCTCGCAGGCCGCCGTGCGCGAGGCGGTGGCCCGCCTCGATCACGCCGCGCTGGCGGCGGGCGGGCGCGTCACCCGCCCTCTCGCGCAGGGCGTGGTGGCCGCGCTCGGCGGCGAGGCGCCGGAAGAGGCGGCGGCAACGCCGGATCGGGCAGCCGCCGGGGTATCTGCCGCCGGCCGCCTGCTGTAGGGTAAAGGCAGGAGCGTGCGATGAACGAGATCTCCCCCTCCCTGCTCGCCGCCGTCCCGCCGGCACCGCCGCTGCCGCCGGGCCGCGAGCGCTTCATCAACCGCGAGCTTTCCTGGCTCGCCTTCAACCGCCGGGTGCTGGAGGAGGCGGAGAACGCCCGCCACCCGCTGCTGGAGCGCCTGCGCTTCCTCTCCATCAGCGCCGCCAACCTCGACGAGTTCTGGTCGGTGCGCGTCGCCGGTCTCGCCGGGCAGGCGAAGGCCGGCGTCTCCACTCCCTCGCCGGACGGCCGCACCCCGGCGCAGCAACTGGCCGAAGTCACCGCCGAGGCCGAGGGGCTGATGCGCGAGCAGTCGCGCGTGTGGCAGCATCTGCGCGCGCTTCTCGCCACCGCCGGCATCGTGCTCTGCGATCCGGCCACCCTGTCCGACACCGACTGCCAGTGGATGGAAGCCTGGTTCATGGAGCGGGTGTTCCCGGTGCTCACCCCGCTCGCCGTCGATCCCGCGCACCCGTTCCCGTTCGTGCCCAACATGGGGCTGGTGATGGCGCTCTCGCTCGAGCGCGACGACGACGCGCAGCCGATGCGGGCGCTGATCCCGCTGCCGGGGCAGATCGGCCGCTTCGTCCGCCTGCCGTCGTCGGGGCTCACGATCCGCTTCGTCATGCTGGAACAGCTGGTGATGCTCTGCCTGCGCCACCTGTTCCCCGGCTGCCGCGTCCAGGCCCACGGGCTGTTCCGCCTCGTCCGCGACACCGACGTCGAGTACGAGGAGGAGGCGGAAGACCTCGTCCGCTCCTACGAGACGGCGCTGAAGCGCCGCCGCCGCGGCGTCGCCATCCACCTCTCCATCGAGCGCGCGCTGCCCGCGCACCTGCGGGCCATGGTGATCGACGAACTGGAGGCCTCCGAGGAGGCGGTGGCCCTGCACGACGGCCTGCTCGGCCTCGCCGACCTGCAGCAGCTGATCGTCTCCGACCGGCCCGACCTGCTGTTCGCCCCCTACACGCCGCGCTTCCCCGAACGCATCCGCGACTTCGGCGGCGACTGCTTCGCCGCCATCCGCGCCAAGGACATCATCGTCCACCATCCGTTCGAGAGCTTCGACGTGGTGGTGCAGTTCCTGCTCCAGGCGGCGCGCGACCCCAATGTGGTGGCGGTGAAGCAGACGCTCTACCGCACCAGCCGCGACAGCCCGATCGTGAAGGCGCTGATCGAGGCGGCCGAGGCCGGCAAGTCGGTGACGGCGCTGGTGGAACTGCGCGCCCGTTTCGACGAGGAGGCGAACATCCGCCTCGCCCGCGCCCTCGAAGCCAGCGGCGTGCAGGTGGTGTACGGCTTCGCCCAGCTGAAAACCCACGCCAAGCTCAGCCTGGTGGTGCGGCGCGAGGGCGCCACCATGCGCAGCTACGCGCATTTCGGCACCGGCAACTACCACCCGATCACCGCGCGCATCTACACCGACCTGTCCTTCTTCACCTGCGACCCCGACCTCACGCGCGATTCCGCCCGGCTGTTCAACTACATGACCGGCTACGCGCGCCCCGAGCGCATGGACGCGCTGGCCTTCAGCCCGCTCACCATCCGCCCGGCGCTGGAAGAACTCATCGACCGCGAGATCACCTTCGCCCGCGAGGGCCGGCCCGCCACCATCTGGCTGAAAATAAACAGCCTGGTGGACGAGGGGCTGATCGACCGGCTCTACCGCGCCTCGCAGGCCGGGGTGAAGATCCTCGCCGTGGTGCGCGGCATCTGCTGCCTCCGCCCCGGCGTCGCCGGGCTTTCCGAGAACATCCGGGTGAAGTCGATCGTCGGCCGCTTCCTCGAGCACAGCCGCATCTGCGCCTTCGGCAACGGCCACAAGCTGCCGAGCCGCCACGCCCGCGTCTACATCAGCTCCGCCGACTGGATGACCCGCAACATGGAGTGGCGGGTGGAAACCCTGGTGCCGATCCACAACCACACGGTGCACCGGCAGGTGCTCGACCAGATCATGATGGTGAACCTGCGCGACAACGAGCAGTCGTGGGAGCTCGGCCCCGACGGCAAGTGGCGCCGTGTGCGGGCGGGAAGCGAGTTGCGCCGCGTCTCCGCCCACGAGTATTTCATGACCAACCCGTCGCTGTCGGGCCGCGGCTCGGCGCTGCACGGCTCGCCGCCGCAGACCGGCGCGCGCCGCGGCAGCCACGCGGCGGACGAATGAAACGCTTGACGCCGCGCCCTTCGCCCGCCACCGAATCGCTTTCGTCATGAACGCCCCCGAACCCTCCCACCACCCGCGCGCCGCGGTCGTCGATCTCGGCTCCAACTCGGTCCGCCTCGTCGTCTTCGAGGGGCGCGGGCGCAACCCGGTGGCCATCTTCAACGAGAAGGCGGTGCTCCGCCTCGGCCGCGGCCTGCAGGATTCCGGCCGGCTCAACCCCGAGGCGGTGGCGCAGGCGGCGATGGTGATGCGCCGCTACGCCGCGATCGCCCGGGCGATGCGCGCCGATCCGTTCGAGGTTCTGGCCACCGCGGCGGTGCGCGACGCCGAGAACGGCCCCGCCTTCGTCGCCATGCTCCGGGAGCAGATGCCGGACGTGCCGATCCGCGTGCTGGCCGGCGAGGAGGAGGCGGCGCTCGCCGCCGCCGGCCTCGTCTGCGGCATCCCCGGCGCGGACGGCGTCCTTGCCGACATCGGCGGCGGCTCGCTCGAAACCGTGCGGCTCCGCGCCGGCGTGGCGGACGCGGCGAAGACCTTCCGCCTCGGCGTCATCCGGCTGGCCGAGCGCGCCGGCGGCGAGGCCGCCCGCGCGCGGGCCATCGTCGAGGCGGAACTGGCGGAGAAATCCTGGCTCGCCGAGGGGGCGGGACACGACCTGTTCCTGGTCGGCGGCGCCTGGCGCGCGCTCGCCCGCATCCACATCGCCGCCACGCGCTACCCGCTGGCCATGGTGCACCACTACACCATCGAGCGCGCCGCCGCCCGCGAGCTTGCCCGCACCATCGCCTCGGTGTCGCGCCGGACGCTCGAACGCATGGCCGGGGCGCCGCGGCGGCGCCTCGAGGACCTGCCCTTCGCCGCCGTCGTGCTCGCGCGGCTGCTGCGCTGCACCGGGGCGCGCCGCGTGGTGTTCAGCGCCAACGGCCTCCGCGAGGGCTGGTACCTGCGGCGGGTGGCCACGGCGGAGCGGGAGCGCGACCCGCTTGTCGCCAGCGGCCACGACTACGCGCGCCGCTTCAGCCGCGATCCCCGCTTCCCGGCCGCGCTGTTCTCCTGGACGGCGCCGCTGTTCGCCACCGCGCCGGCCGAGTTCCGCCCCTTGCGGGAACTCGCCTGCTGGATGTCCGACGTCGGCATCCGCGAGCACCCGGAATACCGCGCCGAACAGGCCTTCCTGCACGTGCTGCGCCAGCCCGGCGTCTGCCTCGACCACCACGCCCGCGCCTTCCTCGCCCTGGCCCTCGCCCTCCGCTACGAGGCCGAACCCGAGGCGCCGTTCCTCGCCGTCGCCTACGCCATGCTGAGCGAGGAGGCGAAACGGCAGGCGGTGGTGCTCGGCACGGCGATGCGGCTTGCCTACACGCTTTCCGCCGGCACGCCGGAACTTCTCGCCGCGACCAGCATCGGCGTCGAGCAGGCGCTGACGCTCCGGCTCGCCGTCGGCGACGGCGTGTTCGCGGGCGAGAGCATCACCCGGCGCATGCAGCGCCTCGGCGAGGCGCTCGGCCTCGCGGCGACCACGGTGACGGTCTAGCCGGCCGGTTCCTCGCCCATCGCCAGCAGGCGGATGCGCTTTCCGGCCACGCCAAGGGCAATGCGGCCCTCCTTCAGCGCCGCGGCATCGGCGCCGAATATCTCCTGGCGCCAGCCGGACGCGGCCGGCACGTCGGGGGCGTCCTCGCTGGCGATGCGGTCGATGTCGTCGGCGCTCGCCACCAGCCTCGGCGCCACGTGGTGCTGTTCGCACTTCGCCGCCAGCAGCACCTTGAGCAGCGAAACCAGCGCCGGCGAGGGCTTCGGCCCGTCGCGCATCGGCGCCGCCGCGGGCAGGGCCTCGTCGGGCAGGGCGTTCGCCTCGGCGATGGCCCGGATCAGCCCCTGGCCCATCTTCCCCTCGGCGAAGCCGCGGCTGATGCCGCGCACGCGCGCCAGCTGCTCGGGCGTGGCGGGGGCGGTGGCGGCGATCTCGAGCAGCATCTCGTCCTTCAGCATGCGGTTGCGCGGAATGTTCGCCCGCTGCGCCTCGCGCTCCCGCCACGCGGCGATCGCCCTGAGCCGCCCCAGCAGCCGGCGGTTGCCAGTGCGCGGCTTCAGGCGCTCCCACATGCGCTCGGGGTCGGCGCGATAGGTGTTCGGGTTGGCGAGCAGCGCCATTTCCTCCGCCACCCAGGACAGCCGCCCCTCCTTTTCGAGCCGCTCGCAGAGCCGCCGGTAGATCAGCCGGAGATGCGTCACGTCGGCCGCCGCATAGGCGATCTGCGCCGGCGACAGCGGCCGGGCCGCCCAGTCGCTGAAGCGGTGCGCCTTGTCGATCGCCGCCCCGGTGATGGCGGCGGCGAGCGAATCGTAGCCCACCTGGTCGCCGAAGCCGGCCACCATCGCCGCCACCTGCGTATCGAACAGCGGCTCCGGCACCGCGTCGAAGCGGAGCAGGAAAATCTCGATGTCCTGCCGCGCGGCATGGAACACCTTCACCACCGCCGGGTCGGCGAGCAGCGCGCCGAGCGGCGCGAGGTCGATCCCCGGCGCGAGGGCATCGACCACCGCCACCTCGGCTTCGCCGGCAAGCTGCACCAGGCACAGCTCCGGCCAGTAGGTGCGCTCGCGCATGAACTCGGTATCGACAGTAACGAACGCCTCCCCACGCAATCGCGCGCAGAGCGCCTCCAGCGTCCCGGAGTCGGTGACGAGGACGGGGGCGGGAAACTCGGCGTTCATCTTGCGGGGCATGGCCGCTTCTACATCAGCGCGGGCGGGGCTGGCAAAACCGCGCCCCCGCCGCTTGACAGGGCGCGACGCCGAGGGCTTGTGTGCCTGCTTCCCGCCACCCGTCCGGATGGAATTCATGCACGCCTATCGCACCCACACCTGCGGCGCCCTCCGCGCCAGCGACGTCGGCCAGACCGCTCGCCTCTCCGGCTGGGTGCACAGCAAGCGCGACCACGGCGGCCTGTTGTTCGTCGACCTGCGCGACCACTACGGCCTGACGCAGATCGTCTTCGCCGCCGGCTCGCCCGCGCACGCCACCGTGGACCACCTGCGCGTGGAGAGCGTCATCACCGTCACCGGCCCGGTGGTGCGGCGCGAGGAGGGCACGGTCAACCCGAAGCTCGCCACCGGCGAGGTGGAGCTTCGGGCCCGCGAGGTAGAGGTGCAGTCGGCGGCCGACGTGCTGCCCATGCAGGTCGCCGGCGACGAGAAGTTCCCCGACGACATCCGCCTCAAGTGGCGCTTCATCGACCTCCGGCGCGACAAGGTGCACCGCAACATGGTGCTGCGCTCGAAGGTGATCGACAGCATCCGCCGGCGCATGATCGCTTCCGGCTTCACCGAGTTCCAGACACCGATCCTCACCTCCTCCTCGCCAGAGGGCGCGCGCGACTTCCTGGTGCCGGCGAGGCTGCATCCCGGCAAGTTCTACGCGCTGCCGCAGGCGCCGCAACAGTTCAAGCAGCTGATCATGGCGGCCGGCTTCGACCGCTACTTCCAGATCGCGCCGTGCTTCCGCGACGAGGCCTCCCGCGCCGACCGCTCGCCGGGCGAGTTCTACCAGCTCGACTTCGAGATGAGCTACGTGACGCAGGAGGACGTGTTCGCCGCCATCGAGCCCGTGCTGGCCGGCGTCTTCGACGAGTTCGCCGAGGGCCGCGCGGTGACGAAGCCGCCGTTCCCGCGCATCCCCTACGACGAGGCGATGGCGACCTACGGCTCCGACAAGCCCGATCTGCGCAACCCGCTGCGCATCACCGACGTCAGCGGGCAGTTCGCGGGCGGCGGCTTCGGCCTGTTCGCGCGCATCGCCGCCGAGGGCGGGGTGATCCGCGCCATCCCGGCGCCGGGCGCGGCTTCCCATCCGCGCAGCTTCTTCGACAAGCTGAACGAGTGGGCGCGCGAGCAGGGCGCCGGCGGCCTCGGCTATATCATCTACGAGGCGGAAGGACCGAAGGGGCCGATCGCCCGCAACCTCGAGGCCGACCGCGCCGAGGCGATCCGCGAGCGCACCGGCGCCCACCCCGGTGACGCGGTGTTCTTCGTCGCCGGCAAGAAGGACGAGGCGGCGAAGTTCGCAGGCGCGGTGCGCACCCGGCTGGGCACCGAACTCAACCTGATCGCCGAGGGCCGCTTCGACTTCTGCTGGATCACCGACTTCCCGATGTACGAACTGAACGAGGAAACCGGCCGCGTCGATTTCAGCCACAACCCGTTCAGCATGCCGCAGGGCGGCATGGAGGCGCTGCTCACCCGGGACCCGCTCACCATCAAGGCGTTCCAGTACGACATCGTCTGCAACGGCATCGAGCTGTCCTCGGGCGCCATCCGCAACCACCGCCCCGACATCATGGTGAAGGCGTTCGAGATCGCCGGCTATCCGGCCTCGGAGGTGGAGGCCCGCTTCGGCGGCATGCTGAATGCCTTCCGCTACGGCGCGCCGCCGCACGGCGGCTCGGCGCCGGGCATCGACCGCATCGTCATGATGCTCGCCGACGAGCCGAACATCCGCGAGGTGATCGTGTTCCCGCTCAGCCAGCAGGGCGAGGACCTGATGATGGGCGCGCCCTCGGAAACCACGACCGAACGGCTGAAGGAACTCCACCTCAAGCTCGACCTGCCGCCCAAGGTGCGCCGCTAGAACCCATCCGCCGGCGCGGAGGCTCCGCCCATGCGCCTTTTCCTTCTGGCCTTCCTCGCCTCCGTGCTGGCCGTCGCCGCTCCGGCCGGCGCCGCCGGCCCCGCGGCGCCATTGGCGGGCCAGCGCGCCGTCTACCAGCTGACGCTGGAAAAGGCGCGCGGCTTCGCCATCAGCGACGTCTCCGGCACCATGACCTACGACCAGCGCGGCGGCTGCGACGGCTGGGCCACGACGCAGGAACTCGACCTCAGGCTTGCCCACACCGACGGCAAGGAGGGGCGCATCCTCTCCCGCTATGCCACGTGGGAAGCGAAGACCGGGCTTTCCATGCGCTTCCGCCTGCTGCAGACCGCCGCCGGCCGGACCGCTTCCGACATCGCCGGCAGCGCCACGCTCGCGCGGCCCGGCGGTCCGGGCGAGGTGCGCTACACCAGCCCGCCGCAGCGGACCGTGCCGTTGCCCGCGGGCACGCTGTTTCCCACCGCCCACACCGAGCGCATCCTGGCGGCGGCGCGCGCGGGCGAAAAGTTCCTGTCGCTGCCGCTGTTCGACGGCACGAGCGCGAACGGCGCCCAGCTCACCTCGGTGCTGATCCTCTCGAAGCGCCCGCCCGCGCCGTCGCAATGGCCGTCGCTTGCCAGGCTCGGCAGCGAGCGCGTGCAGATCGCCTTCTTCCGCAACGACCCGCGCGGCATGCGGCCCGATTTCGCCATCGCCATGCGCTACTGGGAGAACGGCGTCGCCGACGGGCTTTCGCTCGACTTCGGCGATTTCGTGCTGAAGGGAAAGCTCGTCTCGCTCACCCTGCTGCCGTCGCGCTGCTGAGCGCGCCTCAGGGTTCCTCGGTGTCGAGCGCGTAGCCAGCGGCGCGCACGGTGCGCACGAAATCCGCCTCTCCCTCGCCGTTCAGCGCCTTGCGCAGCCGGCGGATGTGCACGTCGATGGTCCGCGGCTCCACGTGGATGGTTGCCCCCCACAGCGAGTCGAGGATCTCCTCGCGGGAGAACACGCGCCTCGGGTGGCGCAGGAAGAACTCCAGCAGCCGGTACTCGGTCGGCCCCAGGGCCACGGCGCGGCCGCCCCGGCTGACCCGGTGCGTCTCCTGGTCGAGCGCGATGTCGGCGAAGGAAAGCGTCTCCTTTGCCGGCGCGGGGCCGGCGCGGCGCAGCAGCGCGCGGACGCGGGCAAGCAGCGTTGCCATGGCGAACGGCTTGGTCACGTAGTCGTCGGCACCGATGTTGAGGCCGCGCACCATGTCCTGGGCGTCGGCCCGCGCGGTGAGCATGATCACCGGCAGCGACCGCGTTTCCGGCTTGCGCCGGATCTGCCGGCACACCTCGAGGCCGGAAAGCGTCGGCAGCATCCAGTCGAGCAGCACGAGGTCGGGCGGCTGCTCGGCCAGGCGCCGCAGCGCCTCGCCGCCGTCGGCCGCCTCGTCGACGGCGAACCCCTCTTTTTCCAGGTTGTAGCGGAGCAGGGTGGCGAGCGCCGGCTCGTCCTCCACCACCAGCACCAGCGGCCGCGCGCCTACCGGGGTCATCGGCGCCACTCCTACGGGCGCTCCTCCGCGCCGGGCGCGTATCCCGCCGCGCCGCCCTTCGGGCGGTCTTCCGGCAGCGGCTCGCCGCGGGCGGCGTAGTAGATCATCTCGGCGATATTGGTGGCGTGGTCGCCCATGCGCTCCAGGTTCTTGGCGATGAACAGCAGGTGCGTGCACGAGGTGATGTTGCGCGCGTCCTCCATCATGTAGGTGATGAGTTCGCGGAACAGCGCGTTGTAGATGTCGTCGATCGCCTCGTCCGAGCGCCACACCGCGGCGGCCTTCTCGGCATCGCCGGCGCCGAACGCGTCGATCACCTCCTTCAGGTTCTCCTGCACCAGTTCCGCCATGTGGCCGATGCCGGCGGTGGCGAACGGCGCGTCGAGGTGGGCCAGCACCAGGCTGCGCTTGGCGACGTTCTTGGCGTAGTCGCCGATGCGCTCGAGCTCGCCGCTGATCTTCAGCGCCGCGACGATCTGCCGCAGGTCCTGCGCCAGCGGCTGGCGCAGCGCGAGCAGGCGGATGATGAACTGCTCGCACTCGCGCTCGAGCGCGTCCACCTCGCGGTCGGCCTTCACCGCCTGTTCGGCCGCGTCGGCGTCGCGCTCGCGCACGGCGGCGGCGGCCAGCGCCACCTGCCGCTCGACCATGCCGCCCATGTCGGTGATCAGGCTGCTCAGGTGGCTCAGTTCCTGTTCGAAAGTCTTCACTGTCTGCCTCGCTTTCCGGGGCGTGCCGCGGCGGCGTTCAACCGAAGCGGCCGGTGATGTATTCCTGGGTGCGCCGCTGATGCGGAGCGGTGAACATCTGCGCCGCCGCGCCCACCTCCACCAGCTCGCCCAGGTAGAAGAACGCCACCTGGTCGGCGCAGCGCGCCGCCTGCTGCATGTTGTGGGTGACGATGACGATGGTGAACTCGCGCTTCAGCACCTCGATCAGCTCCTCGATCTTGAGGGTGCTGATCGGGTCGAGCGCGCTGGTCGGCTCGTCGAGCAGGATCACCTCGGGCTGCACGGCGATGGTCCGGGCGATGCAGAGCCGCTGCTGCTGGCCGCCGGAAAGCCCGAGCGCCGGGGCGCGCAGCCGGTCCTTCGCCTCGTCCCACAGCGCCGCGCGGGTCAGCGCCTTCTCCACGCGGTCGTCCATTTCGGCGCGCGACAGCCGCTCGTGCAGCTTCACGCCGAAGGCGATGTTGTCGTAGATGCTCATCGGGAACGGCGTCGGCTTCTGGAACACCATGCCGACGCGGCTGCGCAGGCGATTGAGATCGATGCCGGGGTCGAGGATGTTGGCGCCGTCCATCACCACCTCACCGCTGGCGCGCTGGCCGGGGTAGAGGTCGTACATGCGGTTCAGCACCCGCAGCAGGGTCGACTTGCCGCACCCCGAAGGCCCGATCATCCCCGTCACCTGCTTATCCGGCAGGTCGAGAGTGATGTTCTTCAGCGCCTGGTTGACGCCGTAGAAGAAGTCGAGGCCGCGGATGGCGATACGCGGCTCGCGCATCTCACCGGTGCGGACCGGCACCGCCGCTGCCGGCGCCGGCGCCGGCAGCGGCTGCCCTGCGTCGCTCATGGTTTCGCTCATGCTCTCCGCTCTCATGCCTTGGGCCGCAGCAGCAGCCGGGCGGCGATGTTCAGCCCCAGCACGCCGAAGGTGATCAGCAGCGCGCCCACCCAGGCGAGCTGCACCCAGTCGTTGAACGCCGAGCCGGCATACTGGTAGATCGTCACCGGCAGGCTCGCCATCGGCTGGAACAGGCTCGTCGACCAGTTGAGGTTGCCGAGCGAGGTGAACAAGAGCGGCGCCGTCTCGCCGGAGACGCGCGCCACCGCGAGCAGGATGCCGGTGGCGATGCCGTCCCGCGCCGCGCGGTAGCAGATCATCACCACCACCCGCCACTTCGGCGCCCCCAGCGCCACCGCGGCCTCGCGCAGCGAGGTAGGGATCAGGCGCAGCATGTCCTCGGTGGTGCGCACCACGATCGGCACCACGATCACCGCCAGCGCCACGCTGCCGGCGATGCCGGAGAAGCCGTGGAACGGCTCCACCAGGATCGTGTAGACGAACAGGCCGATCAGGATCGACGGTGCCGACAGCAGCACGTCGGAGAGGAAGCGCACCACGCTGCCGAGAATCGAATCCCGCGCGTATTCGGCGAGGAAGGTGCCCACCATCAGGCCGATCGGCGCGCCGATCAGCGTGCCGATCGCCGTCTGCACGATGCTGCCGACGATGGCGTTCAACAGCCCGCCGTGCGATCCGGGCGGCAGGGTGCTGGTGGTGAAGACGTGCAGCCCGAGCCCGCCCACGCCCCGCCACGTCAGGCTGAACAGGATGGAGGCGAGCAGCGTCAGGCCGATCAGGGTAGCGAGCAGGCAGAGCGCCTTCACCATCCGGTCGATCAGCTTGCGCCGGCGCGACAGGCGCTGGGCGATGCGCGCGTCGCGCGCGGCGGCGGCGGGCAGCGGCAGGACGGCGGCGCTCATACCGGCCTCGGGCGCAGCAGCAGGCGGGAGACCGCGAGCACGATGAAGGAGATGACGAACAGGATGAAACCCAGCGCCAGCAGCGAGGAAAGCTTCAGGCTGCCGGCGGGGCTTTCCGGAAACTCGAGCGCCACCAGCGAGGCGATGGTGTTGCCGGGGTCGAACAGCGAGCTCGCGATGCGGTTGGCGTTGCCGATGACGAAGGTGACGGCCATCGTCTCGCCGAGCGCGCGGCCGAGACCGAGCATGATGCCGCCCATCACGGAGATGTGCGTGTACGGAATGACGATGCTGCGCATCACCTCCCAGGTGGTGCAGCCGACGCCGTAGGCGGATTCCTTGTACACGGCCGGCACGGTGGCGAAGACGTCGCGCATGGTGGCGGCGATGAACGGGATCACCATCACCGCGAGGATCAGCGCGGCGGTGAGGATGCCGGTGCCGAACGGCGCCCCGCCGAACAGCGTCGAGAGCAAAGGCACATTGGCGAACGTGTCCGAAAGCCAGGGCATGACCATCTGCCCCATGATCGGCACGATGACGAAAAACCCCCACATGCCGTAGATGATGGAGGGAATGGCCGCCAGCAGCTCGATGGCGATGCCCACCGGCCGGCGCATCCACTCGGGCGCGATCTCGGTGAGGAAGAAGGCGATGCCGAAGGCGATCGGCACCGCGAGCAGCAGCGCCAGCGCCGAGGTGACCAGGGTGCCGAAGATCGACACGCCGGCGCCGAAGCGCTGCGTCACCGGGTTCCAGTCGGTGCTCCAGAGGAAGTGCAGGCCGAAGGCGCGGAAGCTCGGCAGGCCGCCCACGAGCAGCGAGACGACGATGGCGCTGAGCAGCAGCAGCACGAACCAGCCGAGCCCGCCGGCGGCGGCGGCGAACAGCAGGTCGCCGAGGTTGCGGCGTCCCTGGCTCGGTCCGGCGGTGTTGGTCGAAGCTGACACGGCACCTCGCTCACAGTCTGCGGCTTCCGGCAGGCGTCGGCGCGCCGGAATGTCTTCCGGCGCGCCCTGGCGTCAAGCGGTGATCGGCAGTCGAACGCCTACTTCGGCGCGCCCGGGACGTCCGCCTTCCAGGCGCCGCGGATCGCTTGGTGCACGCTGTCCGGCAGCGGGATATAGAGCAACTGCTTGGCGATGTCGCTGCCGTGCTCGAACCCCCAGTTGAAGAACCTCATCACCCGGCCGCTCTGCGCCGCGTCCTTCGGATCGGTGGGCAGCAGCACGAAGGTGGCGGACTCGATCGGCCAGCTCTCGGCGCCGGGCTGGTCGTTCAGGTCGATGGCGAAGTTCTTCACCTTCGACCAGTCGGCGTTGGCCGCCGCCGCTTCGTAGGTCTGCATCGCCGGCGCGACGAACTTGCCGGCCTTGTTCTTCAGCAGCGTCGTGGTCAGGTGGTTCTCGGCGGCGTAGGCGCTCTCGTCGTAGCCGATGCCGCCGCGCACCTGCTTCACCGTGCCGGCGACGCCGTCGCTCCCCTTCGCGCCCGAGCCCACCGGCCAGCTCACCGAGGTGGACGAGCCGACCTTCGACTTCCACTCCGGGCTCTGCATGCCGAGGTAGTCGGTGAAGACGAAAGTGGTGCCGGAACCGTCGGCGCGGTGCACCGGGGCGATCGCCAGCGCCGGCAGCTTCAGGCCGGGATTGAGGGCGGCGATGGCCGGGTCGTTCCACTTGGTGATCTTGCCGAGGTAGATGTCGGCGAGCACCGGGCCAGTGAGCTTCATCTCGTCGCTCTTCACGCCCGGCACGTTGATGATCATCACCACGCCGCCGATGACGGTGGGGAACTGCATCAGCTTGTGCTGGGCGAGCTGGTCGGCCGGCACCGGCATGTCGGAGGCGCCGAAATCGACGGTGCGGTTGTTGATCTGGTTGATGCCGGCGCCCGAGCCGATCGCCTGGTAGTTCAGCTTCACGCCGGTGGCGCCCTGCGCCGCCTCGGCCCACTTGGCGTAGATCGGCGCGGCGAACGTGGAGCCGGCACCGGTGATCTGTTGCGCCTGGGCGGCGGTGGCGACGCCCGCGAGAACGACCGCCGCGGCAATAGTGGCAACCCTCATGACCCCTCCTTGGATCCAATTATGTGCGCGGCGGCCGGCGCGGGCGTAGGGCCCTGCCTCGGCTGCCGTCGCGGCGCACACTAGCGGCGAACGGAGTCCGGCGTATTGCAGATCGATGACAGTTCCATGACATGACCCGCCGGCCGCGCTCAGTGCCCCGTCTCGCCGTTCAGCGCCCGCCAGCGCGCGACGTTGCGGTTGTGCGCGGCGAGCGTGCGGGCGAAGGCGTGGCCGCCGCTGCCGTTGGCGACGAAGTAGAGGTCGCGGCTGGCCGCCGGATGCGCCACCGCCTCGAGCGAGGCGAGCCCCGGGCTGTCGATCGGCCCGGGCGGCAGACCGTCCACCTGGTAGGTGTTGTAGGGGCTGGGCCGCTCCAGGTCGGCGCGCGTCAGCGGATGCGCCAGCGTGCCGCCGCCGGCGGAGTCGGCATAGATCACGGTCGGGTCCGACTGCAGCCGCATGCCGAGACGCAGGCGGTTGAGGAACACCGAAGCCACCAGCGGCCGCTCGGCGGCGAGCGCCGTCTCGCGCTCGACGATGCTTGCCAGCGTCAGCAACTGCTCCGGCGATGCCAGCGGCAGCGCCGCATCCCGCCCCTGCCACACGCCGCGCAGGGCGCGCGTCATCGCCGCCTCGGCGCGCGCCTCCACCGCCCTGCGGGTGGTGCCGAGGGTGAAGGCGTAGGTCTGCGGCAGCAGCGCCCCTTCGGCAGGCAGCGGCGCCTTGCCGGTGAGGCCCGGCGTGCGCGCAAGCAGCGCCTCGATCTCGGCGGCGGTCAGCCCCTCGGGGATGGTGACGAAGTGCTCCACCGGCCGGCCGCGCCGCAGCACGTCGAGCACGGTGGCGAGGGAGGCATGGGCGGGGAAGGCGAGTTCGGCGGCGCGCAGCACGCCGTCGCGGCTGGTGGCGGCCACCGCGAGGCGGAACTGCCAGACGTGGCCGATCACACCCGCCGAAAGCAGCGCCCGGCCCACTTCCTCGGGACCGCCGTGCGGCACCACCACGTCCCGTGCCGCGGCCAGCGGCCCCGGTCCGCGATACGCGCCGATGACGGCGTTCCAGCCGAGCGCCCCGGCCGAACCGAGCAGCAGCACCGCCGCCGCCACGAAAGCGGCGATGCGACGCGCCCTGGGCTTCGATTCGTTGGGGATCAGCCAGCCCTGCGGAACAGGATGGAAGCGTTGGTGCCGCCGAAGCCGAAGCTGTTGGACAACGCCACGTCGATCTTCCGCTCCTGCGCGGTGTGCGCCACGCGGTCGATCGCGCTTTCCCGGCTCGGGTTGTCGAGGTTCAGCGTCGGCGGGGCGACGCCGTCGCGCAGCGCGAGGATGGAGAAGATCGCCTCCACCGCGCCGGCGGCACCGAGCAGGTGGCCGGTCGCCGATTTGGTGGAGGACATGGCCAGGCCGTTCGCGGCATCGCCGAACAGCCGCTCCACCGCCTCAAGCTCGAGGTCGTCGCCCACCTCGGTCGACGTGCCATGGGCGTTCACGTACTGGATATCGCCGGGGGCGATGCCACCGTTGCGGAGCGCCGCCTTCATGGCGCGGAAGGCGCCCTCGTGGCCCTCCGCCGGGGCGGTGATGTGGTAGGCGTCGCCCGACATGCCGTAGCCGCACACCTCGGCGTAGATTTTCGCGCCGCGCTTTTTCGCGTGCTCGTATTCCTCGAGCACCAGCACGCCCGAGCCCTCGCCCATGACGAAGCCGTCGCGGTCCTTGTCCCACGGGCGGGATGCCTTGGTGGGGGTGTCGTTGAAGCCGGTGGACAGCGCCCGCGCCGCGCAGAACCCGGCTATGCCCAGCGGGTTCACCGCCGATTCGGCGCCGCCCACCACCATCACCTCGGCGTCGCCGAGGCCGATCAGCCGCGAGGCGTCGCCGATGGCGTGGACGCCGGTGGCGCAGGCGGTCACCACCGCGTGGTTCGGGCCCTTGAAGCCGTACTTGATGGAGACGTGGCCGGAGGCGAGGTTGATCAGCGCCGAGGGGATGAAGAACGGCGACAGCCGCCGCGCCCGCCCCTGGCTAACCGTGATGGAGGCCTCATAGATGGTGTGCAGGCCGCCGATGCCGCTGCCGATCATGACGCCGGTGGCGCAGCGGTCCTCCTCGCTCTCGGGCAGCCAGCCGGAATCCTCCACCGCCTCGGTGGCGGCGACCAGCGCGTACTGGATGAACCGATCCATCTTGCGCTGGTCCTTCACCGGCACCCACTCGGCGAGGTCGAGCCTCCCCTCCGATTTGGGCCCCGTCGGGATCTCGCCGGCGATCTTCGCGGGCAGGTCGCCCACGTCGAAGGACCGGATGGCGGAAATGCCGGATTGTCCCGCGAGCAGGCGCTGCCAGACGTTCGCCACCCCGAGTCCGAGGGGGCAGACGATGCCCATCCCGGTCACCACCACACGACGCATCGCTGCCATCCTTGCCCGTTATGCGCAGGCGCCGGTTCAGGCGGCCTTCTGCTTCTCGATGTAGTCGATCGCGTCCTTGACGGTGCTGATCTTCTCGGCCGCGTCCTCGGGGATCTCGACGCTGAACGCCTCCTCGAAGGCCATCACCAGTTCCACGGTGTCGAGGCTGTCGGCGCCGAGGTCGTCGATGAACGATGCCTCCAGCGTCACTTTGCTCTCCTCGACTCCGAGGTGTTCCACCACGATCTTCTTAACCTTGTCGGCGATCTCGCTCATCGGACTTCTGACTCCTGCCTGCCGGTTGGCGTTTCGTATCGATAACTGCGGGCGCTCGCGCCCTGTCCCCACTCCGCCCGAGTGGGGTAGGGCGCCGCTTAGCATGGATTCGCCGGCGGCGCCAACCGCGTGAACCCCCGCCACGCCCCGCTCAGAGCATGGCCATCCCGCCGTTGACGTGGATCGTGGTGCCGGTGATCCACCCCGCCTCGTCGGAGGCGAAGAAGGTCACCGCCGCGGCCACGTCCGCCGGCAGCCCGAGGCGGCCGAGCGGAATGTTCTCGGAGAGCTTGGCTTTCTGTTCGTCGGTCAGCGCGTCGGTCATCGGCGTGGCGATGAAGCCGGGCGCGACCAGGTTGGCGGTGATCCCGCGCGAGGCCACTTCCTTGGCGACCGCCTTGGTCATGCCGCCGAGGCCCGCCTTCGCCGCCCCGTAGTTCGCCTGGCCGGGGTTGCCGGTGTGGCCGACGATGGAGGCGATGGAGATGATCCGCCCGGCGCGGCGGCGCAGCATGCCCTTCAGCGCCGCGCGGGTCAGCTTGAACGGCGCCGTGAGGTTGACGTCGATGACGATCTGCCACTCCTCGTCCTTCATGCGGAGCGCGAGGTTGTCCCGCGTGATGCCGGCGTTGTTCACCAGGATGAAGAGCGGCCCGCCCGCCGCCTCGGCATCGGCCACCAGCTTGTCGGCGGCGCCCGCGTCGCGGAGATCGGCCACGCAAACGTGCACGCGCTCGCCAAGCTCGGCTGCCAGGGCTTCCATGCCCTCGGGGCGCATGTCGGTCAGCACCACCACGGCGCCGAGGGCGTGGAAGGCGCGCGCCACCGCGCCGCCGATGGCACCGGAGGCGCCGGTCACCAGAGCCGTCTTGCCGTCCAGCCTGAACATGATGCGTTCCCCCTACAGCTTTTTCAGGAAAGTCTCGATCTCGGCCGAAGTGCCGATGGAAGTGGCCGCCGCGTCCGGAACGATGCGCCGCGCGAGGCCCGATAGCACCTTGCCCGCGCCGAGTTCAACGAAGCTGTCGGCGCCCATCCCCGCCATCGCCTCCACGCTTTCGCGCCAGCGCACGGTGGCCGTCACCTGCTCGACCAGCAGCCGGCCGATCTCGCCGGCATCCGCGGTCTTCGCCGCGGTCACGTTCGCCACCAGCGGCACGGCGGGCGCGACGGGCGGCGACAGGGCGAGCGCGCCGGCCATCTCCTTCGCGGCGGGCGCCATCATCGCGCAATGGAACGGCGCCGACACCGCGAGCGGCACGGCGCGCTTCACGCCCTTGCCGCGGGCGATGGCCATCGCCCGCTCCACCGCCGCCTTCGCGCCGGAAATCACCACCTGGCCGCCGCCGTTGTCGTTCGCCGGCTCCACCACCTCGGTGCCATCCGGGCCGCGGGCGGCCTCGGCACAGATGGCGGCGGCGAGCGCGAGATCCGCGCCGATCAGCGCCGCCATGGCGCCCATGCCCGCCGGCACCGCGCGCTGCATCGCCTGCCCGCGGAAGCGCAGCAGCCTTGCTGCCTGGGCGACGCCGAAGGCGCCGGCGACGGCGAGCGCGCTGTATTCGCCGAGCGAGTGGCCCGCCACCACCAGCGCGCGCCCACCGATCGGGAAGCCGCCCTCCTTCTCCAGCACCCGCGCCACCGCGAGCGAGTGGGCGAGCAGCGCCGGCTGCGTGTTCTCGGTCAGCGTCAGCTCCTCGGCCGGCCCCTCGAACATCAGCCGCGACAGGTGCTGCCCCAGCGCGTCGTCGATCTCCTGGAACAGTTCGCGGGCGGCGGGAAACGCCTCCGCGAGATCGCGGCCCATGCCGACGGCCTGGCTGCCTTGGCCGGGAAAGACGGCGGCGAATGTGGGCATAGGGAACGCTCCCGGCTCGGGTCCAGAGTGGAACGGCGGCGGGGCGTAGCTTCGCGGAGGGGGGTCTGTCAATGCACCCCGCCCGCGCCCTTGCATCGGGGGCACAGGCGTGTATAAGCCCGCACCTTCCCTGCCGGGTGGGACGGCCCCGCCCGGCTATGTTCGCACGCCATGGTGGCGCGGGACCCGGTGGTCCGGAGCAGAGACAAGCCAGAGGGAGTATCCATGCCGCTCTACGAAACCGTGTTCATCGCACGGAACGACGTCACGCAGCAGCAGGTGGAGGCGATCGCCGACGCCATCGGCGTCCAGCTCGACACCGACAAGGGCATCGCGCCGCCGCCCCCGCCCGCCGAGGGCGAGGCCGAGGCCCCGCGCGCCAGCGTCTCCATCAAGAAGCGGGAGTACTGGGGCCTTCGCAGCCTCGCCTACCGCATCAACAAGAACCGCAAGGGCCACTACATGCTGCTCGGCATCGACGCGGCCCCCGCCTCGGTGAAGGAGATGGAGCGCCTGCTCCGCCTGAACGAGGACGTGCTGCGCTTCCTCACCATCCGGGTGGATGCGATCGAGGAAGGCCCGAGCTCCATCCTGTCGCGCAAGCCCGATGATCGCGAGCGGTCCTTCCGCGGCCCGAAGCCCTCCGGGCGCTTCGAGTCCGGGCGCAAGCGCGGCTACGACGACCGTGAGGAGTACCGGGCCCGCGAGGACGCACCGCCGTCCGAGCACGACGAACCACGCGCGATCGAGGAGTAGGAGCCGATGTCCGATTCCACCGAGATCAATCCGGCCGCCCGCCGCGCCGCCGTCGGCGCCCGCCGGCCGTTCTACCGCCGCCGCAAGTCCTGCCCCTTCTCCGGCCCGAACGCGCCGAAAATCGACTACAAGGACGTCCGGCTGCTGTCGCGCTTCCTGTCCGAGCGCGGCAAGATCGTCCCCAGCCGCATCACCGCGGTTTCCGCGAAGAAGCAGCGCGATCTCGCCAACGCCATCAAGCGCGCCCGCTTCCTCGCCCTGCTTCCCTATGTCGTGAGCTGAGGGAGGGAAT
>JAJXZO010000025.1 GCA_021780035.1 Pseudomonadota bacterium
CGGCGACTGCGCCGGGCTGGCGTGCACAACGCCGAGCGGCACCTGATCGTGCCCGGAGACAAGTGGAGCAAGCGCCACCGTGCCGGCTTCGAGCGGGTGCTGGTCGATGCCCCGTGCACCGGCACTGGAACCTGGCGGCGCAACCCCGACGCGCGGCTGCGGCTCACCGAACAGGATCTCGCGGAACTGACGGCGAAGCAGGCGGCGATTCTCGCGCAGGCGGCAACGCTGGTGGCCCCCGGAGGGTGGCTCGTCTATGCCACCTGCTCGCTGCTCGCCCCGGAAAACGCCGCCCAGGTGGAAGCCTTCCTCACCGCGCACGCCGATTTCGCGCTGCTACCGCTCGCGCGCGCCTGGCCATGGGAAGGCCCCCTGCCCGGCATGGGACCGTATCTCGAACTCTCCCCCGCGCGCCACGACACCGACGGCTTCTTCGCCGCCGCGCTGGAGCGCCGCGCGTGAGCGCCCGCCGCCGCTGGACGGCGCCCGTCCGGCCGCGCCCCGAAACCGCCCCCCCACGGAGATGCGCTGATGCCCCACGCCACCCCCGAGGCCGTGCTGATCCTCGATTTCGGCAGCCAGGTCACGCAACTGATCGCCCGGCGCGTGCGCGAAAGCGGCGTTTACTGCGAGATCTGGCCCTTCAGCGCGAGCGCGGAGCGCATCCGCGCCTATCGGCCGCGCGCCGTCATCCTCTCGGGCGGGCCCGCCAGCGTCACCGAGGCGGCGAGTCCGCGCGCGCCGCAGGTGGTGTTCGAACTCGGCGTGCCGGTGCTCGGCATCTGCTACGGCGAACAGACGATGTGCGCGCAGCTTGGCGGCGCGGTGGAAAGCTCCGACGGGCGGGAGTTCGGCCGCGCCCTGCTCGACGTCGCCGGCGGCTGCGCGCTGTTCCAGGGCGTGTGGGCGCCGGGCACGCGCGAGACGGTGTGGATGAGCCACGGCGACCGGGTGACGAAGCTGCCCGAAGGGTTCCGCGTGGTGGCCACGAGCGAGGGCGCGCCGTTCGCGGCCATCGCCGACGACGCGCGGCGCTTCTACGGCGTGCAGTTCCACCCCGAGGTGGTGCACACGCCGCACGGCACGCAACTGCTGCGCAACTTCACCCACGCCATCGCCGGCTGCCGCGGCGACTGGACCATGGCCGGCTTCCGCACGCAGCAGATCGCCGCCGTGCGCGAGCAGGTGCGCAAGGGCCGGGTGATCTGCGGGCTTTCGGGGGGCGTGGATTCGGCGGTGGCGGCGGTGCTGATCCATCAGGCCATCGGCGACCAGCTTACCGCCATCTTCGTCGATCACGGACTGCTGCGCGAAGGCGAGGCCGACGAGGTGGTGCGCACCTTCCGCGACCGCTTCAACATCCGCCTCGTGCACCGCGACGCGAGGCGGCTGTTCCTGGGCGCGCTCGACGGCGTGACCGACCCCGAGGTGAAGCGCAAGACCATCGGCCGGCTGTTCATCGAGGTGTTCGAGGAGGAGGCGGCGAAGCTCGGCGGCGCCGATTTCCTTGCCCAAGGCACGCTCTACCCGGACGTGATCGAGAGCGTCAGCGCCACGGGCGGGCCTTCGGCCACCATCAAGAGCCACCACAACGTGGGCGGCCTGCCCGAAAGGATGCGCATGCGCCTCGTCGAGCCGCTGCGCGAACTGTTCAAGGACGAGGTGCGGGCGCTCGGGCGCGAGCTTGGCCTTCCGCAAGCGCTGGTGGGCCGCCACCCCTTCCCCGGCCCGGGGCTTGCCATTCGCATCCCCGGCGCGGTGTCGGAGGAGAAGCTCGCGCTGCTGCGCCGCGTGGACGCGATCTACCTGGAAGAAATCCGCGCCGCCGGGCTTTACGACGCCATCTGGCAGGCGTTCGCCGTGCTGCTGCCGGTGCGCACGGTGGGCGTGATGGGCGACGGGCGCAGCTACGACATGGCCTGCGCGCTGCGCGCCGTGACCAGCACCGACGGCATGACGGCGGATGTGTACGCCTTCGACATGGCGTTCCTGAACCGCGTGGCCGGGCGCATTGTCAACGAGGTGCGGGGCGTCAACCGCGTCACCTACGACATCACCAGCAAGCCACCCGGCACCATCGAGTGGGAGTGACGGCGCTCCGCCTCCCGGCCGGGGCGGACGCGGTCACGAACGATTTCCCCGAAAAGCATCCCGGAGCGAATCCCCGATGGATCGCGCAGTCGTCTCCCACCTGATCTACGGAAGTTTCTTCCTCGACCGGCCGCGGTGGCAGATCGTGTCCGTCCCGAAAGCCGCCTGCACCGCCGTGAAGTGGTGGCTGTGGGAGTGGCAGGCGCCGCACCGCCTGAACAGGCCGTTCATCAGCGCGGAAACGACGCCCGACCTTGTCATTCACGATCGCATCCGCGCGGACCTTCCCATGTACCAGGTCGCGAGCGAGCGCGAACTGATGCAGCGGCTGGGGCAGGAGGACTGCTTCCGCTTCGCGTTCGTCCGCAATCCGTACAGCCGCATCTTCTCGTCGTGGTCGTCGAAGGTCGTGCTCACCGAGCCATCGCAGACGAACGATCTGGCCGGGCTGGAGCGCTTCCTGCCGGCGCCCGGCCATCCGGAAAGCATCGCTCCCGCGTTCGAACGGTTCCTCGAGTACCTGGCCTCGGTGCAGGACGACGTGCGTTGGCGCAATTCGCATTGGCGACCGCAAACACACCTGCTGCTCTGGCCGCGCGTGAAGTTTCATATCTATCGCGTCGAGGCGATGGCGTCGGCCTGGCAGCACCTCCAGTCCCTGGTGCCGGACACCGTCCTTCCTCCCTTCCGCCGGGTCAACGAATCGTTCCTGCCCTACTCCGCCTCCTTCCTGAGCGGCCGGAGCCGGACGCTCATCAAAACCCTGTATGCGAACGACTTCGCCGCGTTCGCATACGACCCCGACACGGTTCCCTCGGGGCGGGATCTCCCCGACGAAGCCGTCGCGCAGGCGCTCGCCATCATCGAACCCGTGCGCGCACGAAACAGGCGCATCTGGGAGATCGCGAACGACGCCAGGCTGCTGATGCTCCGGAACCGCGGCGTGCAGTAGCCGGAACCGGAACGCTGCCCGCCGTACCGTCCCTGGCGCGCTCGCGGCATCAGCGGCGCGACCGGCGTCATCGCCGGCAGGCCGCCCGGCACCATCGGGCGGGAGTGACCGGGCGGCCTGCCGCGTGGATCAGTCGCGATCGATCAGCGACGTCTTCTTGGTGTCGCCCATGAAGCCGTACACCAGCGCCGAGCCAAAGATCAGCGCGCTCACGTACCAGTAGAACGCCGCCGCCATGCCGTGGCTCTTGAACCACAGCGCCAGCATCGGCGCCGTGCCGCCGAAGATCGACACCGCCATGGCATAGGGCAGCCCCACGCCCAGCGCGCGCACCGCGGCCGGGAACAGCTCGGCCTTCACCACGGCGTTGATCGAGGTGTAGCCGGTGATGATGACGAGCGCGACGAGGATCAGCAGCAACGCCGTGCCGTAGCTGTGGGTGGCGGCGAGCGCGTTCAGGATCGGCACCGTGCCGAGGGTGCCGAGCACGCCGAACCACATCAGCACCGGGCGGCGGCCGATGCGGTCGGAGATCGCGCCGGCCAGCGGCTGCATCAACGCATACAGCACCAGCGTGATGAAGGAGATCTGCGTCGCCTGGTCGCGGGTGAGATGCACCGTGTTGACGAGGAACGTCGGCATGTAGGTGGTGTAGGTGTAGAAGGCCGTGGTGCCGCCCATGGTCAGGCCGAACACCAGCAGGATCTGCTTCGGGTGCTTGAGCAGCCTCGCCAGCGAGCCGCGCCGCTTGTCGGCGCTGGCGCGTACGTACTGGTCGGTTTCCACCAGGTTGGCGCGCAGGTAGACGCCGAACAGCGCGCAGGCCGCGCCGATCAGGAACGGCAGGCGCCAGCCCCAGGCCTCGAGCTGCGCCGGCGTGAAAGCTAGCTGCATCACCAGCAGCGTCGCGCCGCCCAGCACCTGTCCGCCGATCAGCGTCACGTACTGGAAGCTGCTGTAGAAGCCGCGCCAGCGGGAGATGGCGACCTCGCTCAGATAGGTCGCCGAGGTGCCGTATTCGCCACCGAGCGAGAGGCCCTGCAGCAGCCGCGCCACCAGCAGCACCAGCGGCGCGCCGATGCCGATGGTCGCATAGGTGGGCGTCATCGCGACGATCAGCGAGCCCACGCACATCATCAGCACGGAGACGAGCAGCGCCGTCTTGCGCCCGGCGCGGTCGGCATAGACGCCGAGCAGCCAGCCGCCGACCGGCCGGACCAGGAAGCCGACCGCATAGATGGCGAACGTGTCGAGCAGCTGCACCGTCGGATCGGAATGCGGAAAAAAGGACTTGGCGAAATAAAGCGCGAAGAAATTATAGACATAGAAATCGTACCACTCGATCAGGTTGCCGATCGATCCGCCGAAAATCGAGGCGATCCGGCCCCGCATGGTAGCGAAATCCTCGACAGGCATCGTTGCTTCGCTCATTCCGTTCCCTCCTCGTTATAGGATTGATATCGAACTGACGGGGAACCTAGCCCCTGCGCGGATACGGAAGCAAGCGCACCGGCGCCAGCACCCGCCGGGGGGTTGAACCGGGTCGGCCGTCTCATAATCTTTCGGGAGCCGCTGCCGGGAAGCCCCACCCGGAGGGCGGGGCGCGCCGGCCTCCCTTCCCAATCGCAATCCTTTGAAAGCGAGACGCAGAACCGATGATCGACCTCCATTACTGGACCACGCCGAACGGCCACAAGATCACCATCTTCCTCGAGGAGGCGGGCCTGCCGTACCGCATCGTCCCGGTGAACATCGGCAAGGGCGAACAGTTCCGGCCCGAGTTCCTCGCCATCGCCCCGAACAATCGCATTCCGGCGATCGTCGACACCGAGCCGGCCGACGGCAAGGGGCCGCTCAGCGTCTTCGAATCGGGCGCCATCCTGCAATATCTCGCGGAAAAGACGGGGAAGTTCCTTCCCGCCGACACCCGCGGCCGCGCCGAGGCGATGCAGTGGCTGTTCTGGCAGATGGGCGGGCTCGGCCCGATGGCGGGGCAGAACCATCATTTCGGCACCTACGCACCGGAGAAAATCCCCTACGCCATCAATCGCTACGTCAACGAGACGAACCGGCTGTACGGCGTGCTGGACAGGCGCCTCGCCGACCGCGAGTTCGTCGCCGGCGCCTATTCCATCGCGGACATGGCGAGCTATCCGTGGATCGTCCCCTACGAGCGCCAGCAGCAGAAGCTCGAGGACTTCCCGAACCTGAAGCGCTGGTTCGAGACTATGCGCGCGCGCCCCGCCGTGGAGCGCGCCTACGCGCTCGCCGCCCAGGTCAATCCCCAACCGGTGACGGACGAGCGATCGCGCGCGGTGCTTTTCGGCCAGACCGCCGCATCCGTGCGGGGAAAGCCCGCGTGAGCGCCGCGCCGCCGTTGTGTGACCGGCGGCGACGAAAAGTTACGCTTCCGCTATTCAAAAGCGCTTCCGGTGCGGCAATATGAACGCCCCGGGGGGCGCCGGCGGCGTCTCCGCGCAGAGTCAACCACGCAAGGAGGATTCCATGGCGGCTCTCAAGGGCAGCAAGACCGAGCAGAATCTGAAGGATGCCTTCGCCGGCGAGAGCCAGGCGAACCGGCGCTACCTCTACTTCGCCCAGAAGGCGGACGTGGAGGGCTACAACGACGTGGCGACGGTGTTCCGTTCCACCGCCGAGGGGGAAACCGGCCACGCTCACGGCCACCTGGAATACCTGGAAGCGGTGGGCGACCCGGCCACCGGCCTGCCGATCGGCAAGACCGCCGACAACCTCGCCGCCGCCGTCGCCGGCGAGACGCACGAATACACCGACATGTATCCCGGCATGGCCCGCGCCGCCCGCGACGAGGGCTTCGACGAGATCGCCGACTGGTTCGAGACACTGGCGAAGGCCGAGCGGTCGCACGCCGGCCGCTTCCAGCGCGCCCTCAACGAACTGAAGTAGCCTCACCCGGCCCGGACGGCCCCTGGGGCCGTCCGGGTTTCTCATCCCGGACGAAAGACGATGCGCGAAGGCAGCCTGGAAGCTCCCACCCGCCACCCGCTCCCCTGGCAGGACCCCGATTTTCTCGATCCGGTCAAGCTGGAGGCGGAGCTGAAGCGGGTATTCGACATCTGCCACGGCTGCCGGCGCTGCTTCAATCTGTGCGATTCGTTTCCCCGCCTGTTCGACATGATCGACGCCTCGCCGACCGGCGAACTCGACGGCGTCAACGGTGCCGATTTCAACAAGGTCCAGGAAGCCTGCACCCTCTGCGACATGTGCTTCCTCACCAAGTGCCCCTACGTGCCGCCGCACAGCTTCGACATCGACTTCCCGCACCTGATGCTGCGCGCCCGCGCCGCGGCCAACCACCAGCACAAGCCGCCCTTCGCCGAGCGCCAGCTTGCCCACACCGACCGCAACGGCCGCATGATCGCCCCGGTGGCGGGGATCGCCAACTGGGCGAGCAAACGCGGCAACAAGACGATGCGCCGGGCGATGGAACGCTTCGCCGGCCTGCACCACGAGGCGGAGCTGCCGCCCTACGCCGGAAAAAGTTTCAAGTCCGCCGCCCGGAAGGCGCCCGCGGTGAACCGCGAGGCGCCCGCCTTCGGGCGCAAGGCCGTGCTCTACGCGACCTGCTTCGTCAACTACAACGACCCAGGCGTCGGCCTCGCCGCCCGCGCCGTGCTCGCGCACAACGGCGTGGAGACCGAGGTGGTCTATCCGCGCTGCTGCGGCATGCCGCTGCTGGAGCAGGGCAACATCCCGGCGGTGGCCGCGGCCGCCCGCGCGGTCTCGCGCGAGCTGGCACAGTGGGTCGCGCGCGGCTACGCTATCGTCATCCCGGTGCCCTCCTGCGCGCTGATGCTGAAGTTCGAGTGGCCGCTGATCCTGCCCGACGATGCGGCGGTCAAGGAGCTTGCCGCCGCCAGCTACGACCTCAGCGAGTACGTGGTGGACATCGCCCGCAACGAAGGCATGGCGCCCGGCATGAACAAGCTCGACGGCCGCATCGTCGCCCACATCGCCTGCCACGCGCGCGCGCAGAACATGGGGCCGAAGGCCGCCGACATGCTGCGCCTGCTGCCCGAGGTGGACCTGAAGGTGATCGAGCGCTGCTCCGGCCACGGCGGTGCCTGGGGCTTCCGCACCGACATGTTCCCGGTGGCGATGAAGGTGGGCCGCCCGGTGGCGCGGGAAGCGAAGGAGGCGACCATCCTCACCTCCGAGTGCCCGCTGGCCGGCCGGCACATCGTGCAGGGCGTCGAGAGCCAGGGCGCGGAGAAGCTGCCGGAACTGCTCACCCACCCGATCGAGCTGATCGCCCGCGCCTACGGGCTGACCGGCTGAAGGAGCCACCCATGGCCGCCAGGCACGCGATCGCCGCCACGGACATCCTGCCCGCCGAGGTCTACGCCGCCGAGCGCAGCCAGTGGCACCAGCGCATCGGCGCGGTCAAGAAGCTGCGCCGTCTCGCCGTCGGCCCCTACGTAACGTTCTATTTCGAGAACTGGCAGACGATGTGGCATCAGATCCAGGAGATGCTGCACATCGAGCGCGGCGGAGAGGCGCAACTCGCCGACGAGCTGGCCGCCTACAACCCGCTGGTGCCGAACGGGCACGAGCTGGCCGCGACCTTCATGATCGAGGTGGCCGATGCCGCGCGCCGCAAGCAGGTGCTCGCGAGCCTGGGCGGCATCGAGGACACCGCTTTCCTCGAGGTCGCCGGGGAGACCATCCACGCCGTGCCGGAGGCGGACCAGGACCGCACCACCGCCGAGGGCAAGGCGAGCTCGGTGCAGTTCGTGCACTTTCCTTTCAGCGCGGCGCAGATCGCCGCTTTCCGCCGCTCCGGCGCGCGGGTGACGCTCGGGCTGTCGCACCCCGCCTACAGCCACATGGCGATGCTGCCGGAGGCGACGCGCGCGGCCCTGGCCGAGGATTTCGACTGAACGCCGCTTCGCCGCGGCTCAATCGTCGCGGTGAACGCGCTCCATGCGCTCGTGACGCTCCTGCGCCTCGAGCGACAGGGTGGCGATGGGGCGCGCGTCCAGCCGCTTCAGGCTGATCGGCTCTCCGGTCTCCTCGCAGAAGCCGTAGGTGCCGTTTTCCAGGCGCGCCAGGGCCTGGTCGATCTTGGTGATCAGCTTGCGGGCACGGTCGCGGGTGCGCAGTTCGAGGGCCCGGTCGGTCTCCACGCTGGCGCGGTCCGTAATGTCGGCCTCGCGGATCCCCCCCTCGGAAAGGCTGGCCAGAGTTCCGTCGGCCTCCCGCAGCAGGTCCCCCCGCCAGCTCAGCAACCGCTGACGGAAATACTCGAGCTGCCGTGGGTTCATGAATTCCTCGTCATCCGACGGATGATAGTCGGGTGGCAGGGTCATCGTCATCGTAGCGAATCCCGCAGACATTCCCACACTCCGCGGCCACAGCAGGGCAGATCCGGCCGCTGGCTGCCGGGCTTATAACCATGCCCGCCGGCCGCGCCAAGAGGAGGGAATGGCCCAGGGCTTCAGCCGCTCGTGAATCTCCGGTGACGGGCGAGTTCCACCCGCGCCCGGAGCACCACCGCCGCCACCGCCGCGCGCAGGTCTTCGTCGGCGGCCTGGGGGACATCGTCGGCAAGATTGGCGAGGCGGTGCAGCGCGGGTATGTCCTCCTGTCCGGCCAGCAGGGCCAGCTGCGGCCGCACCAGCGCCCCCAGCAGGTCGTGGGCGCGGCGGCGCGCCTCGCGGTCGCGCACCGCCCCGCTTTCGGCCTCCTGCAGCACGAGCATGCCGCCGAGCATCACCTCCGCGGCCGGCGCCGCCGCCGCCGGTTCCTCCGTCGCGTCGGCCCGCAGCGAGAAGACAGCCCCCCCGGCCAGCGCCTGGCCGGCGACGCGGGCGACCGGCGCCGAACCGCCGACCCTGTCCACCCCTGTCATCAGCACCTCCATGCCCGGTTCGCCGTGCCGGGCGGCAGCTTGTGCCGCCTCCCGCCACCCGCCGGCCCGCGGCCTCAGGCCGTTCTGCCCTGGCACGCGCCTTGCGTTCGGCAGGCACCATAGCCGCCAGAGCTTAACGTCCTGTTCGCAATGCGCGTGAGGAAGCCCGGTGCACCGCCCGCTGTCCCTGCTGTTCGCCGCCCTGCTGCTGCCCCTGCTGTTCGCCGCGACGCCCGCGGCGGCGCAGGTGCGCGTCAAGGACATCACCGACGTCGACGGCGTGCGCGGCAACCAGATGGTGGGCTACGGCCTGGTGGTGGGGCTGAACGGCACCGGGGACATGCTGAACAACTCCGTGTTCACCCGCGAGTCGCTGATCGGCATGCTGGAGCGGCTCGGCGTCAACACCCGCGACCAGGCCGCCAACCTGCAGACGAAGAACGTGGCGGCGGTGATGGTCACCGCCAATTTGCCGCCCTTCGCCCGCAATGGCACGCGCATTGATGTCGCCGTCTCCGCCCTCGGCGACGCCAAGAACCTCACCGGCGGTACCCTGCTGGTGACCTCGCTGCTCGCCGCCGACGGCGAGGTGTACGCGGTGGCCCAGGGCGCCCTCGTCACCGGCGCCATCGCCGCGCGCGGGGCCGCCGTCTCGGTGACGCAGAACGTGCCCACCTCGGCCCGCATCGCCAACGGCGCCACCGTCGAACGCCAGATCGGCTAACGCCTCGCCGACCACCCGCTGCTGCACCTCTCGCTCCGCAACCCCGACCTCACTACCGCCGTGCGCATCGCCGAGGCGATCGACCGCTCCGTCGGCCCCGGCATCGCCCACGCCACCGACCCGCGCACCGTCGCCGTCGATCTCACCGGCCGGAACGTCATCGATGCGCTCAACCGCATCGAGGATCTGCGCGTCGTGCCCGACAACGCCGCCGTGGTGGTGATCGACGAGGCCTCCGGCACCATCGTCATGGGCGCCAACGTGCGGGTGAGCACGGTGGCCATCGCCCAGGGCAACCTCACGGTGAAGGTGACGGAGACGCCTATGGTGAGCCAGCCGGGCCCCTTCGCCACGGGCACCACCACCACGGCGCCGCGCACCAGCATCCAGGTGAATGCGTCGCAGGACAAGCGCCTCGGCATCCTGCAGGGCAACGTCACGCTGGGTGATCTGGTCTCCGGCCTCAACGCGCTCGGCATCGGCCCGCGCGACATGATCACCATCCTGCAGGCGATCAAGGCGGCCGGCGCGCTGCAGGCCGACCTCAAGGTGCGCTGATGACGCCTTTCGCCCCTACCGCCGCCGAACTCACCATGCCGCGGGCGGCCCGCGCCTGGCGGACGGCAAAGAACTTCGAGGCGATGGCGCTCACCGAGATGCTCGCGCCGATGTTCCAGACCGTGGACCTGTCGTCCGGGCCGTTCGGCGGCGGCGAAGGCGAGAAGGCGTTCCAGCCGTTCCTCGTCCAGGCGATCGCCAGGCAGATGGCCGCGCGCGGCGGCCTAGGCCTCGCCGTGCCGATCTTCCACGAAATGCTGCGCCTTCAGGAAGCCAAGGAGAATCCGTCGTGACCCCGCCCCCCGAACACAGCCTCGCCCACGCCGCCGACGCTCTTGCCTCGGTGCTGGAACAGGAGAACCAGGCGCTGGAAGCGCTCGACTTCGCCGCCGCCCTCTCGCTCCTCGGCGCCAAGCGGAAGGCGACGATCAGCTTCGTCGAGGCGGAGAAACAGGTCGGCTCGCTGCCGGCGGCGGCGCGCCCCGGCATCGGCGCCCGCTGCAGCAGGCTCCGCACGCTGGTGGCCGACAACAGGCGGCTTCTGGAACGCGCGCTCAAAGCGCAGGGGCGCGTGATCGCGGTGATCGCGCGGGCGGCACACAGCGGCCCGGAAGCGGCGCCGCGCTACGGCTCGCGTGGCCGGCCCGTCCGGTTCGCGAGGCCACTGGCTCTCGCGCTGTCCACCCGCATCTAGCGGCGGGCGTAGCCCGAGGCCGGCTGGGCGAGGGCGACGATCTCGTGCGCCACTTCCTTGCCGAGCTTCGCGTAGCCGCCGTCCGCCATGTGCAGACCGTCGGGCGCGAACATCGCCCGTTTCGCCACCTCGTGCTTCGCGAGCCACGTCTGCATCAGCGTATGGCGGTGCACCACCGGCACGCCCATCTCCACGCCGATCCGAACGAGCGCCCGCCGGTAGCGATCCGAGCCGGGCAGATGGTCGAGCCGCGTGCAGAGTTGCGGGCCCATCAGCATCACGTCCACGCCGGCGGCGCGCATCGCCGCCACGCCGGCCCTGGTTTCGGCGATGAAGCGGGAAAGCGGCAGCCGGCGCAGCGGATCGTTGGTGCCGGTCTGCCAGATGATCAGGTGCGGGCGCTCCGCCAGCACCGACGGCAACCGGCGCAGCATGTCGTCCGCGTCCTCGCCGCCGATGCCACGGTTCAGCACCACCGCCGGCACCGGCAACAGCCGTCCGAGTTCCCGTTCGAGGCGGCTGGGGTAGTTCGCCCGTGGCGAACTCGCGCCCGCCCCTTCGGTGGAGGAGGAGCCGAAGGCGACGATGCGCAGGTCCTGCCCCTTGGCGATCCGGCTCGCCACCAGCGGCAGCCGACTGCGCGAGGAAGGCGGCACCGGCGGCGCGGCAGCCGCGAGCACCAGCGACATTCCGGCCATCAGCGGCACCAGACCGCGCCGTGTCGTGCGGAACATGAAACGATTCATGCCACAATTCCGCCATATCCGCAATCGCCGAAGCATCCGCGCCGTCATCTGCCGGCCGCCTCCATGAGCCCGCCCGGCGGCAGCTTCGACCGTCCCGTCCGCTTCCGCCACTCGAGCACGGCCGCCAGCGCGATCATGGCGGCGAAGCCGCCGCCGTTGACGGCGATCTGCAACAACGCGCTGGTGCCGAACGTGTGGAAAACGAGGTGGCCGAACAGCGACAGCATGGTGCCGAGGGAGAACACCTCGAGCGAGTGCCGCCCGCACAGGTCGAGCGGCCGCAGCCAGCGGCTCCCGGCGACGCCGGCGAAGCCGGAAATGTTCATCAGCAGGACGAAGAGGGCGAGCACGTTGAGCAGCCGCAGCGGCGCCAGCGTCGTCTTGTCGGGATCGAGCGCGAGCGGCTTCCACGCGAGCCCCCAGTTCGCCCACGGCGCCGCCGCGAACAGCGCGAAGCCGACATAGAGCAGGCAGGCGAGCCAGAGCAGCCGCGGCACGGCCAGACGCTGGCCCTGGGCGAGATAGTGGCTGCAAAGCAGCATGGCGATGACGAACAGGAACTGCCAGGCGAAGGGGTTGAAGTACCAGCCCTGGCCGTCCAGCCAGTTGACCAGGTTGAATCCGGGAATTTCGTTTGCCGCCACCCACACGCCGCACGACACGAGCAGGGCGCGCATGGGCCAGCGGCGCAAGCCGAGCCAGAACACCGGGAAGGCGCCCATCAGCACCAGGTAGAGCGGCAGGATGTTCAGGTTCGACGGCACCGCCTGCAGCGACAGCCCCCGGCGGAAGCCGCTCATCCCGTGCATCAGCGGGCCGATCTCGCCGGCGTGCCAGCCGAACCACGAAATTCCGACCTGCACGATCGCCACCATGGCGAGCAGCATGCCGATCTGGAACATGTAGATGCGCAGGCACCGAAACAGGATGCGCCTGAGCCCGGCGAGCCCGCCCGCCCGCTCGAACACCCGGCCGTAGGCGATCATCGAGGAGAAGCCCGACAGCAGCACGAACAATTCCGCCGCGTCGGAGAAGCCGAAGTTGCGCAGCGTGAACAGCCCGAGGACGTTGCCCGGGATGTGATCGACGAAGATCAGCAGCAGCGCCAACCCGCGCAGCACGTCGATCCGCGTGTCGCGCTGCAGCCTTTCAGTAGCCTCCACGGCCTTGCCTTCTCCGTCCGGCGCGCAACGGTCCATCGCCATAACAATCCCCGGCCGGCATGTTTTGTCGCCCCTCTCCCGGTTCAAGGGCTCCCGCGGCAGGGGGAAGCCCCGACGGATGACAATTGCTTCATGCCGCCCGCCACCGGGGATGCAAAGCGGCCGGCAAAGGATTATGGGATGCGGCCGTTCCGAACAGCTTGTGGACCGAAGCCATGCCGATGCTCTCGCCCGCCTGTCGCCCCGTGACAATCCGGCAGGAGGAGGCGGCCTGATGCGCCTCGCCTTCATCGCTTCCGGTTCCGTCGCCGCGGACACCCGCGCCTACCACGAAGGGCTGCTCGCGGCGCTCGCCGCCGTCGGCCACGAGGCGCGATCGCTCGGGGACGCCGCCGCATTCGAGAGCCTGGACGCGGGCACGCGCATCCTCGTCGATGCCAGCGCGCTTCCCGCCCTCGCCGGCAGCGCGGAGAAGCTCGTTTCGCGCCGCGCCGCGCTGCTGTTGGCCCGGCCCGCCGCCCACGACGCCGCGCTCGGCGAAACCGAACGCAGCATTCGCGCCAGCCTGGAGGCCAGGCTGCTGCCGCTGTTCGCGCGCGTCGTCGTGCCGAACGAGGCCGCCGCCGAGGAACTGCGGGCCGACGGCCTCGCCGATGCGGCGCACCTCTCCGTTCTCGCCAGCGGCAGCACGGCGCTGCCGAGGAGCGAGGGCTCCGGCGAGGCGGGCCCGATGCTGCTCTCGGCCGGCGCGCCGGAAGCCCAGGAGGCGGTGCTGCGGGCGCTGTCGCGCATGCCCGACCTCCGCTGGCGGCTGGTGCTCGCCTGCGGCAACGCCGACGCGCCGGCGGCGCTCGCCGCCGGGCTTGGCCTTGCCGATAGGCTTTACGCCACCGCCACCCTTGCCGAATCGCTCTGGCGGCAGGCCGACCTGTTCGTGCAGGCGGACGCCTGGGACAGCTACGGCCTCACCGTGGCGGAAGCGCTGCGCCGCGGCGTGCCGGTGGCGAGTTCGAGCGGCGGCGCGCCGCAGATGCTGCTCGCCGACGGCGGCATCGCCTGCCCGCCCGGCGACCTCGTCACCCTTTCTAAGGTTCTGCGCCGCCTGCTCTGCGACGAGGCGTTGCGCGCGGAACTGACGGATGCGGCGTGGCAAGCCGGACAGGCGCTGCCGGACTGGGCCACGCAGGCCGCCGCGCTGGTGACGCTGCTCGGCGGCTGAGCCCCCGCCCTGGTCGTTCCACCGCCCGCCCGCACGGGGGCACGCATGCGCCCGCCCGCCTTGCCTTCGGCGGCGAAGGCGGCGAAGTTTGCGGCCGTGGCCGCGCGCACGAGCCCCGCGCACGGCGTTCCGGAGGATCCGCTCATGCCCCTGCTCGGCTCGGTTGCTGACGATTTCACCGGCGCCACCGATCTTTGTTCCATGCTGGTGCGCAACGGCATGCGCACGGTGCAGTTGATCGGCGTGCCAGCGCCCGGCCAGACAGTGCCGGACGCCGATGCCGTGGTGGTGGCGCTGAAGTCGCGCACCACGCCGGCGGCGGAAGCGGTTCGCGACAGCCTCGCCGCGCTGTCGTGGCTGCGCGATGCCGGCTGCCGGCAGTTCTTCTTCAAGTATTGTTCCACCTTCGACAGCACCGATGCCGGCAACATCGGCCCGGTGGGCGACGCGATGATGGAGGCGCTCGGCTGCGGCTTCACCCTCGCCTGCCCCGCCTTTCCCACCAACGCCCGCACGGTATACCAGGGGCATCTGTTCGTGGGCTCGGCGCTGCTCAACGAGAGCGGCATGGAGAACCATCCGCTGAACCCGATGCGCGACGCGAGCCTGGTGCGCGTGCTGGGGCGGCAGACTCCCTACCCCGTCGGCCTCGTGCCGTTCGCCACCGTGGAGCGCGGCGCCGGCGCGATCCGCGACGCCATGACGGCGCTGAAGGAGCAGGGCCGCCACTGGGCGGTGGTGGACGCGGTGAGCGACGCGCACCTGTTCGCCATCGGCGAGGCGGCGGCGAAGCATGCGCTGATCACCGGCGGTTCCGGCGTGGCGCTCGGCCTGCCGGAGAACTTCCGCCGCGCCGGGCTTCTGCCCGTGCTCGCCGACCCCGGGGCACTGCCGATGGTGCACGGCGCCACCGCCGTGGTCGCAGGTTCCTGCTCGCGCGCGACGCTGCAGCAGATCGGCATCGCGCGGCAGAGCCTGCCGGTGCTGCAACTCGATCCCCTGGCGACGCCAGATGCCGCCGCCCTCGCCGCGCAGGCGATCGCCTGGGCGAAGGGATTGCTCGGCGCGAAGCCGGTCGTCGTCGCCGCCTCGGCGGCACCGGAGCAGGTGGCGGCACTGCAGCAGAAGCTGGGCCGCGAGGCCGCAGGCACGCTGATCGAGGAGGCACTCGCCACCGTTGCCGAGGCGCTGGTCGGGCTCGGCGTGCGCCGCCTCGTGGTGGCCGGCGGCGAGACCTCCGGCGCGGTGGTGACGCGGCTCGGCGTGCAGAGTCTCCGCATCGGCGCCGAGATCGATCCCGGTGTGCCGTGGACCTACGCCGAGGGCAGCGGCGTGCCGCTGCTGATGGCGTTGAAGAGCGGCAACTTCGGCGCGCCGGACTTCTTCAGCAAATCCTTCGCCATGCTGGAAGGGGCCGCGGCATGAGCGGCGGCATCGACGAGCAGGCCACGCGCGAACTGCTGGTGGCGTTCGCGGCCTCGCTTTACGCGCGCGGCTTCTCGGTGGGCAGCGCCGGCAACATCAGCGTCCGCCTCGACGACGGCTACCTAATCACGCCGACGAACTCCTCCTTCGGCCGGCTTCGTGCCGGACAGATCTCGAGGCTCGACACGAACTTCGCCCACGTCGGCGGCGAGAAGCCCTCGAAGGAAGTGTTCATGCACCGCGCCTTCTACACCGTGCGCCCCGACTGCGGCGCGGTGGTGCACCTGCACTCCACCATGGCCACGGCGGTCGGCTGTCTCGCCGACGCTGATGCCGAGCGGCCGATCCCGCCGCTCACTCCATATTTCGTCATGCGCGTCGGCCGGACGCTGCCGCTGGTGCGCTATTTCCGCCCCGGCGATCCGGAGATGGAACCGGCAATCGCCGCCGCGGCGAAAGGCGCGCGCGCCGTGCTGCTCGCCAACCACGGTCCGGTGGTTTCCGGGCGCACACTCACCGATGCCGTCTATGCGGCCGAGGAACTGGAGGAAGCGGCGAAGCTCTATCTGCTTCTGCGAACGGCGAACCCGCGCCAGTTGACCGAAGCACAGGTGGACGACTTGCTCACCACTTTCCGCTGAGACGGACATCCTCCATGCGGAGCGCCGGCTTCGGCGCCCCGCATGGCACGCAAGAAACGCGCGGCGAAGTTCCTGCCGCTCAGCCGGCGGAGTCTTCCTTCGCCGCCGGCTCGGCCGCAACGGCCGCAGCGGTGTCGGCGGCCGGCATCTCCGGAACCGCGGATGCCTTCCTGCGCCGGCGCGGCGCCGCGACCTTCTGCTCCTTGGCGATTTCCGGAACCGCCACCGCCATTTTTTTTGCCGCGACCCTCTTCGCCGCAACCTTCTTCACCGCCACAGGCTTCGCCGCCTTCGCCGCGACCCTCTTCGCCACTACGGGCTTCGCCTTCACTGCGGCCTTCTTCGCCGCCACGGGCTTCGCCTTCGCCGCGGCCTTCTTCGCCGCCACGGGCTTCGCCTTCGCCGCAACCTTCTTCACCGCCACAGGCTTCGCCGCCTTCGCCGCGACCCTCTTCGCCACTACGGGCTTCGCCTTCGCCGCGACCCTCTTCGCCGCCACGGGCTTCGCCTTCGCCGCGGCCTTCTTCGCCGCCACGGGCTTCGCCTTCACTGCGGGCTTCTTCGCCGCCATCGGCTTCGCCTTCACTGCGGGCTTCTTCGCCGCCATCGGCTTCGCCTTCACTGCGGGCTTCTTCGCCGCCATCGGCTTCGCCTTCACTGCGGGCTTCTTCGCCGCCACGGGCTTCGCCGCCTTCACCGCGGGCTTCTTCGCCGCCGGCATGGCGGCCTTTTTCGTCGGCGCCCGCACGGCCAACGCCGCGGCAGCCGCCTGCTTCCTGGTTTCTTCGCTGCTCACCTCGAGGAACTCCCTGTTTGCCGTGATGGGGCGCATCGTTTGTCTATCGCGTTCGCGGCACGGACATGCCCTTCCGCCGCACGAACCCGCTTCAGGCCCGGAGCGCCGTTGTTGCCGCCCCCGCCCGAACAGCAGTTTCGCCAGCAGACGCGGGCGCACCTCACCGAACGAACCTTTCCTGCACGCACACACGTGCCGATGCGTTTTTGTCGTCCTGCGACTCGGCCAAGTATGCGCTTCCCTGCTATCCGCGTCTGTGTTCGGCATGTCAATAAAAAGCGCATGCCTTCCGTCAACCGGAAGCAAAAATTCGCGTTGTCGCGCTTCTCCCCGACCAAGGCTTTGCACACCAGGGCTCGAAAAATGCCGCCGCATCCTCGTGCGCGCGCAGCCGGAGCAATTCCTTCACCGTCGCGAGAGAACGCGCCGCCCGGTGGGAAGAAAGGTTTTTCGCAGGCATAGACTTGGCCTTCCCGATGTCGCCTTCCGGCCCGCACGGGGAGGCGCCGCCGGACGGGCATTCGCCACCGCGCGTTCCGCCTCGATGCGCACGATCTCCCTGCGCCGCGCGGCAGGTTGTTTCCACATCGAGTCCGAACGGCGCCGACCCGGCGTCGCCGATGATCCCGCTTCCGATCAGGACAGCGACGCCACCGGCAACCGGGGCGGCATCGGCGCCCCAGTTCCGTGCCGCTGCCGCCGGCGGCCCGCGGCCGCGCGGCTCTTGCCCTCTGTCTCCGAGACGATCAGCATGCCATGCGCGGCAGAACTTGATCCGCCGCCGGCGCGCGTTCAAGCTGGCGACGCCGCCCGAGACCGAGGTGCCTCTTGTCTGTGCCGAATGCTGAACACCGGCCCCACACCGCTTCCGGCGCTGCCGCCGCGAACGCGACCGCTGCCCCCACGGAAAGCGGCAGGTGAGCGCCGACACCAACGCTCCGCAGTCGCCGACCGCCCGGCTGATACGGGTAAGCCTGGACGGCGAACTGCCGTCGCGACTGACGTCGCTGGCCGAGGCCGACCGAACGCAGGCCCTTCTCGACTTGCAGGCAGAGAACTGCTTCGCGCCGCATACGCGCCCGGGCAACGACGACCAGGGACCGTACGCGCTCCGGCTGTCCTTGCAGGAGGGCCGGCTGATCTTCGACATCCGCCGCGCCGACGATACGCCGTGGCTTGCCATCGGCCTCGTGCTCGGGCCGTTCCGCTCACTGATCCGCGACTACTACATGCTGATCGACAGCTACGAGCAGGCCGTGGCGGAAGGCCGCGAGGCCCGCATCGAGGCGATCGACATGGGCAGGCGCGGCCTGCACAATGAAGGCGCGGCGCTGATGATCGCCCGCCTGAAGGACAAGGTGGACATCGACTTCGCCACCGCCCGGCGGCTGTTCACCCTGCTCTGCGTGCTGCACCGGCGGATCTGAACGGATGCCCCTGCTTTCCCCCCGCACCGGGATCGTCCCACCATGAACATCGACGGCACCGCCTATCGCAGCGTCTGGGTGGATGAGGCCGACGGCTGGTCGGTGCATATTCTCGACCAGACGCGCCTGCCGTGGCAGGTGGAGATCCTGCGCCTCGCCACCGCGGCCGACGTCGTCGTCGCTATCGCCACCATGCAGGTGCGCGGCGCGCCGCTGATCGGCGCCGTCGCCGCCTACGGCGTCTGCCTGGCGCTGCGCGCCGATGCCTCCACCGAGGCGCTGGAACGCTCGGCCGCGCGCATCGCCGCGACGCGTCCCACCGCGGTGAATCTGCGCTGGGCGGTCTCGCGCATGCTGGCGAAACTCCGCCCGCTGCCCGCCGCCGAGCGCGTCGGGGCAGCCTATGCCGAAGCCGCAGCCATCGCCGACGAGGACGCCGCCCAGTGCGAGGCGATCGGCCGCCACGGCGTGCCGCTGCTCGCCGAGGCCGCCGCGCGCACCGGCAGGCGCGTCAACGTGCTCACCCATTGCAACGCCGGCTGGCTCGCCACCGTCGACTGGGGCACCGCGCTGGCGCCAGTCTACGCCGCTGTAGTGCGGGGCATCGACGTGCACGTGTGGGTGGACGAAACGCGGCCGCGCAACCAGGGCGCCTCGCTCACCGCGTGGGAACTAGCGCATCACGGCGTGGCGCACACGGTGATCGCCGACAACGCCGGCGGCCACCTCATGCAGCACGGCATGGTCGATCTGGTCATCGTCGGCACCGACCGCGTCGCCCGCAACGGCGACGTCGCCAACAAGATCGGCACCTACCTGAAGGCGCTCGCCGCGCACGACAACAAAGTGCCGTTCTGGGTGGCGCTGCCTTCCACCACCATCGACTGGAGCCTGCCGACCGGCCGCGGCATCCCCATCGAGGAACGCGCCGCCGAGGAGGTGACGGCGATCACCGGCCGCACGCGGGAAGGCCGGCTGGAGACGGTGCTAATCACCGCCTCGCCCGCCGCCAATCCGGCGTTCGACGTCACGCCGGCGCGGCTGGTGACCGGCTTCATCACCGAGCGCGGCCGCTGCCCGGCAACCGTGCCGGGCCTGCGCTCGCTGTTCGCGGAGAAGCCGTAGCGCCGGACGACTACAACCCGGCGAACAGGTCGGTGCTGAGGTAGCGCTCGGCGAAGCTCGGCACGATGGTGACGATGAGCTTGCCGGCGTTCTCCGGCCGCTTCGCCACGACCAGCGTCGCCGCCAGCGCCGCGCCCGACGAGATGCCCACCGGAATGCCCTCGGTGCGCGCAAGCCTGCGCGCCAGCGCGAAGCTCTCCTCGTTGTCCACCTGCACGATCTCGTCGATCAGCCCGGTGTCCAGCACCTCGGGGACGAAGCCCGCGCCAATTCCCTGCAACGGATGCGACCCCGCCGCCCCGCCCGACAGCACCGGGCTCGCCTTAGGTTCCACCGCCACCAGCCTGAGTTCCGGCTTGCGCGGCTTCAGCGCCTGGCCGATGCCGGTGAGCGTGCCGCCGGTGCCCACGCCGGACACGACGATATCGACGCCACCCTGCGTGTCGTACCAGATCTCCTCGGCGGTGGTGCGCCGGTGGATATCGGGATTGGCGGGATTGCTGAACTGCCCGACCAGCACGGCGCCGGGCGTGGCCGCCACCAGTTCATTCGCGCGCACTATCGCCCCGGACATGCCGCCGGCGCGCGGCGTGAGTTCGATCTCGGCGCCGAGGTAGGCAAGCATCTTCCGCCGCTCCACCGACACCGATTCCGGCATGGTAAGAATGAGCCTCATCCCGCGTGCGGCCGCCATGAAGGCAAGCCCGATGCCGGTGTTGCCCGATGTGGGCTCCACCAGCACCGTGCCCGAATGAAGCTTCCCGGCATGCTCGAGCGCGAGAACCATGTTGACGCCGATGCGGTCCTTCACGCTCGCCAGCGGATTGAAGAACTCGAGCTTGAGGGCGACGTCGGCCACAAGTCCCTCCTCCGCGGCAAGGCGGGGGATGCGCACGAGAGGCGTGTTGCCGATGGTTTCGGCGATGCTGTCGTAGATGCGCCCGCGCAGCGGCGGATCGAGACGAACGGGCGCGGGCCCGGACTGGTGCATGGCTTGCCCCCAACAGGAAGGCCGGCGCACGCCGGAGCGGCGCCGGTCGCCTTCATGTTGGGGCGGGGCGATCCCACATCAAGCGCGGACCGCCGCGTTCACTCCGCGGATTTGGCCGCGTTGGTCTGTGCGGCGAGAAGATCGCGGATCTCGCCGAGCAGCACCTCGCTCGGCGGCGGCGGCGCCGCCGCCGCCTTCTTGCCGGCGACCTGCAGCCGGCTCAGCCCCTTCACGATCCAGAACACCGCGAAGCCGACGATGAGAAACTGGATCACGGCGTTGAGGAAGATGCCGATGTTGAGCGTCACCGCGCCGGCGTGCTGCGCCGCCGCCAGCGTCGGTTCCGACGGACCCTTCAGGGTAACGAACATGTTGCTGAAGTCGATGCCGCCGATGAGCAGGCCGATCAGCGGATTGAGCAGGTCCTTCACCAGGCTGCTGACGATGGTGGTGAAGGCGGCGCCGATGATGATGCCGACGGCGAGATCGACGACATTGCCCTTCAGGATGAAGGCGCTGAACTCCTCCACCCAGGCAGGGCGGCGCAGGGGAACCGGCGATGCCATGACGCAAACCTCCTCATCTGTTGCAAGGGGCCGATGTCCCGCGGGAAAGGCGCCGCGATGCCGGCTTCGGCCCCTTCCCTCCCGCGGCGGGAGCAGCCTAACATCCCGCAACGAGCGTGTCTGTCGCCGAGTCGAGAAAAGCCAGGGGAGAAAGCCGCATGTCCATCAGGCCTGGAATCGTCGCTCTCGCGGGGGCGCTGCTGCTCGCGGGATGCGGCACCAACCCGCAGGACCGCACCCAAGGGGGCGCGGCGGCGGGCGCCGCCACCGGCGCTGGCATCGGCATCATCGGCGGGCCGATCGGCGTCCTGGTCGGCGGAGTGATCGGCGGCGGCGTCGGAGCGCTCACCGGCGCTTCCACCAGCCCCAAAACCCTCGATCTGGGCGGCCCGATCTGGGCCGGCAACTCCCGGTAGGAGCGCCTGCCTCTCAGCCCGCGTCGGAAACGTAGGCGAGCAGGCCTTCCATCTCGGCCTCGTGCTGGGCGATGCGCGCCTTCACCACGTCGCCGATGGAAACGAGGCCGATCACCTTGCCCTCGCTCATCACCGGCAGGTGGCGGAACCGCCCGGAGGTCATGATCGCCATCGCCTCGACCACGCTGGTGGTGGGCGTGACCGTCTGCGGCTCCCGCGTCATCACCTCCACCGCGGTCAGCTTCAGCGCTTCCGCCCCGTACTTGGCCAGCGCATGCACGATGTCGCGCTCGCTCAGGATGCCGGCGAGCGGATTGTCGCCCATGTGCACCAGCACCGCGCCGATCCGCCGCTCGGTGAGCAGCTGGGAAACCCCCGCCAGCGTCTCCCCGCCGCTGATGCTGACCACGTCGGACCCCTTGTGCCTCAAGATTGCGGCTACCGTCATGACTTCGGCTCCTTCCCGTCGCGGCGGACGGCGATCTTGGCGCCGCGCTTCCGCCGTCGCAACCGGGCTTTCCCCCAATGGTCCGCCCGGCCCATTACGATCACGCTATCCGCAACCGCGCCGACAGCGCAAGGCTCTTGCCGCTGTCCCGGCCGGTCAAAGTTTCTTTGCGTGGAACCACCGTGAGGGCCGCACCAGCTCTTCCTGCGCGTCGGCCAGCAGCAACTCGGGAGAGGCCTGTTCCGCCGTCCGCCGCAGCAGGCCGAACAGCGCCGAGCCGGCCGCCTCGAGCGCCGCCGGTGGAGCCGCGCCAGCAAGGCGATGGTGGCACCACAGGGCCGCGAGCACGTCGCCGGCACCGTGCGCCGCGAGAGCGAGACGGGGCGTCCGGAGAAGCCACGCCGCGTCTCCCTCCATCAGCAGCATGTCGATCGCCCCGGCCGGCGTGTCCTCCAGCAGCAGACCCGTGGCGAGCACGCTGGCCGGGCCGCCCTCGCGCATCCTAGCCGCGAGCAGACGCCCCGCCCGTCTCGCCGCCGCCAGCGTGGCCACGGGCACCCCGGCCAGCCACTCCAGTTCGAAGTGGTTGGGCGTGAGCAGGTCGGCCTGGGCGAGCGCCCGGTCGCGGAAGAACGCCGCGCAGTCGGCGGGAACGAACAGACCGCGGCCCCGCTCCCCCAGCACCGGATCGCAGCAGTAGTGGAGCGCGGGGTTGGCGCGGCGGATGCGTCCGAGCGCCGCGAGCAGTTCCTCGCCCGCCGCGGCGGAGCCAAGGTAGCCCGAGAGAACGCCGTCGCAGCGCGTCCACGCTCCCAGGGCCTCGATGCCGCCGAACAGTGCCGCCAGCTGCGCCGCCGTGGCGCGCTCGCCGGTGAAGTGCCCGTAGCCGGTGTGGTTGGAGAAATGGACGGTATTCACCACCCACGCCTCGTCGCCCAGCCGCTGCAGCACGAAGGCGGCGGCGGCGTTGCCCACGTGGCCGTAGGCCACCCACGACTGCACCGACAGGATGTTCATGTGTCTTTCCGCCTCGCCGGACCCTTGCCGCGCCCCCGATAGGCCGGGAAACCCCGGCTGGGGAAGGCGTTTGCCGCGGGTCGCCGCCGCCGCGAAGCGGAGGCAGGGCGCTTTCCAGGCCACGCCCCAGGCAAAACCGCCCGGCAGGCAGCGAAAAGCGTTTGCTCCCGGCCGGGTTCCGGGCCATGAGAACAGTGCCGAGCCCTTGGGGAAATTGCGGCCGGAAAAATCTGCGACCGCCCCGGAGGCTGAGTACGGACCGATGCGCATGGACAGCTTTCCGGGGCATCGCCTGCTTTCCCGCTTCCGTCGCCCGGAGGCCGATCCGTCGCGCCCGGGTTTCTGGCAACGCCCCCTGCAACTCGGCAGTCACGAGCGTCCGCTGCGCGGCTGGGTGCTGCACGTGCCGCAGGTGCTGCGGGCGCTGGTGCGCGCCGACGAGGTATGGCTGGTGGTGCTGTCCGCCGTGCTCGGCGTGTTCACCGCGTTCTGCGTCTTCGCCATGACCGCCATCGCCCAGCTGATGCACCGGGTGCTGTTCGCCCTCGGCCCCGACGAGCGGCTGTCCAGCATGACCCATCTCGTCCCCTGGCGGGCGCTGCTGATACCCACCCTCGGCGGGGTGGGCATGGGCATCGCCTGGCTCGCGCTGTCCCGCTTCTGGCCGAAGCGGTCGGTGGACCCGATCGAGGCGAACGCCCTCTACGGCGGCAAGATGTCGCTCACCGACAGCCTGATCGTCGTCGGCCAGACCATCCTCTCCAACGGCACGGGAGCCTCGGTGGGGCTCGAGGCCGGCTACGCGCAGATCGGTGCGGCGGTCGCCTCGAAAATCGGCCAGTCCTTCCGCCTGCGCCGCGCCGACCTCCGGGTGCTGGTGGGCGCCGGCGCCGGAGCGGCCATCGGCGCCGCCTTCAACGCGCCGCTGGCCGGCGCCTTCTACGGCTTCGAGCTGGTCATCGGCACCTATTCGCTCGCCAACATGGCGCCCGTGGTGGTCTGCGCCATCAGCGCCGTGTCGGTGATGCGCATCCTGGTGCCGAGCGAGCCCACTCTCGATGTCCTGGTGCCGGCGACGATCCCGCCGTCGGCCTACCTGCCCATCCTCGCCCTCGGCATGATCTGCGCGCTCGGCGGCATCACCATCATGCGCGGCGTCACCCTGGCGGGCGATGCGTTCCGCCGCAGCGGCGTACCGCCCTGGGCGCGGCCGGCGATCGGCGGCGCGCTGGTCGGCGTGCTCGGGCTGATCTCGCCACACGTGCTTTCCTCCGGCCATGCCGCGCTCGAGACCGGCATCGGCCTTTCCTACTCGCTGCCGTTCGTCGCCATGCTGCTGGTGCTGAAGTCGATCGCCTCCTCGGTGTCGATCGGCTCGGAGTTCCGCGGCGGCCTGTTCTTCGCCTCGCTGTTCCTCGGCGCCCTGACCGGCAAGCTGTTCGCCGGCTGCCTCGCCCTGGTCACCCCGGCCCCCGTGGTGCCGCCGGTGGTGTTCGCCATCGTCGGCATGAGCGGCTTCGCCGTGGCGATCGTCGGCGGACCGCTGACCATGGCCTTCCTCGCTCTGGAGAGCACCGGCAGCCTGCCGATGACGATCGCCGTGGTGGCCGCCTCGGTCGTCTCGGCGGTCACCGTAAGGCGCACCTTCGGCTACTCGTTCGCCACCTGGCGGTTCCACCTGCGCGGCGAGGCCATCCGCAGCGCCGTCGACGTCGGCTGGATGCGCAACCTCACCGTCGGGCGCATGATGCGCCGGGAGGTGCGCTCGGTGCGCCTCGACACGCCGCTCGCCGCCTTCCGCCGCGACGTGCCGCTCGGCTCCACGACGCGGGTAGTGGCGGTGGACGAGGCGAATCGCTATGCTGGCGTCGTGCTGGTCGCCGAGGCGCACGCCGCCGACGCCAAGCAGGCGCCCACCGTCGGAAGTCTGCTGCGGCACGAAAGCGATATGCTGCTGCCGCACATGACCATCAAGGACGCGGTGGCCCTGTTCGAACAGGCCGAATCGGATGCGCTCGCCGTGGTGGACGGCACGCAGTCCCGCCGTGTACTTGGCCTGCTCACCGAACAGCACGCGCTACGCCGCTACGCCGAGGAGCTGGAACGCCGCCGCCGCGAACTTTCAGGGGAGTGAGACGGAGAAACACGTGAGCGATACGACCATCTTCGCCCTGTCGCTGTTCGCGTTCCTCCTCGCGGCGGGAGGCATCGGCACCGCAGCAAGCATCTTCCTGCCGCAACTCTTCGTCGCCCCGAAGGCCCGCACCATCGCGCGCGACGGCCTGCAGCTGTTCGCCGTGCTCGCCGTGCTCACGCTCGGCACCAGCCTCGTCGCCGCGCATCGCAGCTTCGACGACGCCGAGGACCACGTGAACACGCTCGCTTCCGAGATCGGCACTCTCGGCCACGACCTGAGCCGCATAGGCCCCCCGGCGGCGTCCGCGCGCGCGGCGCTGCAGAACTACGCCGAAGTGGTGACGCGCAACGTCTTTCCCGGAAACGCGGGGAGCGCGCCGCCGGCCGACTCCACCCAAAAAGCCCAGGCGGCGCTCGCCTCCGCGCTGCGGCAACTCACGGACGCCGGGGCGGCCGCCGCGCACGCCCAGGCCATGCTCTACTCCATCACCGAGACGCGCGAGGCCCTGGCCGAGCACGCCGGCGCCACCGCCTCCTTCTGGCAGATCTCCACCTTCAGCCTTTGGCTGATCGCGCTGTTCGCCGGGTTCGGCGTCACGCTGCGGCACACGCTGGCGGCCGCCGTGCTGCATGTGCTTGGCGCCGCCGCGGCGGCGGGCGGCATCTTCCTGATCGCCGAACTGTCCAACCCCTTCCACGGGGTGATCACCGTCTCCGACCAGCCGCTGCTTGTCGTCCTGCGCGCGCTTTCCTAGTTCCTGAGGCGACACCGCCTCAGGAATAGGAAAGCAGCGTCTCCATGACGTTCGCCACCACTCCCTTGGCGTCGATGCGCACCGCCACGTAGGCGTTGGCTTCGCCGACGCCCCGGTCGGCCCGCCCCTGCGGGGTGAGCGGGCGCAGGTCGCACACCGTCATGCCGCGGGTGAGGCGCCCGGCCAGTTCGATGCCGACGTTGCAATGCCGGTACTCGACGAGCCCTTCCTCCACATAGGGAACGATGGCGCAGGCGTCGTGGATCGGCGCGAAGGCGATCCCGCGGCGGTCGAGTTCGCGGCCGAGATAGAATTCCATCAGCTCGCCCACGTGATGCGCCACCCGCCCGCCGGCGAGCAACCGGTCGATCCCGGCCGGATCGAAACCGACGGTGTTGGTGATGTCGAGGCCGACCATGCGGATGCGCGCCCGGCTGGCGAACAGCGCCGCCGCCGCCTCGGGGTCGCACCAGATGTTGAACTCCGCCACCGGCGTGATGTTGCCCAGCCCGGTCGAGCCGCCCATGATGGTGATCTCGCGCAGCCACGAGACCAGCCGCGGTTCCTTTTTGATGGCCAGCGCGGCGTTGGTCGCCGGGCCGAGCACCGCCAGCACCAGTTCGCCCTGGTGCGCATGCGCCGTCTCGATCAGGAAATCCACCGCGTGCGCCGCCACCGGCGCCCGGTCAGGCTCCGGCAGGAAACTGCCGTCGAGGCCGGTCTTGCCGTGAACGCTCGCCACCTGGCTCTTGCGGCCGAGCAGCGGGTCCGCGCACCCCTGCGCCAGCGGCGCCGTGATGCCGCCGAGCGTCAGCACCGAAAGGGCGTTGCGCGTGACATTGCCAATGGTGTTGTTGCCATGGCAGGTGGTGACGCCAACCAGGTCAAGATGCTTCGCGGCATAAAGCAGAGCCACCGCGTCGTCGTGCCCTGGATCGCAGTCGATTACGATTTTCGTTCGCATGCCGTATCCTCCCGGCCTGACGGGAACATCTCCACTATAGGAAGCCTGCCGGCGCCGCTGGTAGTCAAATCGCCGCCGCACCAAGCGAATTCCGTCGCGGCGTCCTCATTGGCGGCGCTCCGGTTCCGGCCGCCCGGCCGCCGAACGGCCGTGCGCGACCACGGCTCCGGCCACCGGCGAAAGCCTGAGCGCATCCAGCGTCACCAGCACCATCAGCACGGCGAGACCGACCAGCGCGGCGCGGAACTCGGCCAGCCCCGGCACCGCCGCGCCGCCGAATCCCATCCGGCTGAAGCGCAGCAGCATCGCCCCGAGCGCCACCCCGAACCCCTGCCCGAGCTGGAAGGCAATGCTGAAGATCGTGTTCGCGCTTCCCATCAGCGCCTCGGGCACGTCGGCGTAGGCGAGCGTGTTGAGCGCCGTGAATTGCAGCGAGCGCGACGCGCCAGAGGCGAGCAGCAGCAACAGGATCACGGGCTCCGGCACGCCCGGCGTCAGCATCGCGCAGCCGAGCATGGTGAGGGCCTGCGCGAAGCCGTTGGCGAGCAGCGTGGCGCGGAAGCCGAAGCGGCGGAGGATCGGGGTGGTGACCGGCTTGATGCCGATGTTGCCGGCGAACAGGGCCAGCACCAGCAGGCCGGCGTGGAAGGCGTCGAGGCCGAAGGCGAGCTGGAACAGCAGCGGCAGCAGGAACGGCATGGAACTGATCAGCGTTCGCATCGCCCCGCCGCCGAAGATGGTGGCGCGGAACGTCGCGATGCCGAGCGGCGCGAGATCGATCAGCGGCCTGCGATGGCGGCGCAGATGCCGCAGCAGCCACGCGAAGCACGCGGCAAAGACGACGGCAAGCAGGAGCGGCTGCACGGCCCCCGAGCCGTCCTCGCCCAGCAGGTCGAGCAGACGGGTGAGCGCGAGGCAGGCCATCGCCCCCAGCGCGAAGCCGAGCAGGTCGAACGGCGTGCGCGCCGCCTCCTCCCGGCGCGGCGGCATCAGCCGCAGCGCAAGCGCGAAGGCAAGCACGCCGAGGGGAACGTTGATGAAGAAGATCCATCGCCACGACGCGTACACGGCAAGAAAGCCGCCGAGCGGCGGCGCCAGCACCGGCGCGGTCAGCCCCGGCCAGGTGAGCACGGCGATCGCCTCGATCAGCCGGTGCTTGGGCGTGGTGCGCAGCACCGCGAGCCGCCCGACCGGCACCATCATCGCCCCGCCCAGCCCCTGCAGCACGCGCGCCGCCACGAAGAACGGCGCGGAGGCGGAAATGCCGCACAGGATGGAGCCGATGACGAACACCACCACCGCGCCGCCGAACACCCGCCGCGTGCCCCAGCGTTCCGCCGCCCAGCCGCTGGGAAGGATGAACACCGCGACAGTGACGAGATAGGCGGAGATGCCGACGTTGAGGCTCACCGCCTCGGTGTGCATCGCCTTCGCCATCGCCGGCAGTGCCGTGGCGATGATGGAGCCGTCGAGAAACTCCATGAAGAAGGCGCCGGCGACGAGAAGCGAGAGCGGCGTCGGCCGCCACCGCGCCGGCGCCTCCGCCGCCCGTCCGTTCACGCTCACGCCACGGCCTCGCGCCGCGCCACCAGCAGCCCGTCTTCCGCCGTCACCCGTACGGCGAAGCCGTAGCGGTCGATGTCGAGGGCGATGCCGAGATCGCCGGCAGGCAGCCAGGGTTTCGCCGGGTCGAGGAAGCGCCCGGCGTCGGCCCCGGCGAGAATCACCTCGCGCAGCGCCGCCGCCGCCCCCGGCCGGCCGAGCAGCAACTGCCGCAGATGCAGGGCGCAGAGTTCGTCCTCGTCGCTGCGGCGGACCGCATCCTCGCCCATCGCCACCAGCCACACCTCCTCACCCGCCGCCGCGAGCGCGCCGGCGGTGGCAGCCGCGGTAACGAGAGAGGCGGCATACAGCCGGCTCGCCTGCGCGGAGGCGGCGACGATGCCCTGTGTGCCGGCGCTGGTGCGCTGGATGACGCTGCAGCCGGCGAAGTTCACCGCCGAGACGGCGAGCGGCGAGTTCCCGAAGTCGAACGCGGCGGGGGCGACGCCGCCCACTTCGCCCATGCACATCGAGCCCACGCCGCGG
>JAJXZO010000253.1 GCA_021780035.1 Pseudomonadota bacterium
TCCGATCTCAAAGGTGGTGGCTTCCCCATGATCTAGATCAAACGCCGCCCACGGCGGATGGACGTTGTAATTTGAATTAAAAAGAAAAATACGCCGCTCGCCCAGCCGCGCGCCAGCCGGTGTCGCCGCCATCCCGGCGCGGGGCGGCAAGGCGGCGGGAGCCCGCCGAGCGGCCGCGGCGTGGTTTTCGGGGTTGCGCGGGCGCGCGGAAGCCCTTACGACACCGCCACCGCGGACCGCGGACGGGCGATTAGCTCAGCGGGAGAGCGCCCCCCTGACACGGGGGAGGTCAGTGGTTCAATCCCACTATCGCCCACCATCCTTCCCCCTTGCAGGCTTCCGACCCCCGCGCGGCGGAGCTTTCGCCGCCGCCCGTTCAACTCGCGTGGCCGACCTCGATCGCAGCGCGCACCGCCTCGGCCTTGTCGGCGAGAGTGGCCGTATCGTCGGCGCCGAGCGCCGGCAGGCCGAGAATAGTGTACATCGCCGTGACCGTATCGTCCGAGATCGGGATCGACTTGTCCGAGGCGGAGCCGAGGAAGATCGCCGCCAGATCGGTGTTCGTCGCCGGCGTGACGCCGCCGAGCGCCGTCTTGTCGTTGGTGACGAGGTCCTTCAGCAGGCCGAGATTCTCCAGCGGCGAATCGATGCGCACGATGGAGGCGTAGTAGGTCTGCACGATCTGGGCGAACTGCTCGGCCGACTGGGAGTAGAGCTCCGCCACGGTCATGGTCAGCGTGGGCTTGCCGTCGGCGGTCAGCGTCAACACCGTGGACCCGATGGTCGTCCAGTTCGCCGTAACCTCGGTGAATGCGTGCTGCAGCACGGAGGCAGGTGCGCGCGCCACGCTCAGGCGCCCGAGGTCGACCACGGGGATGCCTTCCTTGGCCCATACCGGCCTGCCACCGGTGGTTCCCGGCGCCGGCTTGCGGGTGTTGCTGCCGCCGAGGTACTGCGGCCCCTGCCTGTCCGAGGTGTCGGTGCCGGTCTCGTCGCCGGTCGAACCGCCATAATGACCGCGCGTTACCGTGTTGCCGGTGCCGCCGCCAACGCCCGGAGGCGGGCCGCCGGCGCCGACATCGGAGCTGCCGGTACCGGAATCGGCCGCGGTGCCGATGGTCGCGTGGCCGCCGGAACCGTGCGTGGCGGAACTGCCCATGCCGCTACCGTGAATCTGGCCGCCGCTTCCGCGCTGCCCGTGCCCCGGCTGGCTCTGGGCAAGCGCCGTCCCGATGCCGCCGGTGCCGGCGACCGGAGGGACACTCAGCGCGGCTGCGAAGCAGAGCGAGGCGGAGCCGAGAAGAACGGTTCGCAGACTGGCGCGGAGAGATGTGCGTGTTGTCATGTCGTCCTCCTTTGGACGAGTGTTTCCGGCCGATCGGGATCGGCCGATCGAACGTTCCGCGGCCGGCGTTCAGTGCCGCCGCAGTATTCTGCTATCGACGCCCCAGGCGCCCGAACTGTCGTGGACGAAATGTTCGCCGCCTGTGTCGCCGCCGATTTCGCCGCTGCTCAGCGTTTCGCCGGCCGTGGTCGCGCCTGCGCCGGAGGTCGATCCCGTGTCGCCGGGCAGCAACTCGCCATCCGCGGTCGGATGGTCGTGGATGCCGCCGCCGAGGGTGCGGCCGGTGCGTTCGCGGTGACGGTAGGCGCGTTCCTGCGGCGAGCGCCCGGCGCCCTTCCGCTGGCCGCCGCCCTCGCCTTCGCCGCCGCCCATGCCGCCCTTACCCTTGCCTTCTCCCCCGCCGCCGCCGCCCTTGCCTTCGCCGCCACCTCCACCGCCGCCTTTGCCTTTGCCCTCTCCGCCGCCGCTGGCGCCCTTGCTTTCGCCGCCACCTCCGCCGCCTGCCTCCGCGCCCATGACGCTGGTGGAAAGCAGCAGTCCGAAAAGGGCCGGCAGGCCGAACTGCAACAACCGGCGCCGGTTATGGGAGCGGAGGACTTCCTTCCTGTCGAATTTCATGGTCATCGCTCCAGACTTTCATCTGCCGGGCTCAGCGTGACATCTGCTGGCGTTCGGCTTCCGCCTGATCCGCGACGGCGCGCGCGAAGGCTTCCGTGCTGCTGACGCACAGCAGCGCGTTCGTGCGCTCCACGATCTCGAAAGTGACCGGCTTCGTGCTGATCAGTGCCAGATACGTCGCCGCCAACGCCTTGTCCGGACGGTTCTGTTCCAGCGCCTGCTGGTAGGCGCGCAGCAACGCGACGCCGTCCTGCCGGCGGCCCGGATCGAACCCCGGCGCCAGGCTTGCCTGCACCGCGCGCAGACGCTTCTCTGCCGCCACCGCCGCCGAGCCTGTGGGCACTACGCCGGGCCGGTGTTCGGCGCACCATGCCTCGAGGTCGAGGTAGGCCTGCGACGGCCCTGGCTGGCGGGGTTCCAGTTTTACTGGCTGCCCCCGTGCGATATCTGCATGCATTACCGGAGCGGCAATTGTGCCCAGAAGGCAGGCCACAATTACTGTACGAACTATGCGCTTGCATTTCGCGTCGTCATGAAGCGGAAGACGTCGCGATGCCGTGCGGTGCGGATAGGAAAACATAACCGCCACCTTCGCGTATGTCATTTTTATAACGTATCTGATTGACTTCTGTCAAGATTTATGAATATTAATCAATCTAACCTGCCTGAAGCGTACTCGGGAGTCGTTGCATGAACCGGTTGTCATGTGGCCGAACCGGCCGGGCGCGGCGGTGCCGGCTCGGAGCGGCCGCGTTGCTGCTGCTGGCGGCGGCGCCGGCGGCAAGCCTGGCGCAACCGGCGGCCGGGCCCACGGTCTCCGGCCTTCTGAGCGCCGCCTCGGTGCATGGGCCGGGCGCGCTGCTCGATGCGCTGTCGCGGGAACTGGCGCGTGATCCGGGGCTGGCCGCCACGCCAGGAGCGGCGGCGGCATTGGCCCGCGCCGCCGCGGCGCCGGTGCAGGGCTTCGTCGGCGCCCGGGGGCCGGTCTATCGGGAAATCGCGCGGAAAATTGTCGCCGCCGCGCCGGGGAACGCACGCGGCGGCGTGGAGCGGGCGGTCGGCGAGGCGCTGCGCCCGTATACCGACGTGCAGGTTCACATCGCGCCGCCTCCCGGGCGGCCGCTGGTTCCCGGCGTGACGGAGCCACAGCCGGCGCCGGTCGCCAGCACCGGCTACAGGGTGGGGTCGTTCACCCTCTATCCGGACGTGCAGGCGGCGACGTTCTATGACGACAACATCTACGCCACGTCGCACAACCATGTCTCCGACTGGGTCGGCACCATTTCGCCGCGCATCGCCATCCAGTCGGACTGGCGGCGCAATTCGTTCTACGCCGAGGCGCAGACCGACCTCACCGGCTACGCGAGCCACCCGCATGAGAACACGGCCGACTGGCACGTGCTGACCGAAGGGCGCATCGACGTCACCGGCCAGACGCAGATCGTGCTCGGCGCCGCGGTTCTGAAGGCGCACGAGGACCGCGCGTCGCCCGACGCGGTGGAGGGTTTCGAACCGACGCCGTTCCGACAACAGAACGGGTATGTCGGCGTGGTGCACGAGTTCGGCGATTTCACGCTCCGCCTCGGCGGTGCGGTAGAGCACATCGCCTTCGGCAACGTGATGGGCGAGAACGGCCTCATCAACAACGAGGACCGCAACCGCTTCCGCTACACCTTCGGCGGGCTTCTGCGTTACGAGGCCAACCCGGAATTTCGCCCGTTCGTGCAGGCGATGGGCGATCTGCGCCGCTACGAGACCGTGCCGGACGACTTCGGCTTCAACCGCAACTCCGACGGCTTCCTTGCCGGCGTGGGCGCGCTCTACACGCTCACGCCCGACCTGAACGGCGAGGTGTTCCTGGGCGTGCTGCACCGGGAGTACAAGGACCCGGCGTTCAAGTCCCTTACCGTGCCGGCCGCCGACGCCACGCTCCGCTGGCAGGCGACCAGGCGCACGACGATGGTGCTGTTCGTCGAGCGTTCGATCGACGAAACCACGCTGTACGGCAGTCCCGGCTATGTCTACACGCTGGTGGGAGGGCGCATCGAGCAGCGCCTGAGCGACCGGCTTTCCGGCATCGTGCGCGCGGCCTTCGCGCACAGCGATTTCGCCCAGGCGGGGCGCACCGACAACGATGTCGATACGTCGGTGGGGTTGCGCTACCGGCTGACGCCGAAGCTCACGCTCGGTGTCGATTACCGCTATACGCAGCGCGTCTCCGGCAGCACGCTGGTGGATTTCCGGCGCAACCAGGTGTTCTTCCGCGTCGGCGCGCAGTTCTGAAGCCGCAGTTCACGCCAGGAACGGATTGCCCTGCCGTTCGGCCCCGAAGGTGGAACCGGGGCCGTGGCCGGGAATGAAGCTGATATCGTCGCCGAGCGGCAGCAGGCGGGTCTTGATGTTGTCGATCAGGGCGGGGCCGTTGCCGTAGGCGAAATCGGAGCGGCCGACGCTGCCGGCGAACAGCACGTCGCCCACCACGGCGAAGCGGGCGGTGCGCTCGACATAGACGACGCTGCCCGGCGTGTGGCCGGGGCAGTGCAGCACCTCGAAGCGGAAGTCGCGCCACTCCACCGTGTCGCCGTCGGCGAGCCAGCGGTCGGGGAGCACGTTGCACAGGCCCGAAAGTCCGAGCGCCTGCTGCTGGCGGTCGATCTGCTCGAGCAGGAAGCGGTCGGCTTCCTGCGGGCCCCAGATCTCCACCGGCGGCTGGCCCGCCTCGATGCGCGGCGCGTCGAGCAGGCCCTTCAGCGCCGCCGCGCCGCCGGCGTGGTCGAGATGGCCGTGGGTGAGCAGGATGCGCTGCACGGCGAGCCCCTGGCGCGTGAGGAAGTTGTGGATGCGGCCAGGCTCGCCGCCTGGATCGAACACCAGCGCCTCACGCGAGGCGGGGTCGTAGAGCACCGTGCAGTTCTGCTGGAAGGCGGTGACGGGAAGGATGGAGATGCGGAACGGGGCCATGGTGGGGCTTTCGGGCTGCGGACGTTCAGGCGGCGAGCAGGGAGTCCACGGCGGCGGCGAAAACGCGCGCGCCGAGAACGATGTCGTCCTCCGCGGTGTCTTCCGCCCAGTGGTGGCTGATGCCGCCGATGGAGGGCACGAACAGCATCCCCGCCGGCATCACCCGCGCGAAGATCTGCGCGTCGTGGCCGGCGCCGCTCGGCATGTGCTGGTGGCAGCCCGGGGCGTGGCGTTCGGCCGCCTGCTCGAAGGCCGCCCGGAAGGCGGGGTCCATCCGCTGCGGCGCCGCCTGCTCCAGCAGGTCGAGGTGGGCGCGGCAGGGACCCTGGTCGGCCTCCGCCACCAGTTCCGCGAGCGTGGCGTGCAGGCGGGCGAGCACCTCGGCGTCGACGTCGCGGAACTGGAACAGCATGGAGGCGGCGCCGGGAACGATGTTCGGCGCTCCCGGTTCGAGGGCGATCTGGCCGACCGTCCACACCGAGCGCGGGCCGGCGACCTCGCGGAAGCGCCGGTCGATGGCGAGGACGAGGCGGGCGAGGGCGAGGCCGGCGTCGTGGCGGGCGGCCATGCGCGTGGTGCCGGCGTGGTTCTGCACCCCGTCGAAACGGATGCGGTACTGCCAGATGCCGACGATACCGGTGACGATGCCGAGGCGGAGCCCCTTCGCCTGCAGTTCGTCGCCCTGCTCGATGTGCGCCTCCAGATAGCCGCGGTAGCGGCCAGCCGGACAGAGCAGGCGTTCGCGCCTCTCGAGCCCGGCGGCGGTCAGCGCTTCCGGCAGCGGCGTGCCGTCAACCTTGTTGCGGGCGGCGGCAATTTCCGCCTCGCCGAGGTCGCCGATGAAGGAGCGGCTGCCGCCGAAGTTGAGGTAATGACCCTCCTCGTCGGCCCAGGCACCGACATCCACCCCGGCCAGGCCGCTCTCGGCGCGCGAGCGGGCGACCTCGAGCGCGTAGATGACCCCGAGCGCGCCGTCGAGCCAGCCGGCGTAAAGCTGCGTCTCCAGGTGGCTGCCGAGCAGGAAGCGCGGTCCTTCGCCGGCTCCGGTGCCGACGACGTTGCCGATGCCGTCGATGGCGGGTTCCAGCCCCGCTTCCCGCAGGCGCGAGGCGAGCCAGCGGCGGGCCTCCATGTCTTCCTGGGTGTAGGTCGGGCGGTGCACGCCGGTTTTGTACGTGCCGAAGCCGCGCAGCGTGTGCAGATCGGCGAGCAGGCGGTCCGGGTCGATGGCGGGAGCGGGGCGGGACATGGCGGCATTCCTGCGGGTGGGTGGCCTCGATTTAGGAAGATTCCGTTTCGGCTTCAAGTTGTCGGTCGGCAATCGAAGAAAAGACAAGAACATGCGCCAGCATGGATCTATTGCTCGCGGCGGCGCAGCAGCACGATGCGGTTGCTGTTGGTGCCGCCCGCGTTGTTGCGCACGCCCCAGCAGTTGGCGGTCTTGGTGAATTCCTGGCTGTTCACCATGACGAACATCCTTTCGAACGGCAGGCCGGCCGCGGCCTCCCATACCAGGCGTTCCAGCAGCACGCTTCCCTTGCGCACCTCGCCTACCTCAAAGGCGACGTGGCCGCCGGGGCGGACGATGCGGGCGAGTTCCTCCAGCGTTTCGCGCACCATCGCCTGCCACGCGGTCTCCGTGCGGTGGGCGGCGATGGCCATGCCGGCGACGGGGATGGAGGCGAACCAGCAGCGGAGCCAGTTGTCGGCGGCGTACTGCACGATGTCGAGGAACGGCGGCGACGTGACGACCAGCGCCACGGAGGCGTCGGGGATCGCCGGCGTGCGCGCGGCCGGGCCGGTGCAAAGCAGGAAATCGGTGTCCGCCGGGACGGCGCCGTCCGCGAGCAGCGCCTTCGCCTTGCGCAGGATGAGGGCGGGAACGTCGCGGTCGGGCGGGCTTTGCCCGCGCTGGGCGTTGATCCGGCGTTGGGCCGCGGGCGAAACCGCCTGATTGGGCGGAAGCGTGTAGACGGAGAAAAACCCGGGCGAGTGGCCGGAAAGCCGGTTCAGGGCCACCATGCGCACCCAGTCGGCGGCGGGCGCGGGGATGGCATCGGGCGGGGCGGTGCGGCCGAGCCAGGATTTCAGCGCC
>JAJXZO010000033.1 GCA_021780035.1 Pseudomonadota bacterium
GCGCTGCTCGGCGACGTGGCCGCCGACGAAGTGTTCGCCGATCTGGATGCCTACCGCCGCGCGCTGCACGGGCGCGGCATGGCGCTCAACCTCGTCTCCCTCGTCGGCCACGCGGCGCTACGTTATTCCGTGATGGGAACGGATGCGCGGCCCGCCACGGCGACCGAGCGCGAGGCGATGGTGGCGTTGCTCGGCGGGCAGCTGGCGCAGGGGGCGGCGGGACTGTCGCTCGGTCTCGTCTATCCGCCGAGCGCGATGGCCGATGCGGCGGAACTCGAGGCGCTGGCGGCGGGCGTGCGCGCGGGCGGCGGGCTGCTCGCCGCGCACGTGCGAAGCTACGAGGCGGGGCTGGGGCAGGCGGTGGACGAGTTCCTGGCGCTGCTGCGCCGATCCGGCGCGGCGGGGCTGCTTTCTCATTTGCAGGCGGCGGGGCGGCCGAACTGGAGGCGGGTGCCGGCGGTGCTGCAGGCGCTGGAGGCGGCGCGCAGCGAGGGCATCGACGTTGCCTTCGACATGTATCCCTATCTCGCCGGCAGCAGCTATCTGCAACAGCTTCTGCCGCCGGCGGCGCTGGCGGACGGGCTTGCCGCGCTGCTCGGGCGGCTCGGCGATGCGGTGGCGCGGGAGGCGCTGCGCCGGCAGGTGGAGGAAGGCGATCCGGCGCCGGGAGCGCCGCAGGCGAAAGTGGCGCTGATCGGCTGGGGCAACGTGATGATCTCCGGCGTCGAGGCGCCTTCGCTGAAGCACCTCGAGGGCATGCGCTTCGACGCGGCGGCGGCGGCGGCGGGCCTTTCGCCGTTCGACCTGCTGCTGCGGCTGCTCGAGGCCGACGGCGGGCGGACGGCGATCGTCATGTTCCAGTTGCACGAGGACGATTTGCGCGCCGCGTGCTGCCACCGGCTGCACATGTTCGGCTCCGACGGCCTGCCGCGGCCTGGCACGAAGCCGCATCCGCGCGCCTGGGGCACGTTTCCGCGCGTGGTGGAACGGCTTGCCGGCGGGCAACGGTGGCTCGCGCTGGAGGAAGCGGTGCGGCACATGACCTCGGCACCGGCCGGGCGCTTCCGGCTTGCCGACCGCGGCGTGCTGCGCGCCGGCATGGTGGCCGACCTGGTGCTGTTCCGCCCGGAGTTGCGCGAGTGCTCGAGCTTCGAGGCGCCGGAGCGGTTCGCCCGCGGCGTGGTGAGGTTGTGGGTGGCGGGAGAGGCGGTGGTGGCCGAGGGAGCGGTGACCGGCCGGCGCCCGGGGCGCGTGCTGCGCCCGGGCGCAACCGGCGACGCGCGGGCGGCGGCGTGACGGCGACAGAAAGGCATCGACGATGACGCGGATCGAGGATTTGGAAACGCCCGTGCCGGTGGTCGATCTCGACCGGGTGGAACGCAATTTGCGGCGGATGCAGGACTATTGCGACCGGCACGGCCTGCAACTGCGGCCGCACATCAAGACGCACAAGATTCCGGCGTTCGCGCAGCGGCAGGTGGCGCTCGGCGCCTGCGGCATCACCTGCCAGAAGCTCGGCGAGGCGGAGGTGATGGCCGATGGCGGGCTCGACGACATCCTGATCTCGTATCCGCTGGTGGGCGAGGCGAAGGCGTTGCGGCTCGCCGCGCTCGCGCGGAGGGTGCGCATGCGCGTGGCGGTGGACAATTCCCTCGCGCTCGCCACCGTGGCCCGAGCGGCGGCGGCCGCGGGGCGGGAGATCGGCTTGCTGGTGGAGTTCGACAGCGGCTATCGGCGCACCGGCGTCGGCAGCGTGGACGAGGCGCTGGCGCTCGGCATGGCGGCACGGGACGCCGGGCTGCGCTTCGACGGGCTGATGACCTATCCCTCGGCGGCGGCGTCCGCCGAATTCGTCGCCGCCGCGCGCCCGCGCTTCGCCGCCGCGGGGCTGACGCTCGCGGTGGTTTCGGGGGGCGGCACGCCTTCGGCGTGGCACGCGCACGAGATTGCCGGACTCACGGAATATCGCGTCGGCACCTACATCTATCACGATCGGGCGACTGTGGCGGCCGGGGTGGCGACGCTGGAGGAATGCGCGCTCGCCGTGCACGCGACGGTGGTGAGCCGGCCGGCGGCGGACCGGGCCATCATCGACGCCGGCAGCAAGACGCTGAGCAGCGACCGCGTGGCGCCGGAGGCGGGCGCCGGCTACGGGCTGCTGCTCGACTATCCCGACGCGGTGATCGAGCGGCTGAACGAGGAGCACGGGGTGATCGATCTTTCCGGCTCCGCGCGGCGGCCTGAGCTTGGCGAGAGGGTGCGCGTGCTGCCGAACCACGTGTGCGTGGTGAGCAACCTGCACGACAGGGTGGTGGTGACGCGGGGCGGCGTGGTGGAGGGATGCTGGCCGGTGGCGGCGCGGGGCCGCAGTACGTGACTTCCGCAACCGCGCTGCTGGACGTGGACGGGCTTTCGACCGAGTTCCGCACCGGCGAGTCCACCGTCCACGCGGTGAACGGCGTGAGCTTCGCCGTTGCCCGCGGCGAGACGCTGGCCATCGTCGGCGAGTCGGGCAGCGGCAAGTCGGTGACGTCGCTCTCCATCATGCGGCTGCTGCCTTCGCCGCCGGGAAGGATCGTCGGCGGGACCATCCGCTTTCTGGGACGCGACGGCGTGGTGCGCGACCTTGTGCATCTTCCCGAGCGGGACATGGCGGCGGTGCGCGGCAACGAGATCGGCATGATTTTCCAGGAGCCGATGAGCAGCCTGAACCCCGTGCAGCGGGTGGGCGCGCAGATCGCCGAGGTGTTGCGGCTGCACCAGCACCTGGGACGCGCGGATGCGCGGGAGGGAGCGGTGGCGATGCTGGAACGGGTGGGCATCGCCGATGCCGCGCGCCGGGCGCGGGAGTATCCGCACCAGCTTTCGGGAGGCATGCGGCAGCGGGTGATGATCGCCATGGCGCTGGTGTGCCGGCCGGCGCTGCTGATCGCCGACGAGCCGACCACCGCGCTCGACGTCACCATCCAGGCGCAGATCCTGCGGCTGATGCAGGACATGCAGGCCGAGCTTGGCATGGGCATGCTGTTCATCACCCACAATCTCGGCGTGGTGGCGGAGGTGGCCGACCGGGTGGCGGTGATGTACGCCGGACGCATCGTCGAGGAGGCGCCGGTGGCGGCGCTGTTCGCCGGTCCCCGCCACCCCTACACGCGGGCGCTGCTGGCAAGCCTTCCCCGGCCCGATTTGCGGCTCCATGACCGGAACGCGCGGCTTGCCGCCATCGGCGGCGCGGTGCCGGCGCTGACGCGGAAGATGGAGGGCTGCGCCTTCGCGCCGCGCTGCGCGCTGGCCGAGGACGCCTGCCGGACGCTGCCCGCCGAGATGCGGACGGTGGGCGAGGGGCACGCCTGCCGCTGCCGCCGCTGGGAGGTGGCATGAGCGGGACCGACACGCCGCTGGTGGAGGCCGAGGGCCTCGCCGTGCGCTTCCGCCTGCCGCGCGGAGGCATGCTTCACGCGGTGGAGGATTTCAGCCTGACGGTGAACCGGGGCGAGGTGGTGGGCGTGGTGGGCGAATCCGGCAGCGGCAAGACCACCGCCGGACGGGCCATCCTGCGCCTGCTGGAGCCGACGGCGGGGCGCGTGCGCTTCGACGGCACCGACATCACCCACCTGGGCAAGGCGGCGCTGAGGCCGTTCCGGCGGCGCATGCAGGTGGTGTTCCAGGATCCCTACGGCAGCCTGAATCCGCGGCGGCGCGTGCGCGACATCATCGGCGAGGCGCTGCTGATCCACGGCATCGGCACGCGCGCCGACCGCGGCGAGCGGGTGGCGGCGCTGCTCGGGCAGGTGGGGTTGTCGGGGGAGGCGATGCAGCGCTACCCGCACGAATTCTCCGGCGGGCAGCGGCAGCGCATCGCCATCGCCCGGGCGCTCGCCGTGCAGCCGGAGTTCCTGGTGGCGGACGAGCCGGTTTCGGCGCTGGACGTTTCAGTGCAGGCGCAGGTGGTGAACCTGCTGCTCGACCTGCAGCGCGACCTCGGCCTGGCGATGCTGTTCATCGCCCACGACCTTGCCGTGGTGCACACGGTGAGCGACCGCGTGGTGGTGGTGTATCTCGGCCGGGTGATGGAGACGGGGCCGAGCGCCGTGCTCTACCGCGACCCGCGCCACCCCTACACCCGGGCGTTGCTGGAGGCCGCACCCGTGCCCGACCCGGCACGGCGGCGCAGCCGCATGCCGCTAGCGGGCGACATACCGAGCCCGGCCAATCCGCCTTCGGGCTGCGTGTTCCGCACCCGCTGCCCCCTGGCGATGCCGGCCTGCGCCGAAACGGTGCCGCCGCTGGCCGAGGTGGCGCCGGGGCACGCCTCCGCCTGCCTGCGGGAGACGGCCTGAGGGCGGAGGCTCCCCGCGCCGCGGCTACTACGGGGCGACGGAGGCGACGATGCCGGCATCCAGCGCCTCGTAGGCGTGGTAGCCGAGGGTGGCGTAGAGTTCCTCGCGGGTCTGCATGCGGGGAAGCATCTCCCGCGTGCCGCCGGTGGCGGCGATGGAGCGGTAAAGCTCCTCCTGTGCCTTCGCCGCCACGCGCAGCGAGGAGACCGGCCAGATCACCATGCGAAAGCCCATGGCCTCGAACTCGGCGGCGGTGAAGTGCGGCGTGCGGCCGAACTCGGTCATGTTGGCGAGCAGCGGCACGCCGGGCAGGGCGGCGGCGAAGGCATCGAACATCGCGCGCTCGGTCAGTGCTTCCGGGAAGATCGCGTCGGCGCCGGCTTCGACGTAGAGCTTGGCGCGCGCCACCGCCGCCGCGAGCCCCTCCTGCGCCACGGCATCCGTGCGGGCGACGAGGTAGAGATGCGTGCGCGCCCGGCTGGCCGCGGCGATCTTCGCCGCCATGTCGCGGGCATTCACCAGCTTCTTGTCGTTCAGGTGGCCACACTTCTTCGGCAGCGACTGGTCTTCGATGTGCACCGCCGCCGCCCCCGCCTCCTCGAAGCAGCGGACCATGTGCATGACGTTGAGCGCCTCGCCGTAGCCGGTGTCGCCGTCGACCAGCACCGGCAGGCCGGAAGCCCGCGCCACCTGGCGGACGAAGAAGCATACGTCGTCAAGCGTGATGACGCCGAGGTCGGGCAGGCCCATTTGCGCGCTCATCGCGGCGCCGGAGAGGTAGACGGCGGAAAAGCCGGCGTGGCGCGCCTGCATGGCGGCGAGCCCGTTGTGGGCGCCGGGAATGCGGACGATGCTGCCCTCCCGCAGCAAGCGGCGGAACCGCTGCCCGGCCGGTGCCGCCTCGACTCCCACCAGGTAGGCCATCGCATTCCTCCTTGTGCAGGGCTTGCCGTTTTCCGGGCGCGGCCGATCCGCGCGGCAATATCCGCGCCAAGCCTCCGACTTTTCCCGTGCGGCGGCAAGCTTCAGGAATCGGTGGGTGTTCCGGCAGTCCGCCCGGAGCCGCCGGTTGAACGCCTCGATGAAGGCGTTGCCCGTGGGTTTGCCCGGCCGCGAGAAGTCTGGCGTGCGGCACGGAGACTCCGGCGCGGCGGAAGGCGGGCGGCGCGCGGAAACTCGAACTCGAAATTGCGGTTCCGAAAGGGTATGCTTGGCGCCTCGAAGCCGCCGAAAGCCCGGTCGTCATGACCATGCCCCGCCGCTTCAGCCACGCGAAGGCGCGTTTCCCGGCCGGAACCCCGATTCCGTTCCACGGCGAGGCAGGCGATGGCGGATGAGCGGCAATGGGCAGGGTCGTCGTCGCTCAGCGCATCGTCCGCCAGGAGGAAATCACCGCGGAGATCATCGAGCTTGCGGCGGGCGAGGCGGCGAGCCGGGGTGCGGCGAGGGGAAGGTGACGTGAGCGGGCCGGACGGAGCCGGTTCCGGCCTGTCTGTTTCGCGGTGTCGCGGTTCGAACTTTTACGGGGAGTCCGCTTCCGCGAAAGGCCGCCAGTCGCGGAAGAAGGCGGTGCCGATGCTGCCGGCAAGCACGATGAGATCGCGTTGCACCCTGTCGAGGAATTCGTGCAGCCCGTCGGCGATGATGCGCTCGGCGGAGCGGCCCTCGATCGCCGCCCGCGTCTCCCACGCGCGCTCGAGCGCGTCGGCGGTGCCGTGCAGACCGTAGCGAATTCGCAACGTTGTCAAATGGTGTTCGATCTCGTGCAGCGAAAGCAGGACGCTGCGCGGGAACGAACGATCCGCCAGCAGGAATCCGACGACATCCGCAGCGTCGAAGGTGGCGGCGGCAACGCGGCGGAAGGCGTGGTAGCCGGCGGCGGCGCGCAGCAGCCCCCCCCATTGCGTGAGTTCGGCGAGCCTTCGTTCCTCGCGCCCGCGGGGGACGAGGAGGTGGTACTTGATGTCGAGCAGGCGCGTGGTTTGGTCCGCCCGCTCGACGAGGCGTCCGAGCGCGTAGAAATGCCAGCCCTGGTCGCGGAACAGCGTTCCCTCGGTGATGCCGGTGTGGGCCTGGATTCCCTCCTTGAGGCGGGCGCACAGGCGGGAGAGCGCATCGCCTTCGAGATCGTCGGGCGCGGTTTCCATCACCTCGCGGTGGAACTGATTCACCTGCTTCCACATCTCGGTGCTGATGAGCGGGCGCAGCGTGCGGGCGTTTGTGCGCGCGGCCTCCATCGCCGCCGGAACCGATGTGGGGTTCGTTGTGTCGTCGAGATAGAAGCGTGTCACCGCCTGCGGGCTGACGGCACCGCAGCGCCGCGCAAAATTCTCCTCGTCGGCGTTGATGCGCACCAGCGCGTACCAGGCTTCCGCCTCGCGGCCGGGGCTTTCGAAGCTCTGCGTGACGTCGATCAGCCGGGCCAGATTCTCCACCCGCTCGACGTAGCGCGCCATCCAGAACATGCCCTCGGCGTAGCGGGCGAGCAGGGGCGCGGCGGTCATGGCGCTGGCTCCTCGAGTACCCAGGTGTCCTTCGAGCCGCCGCCCTGGGAGGAATTGACGATCAGGCTGCCTTCCTTCAGCGCCACGCGCGAAAGCCCGCCCGGCAGCACCCAGCTTTCCCGCCCGGTGACAGTGAAGGGGCGGAGATCGAGATGGCGGGGGCGGAGGCCCTCCTCGGTCAGCGTCGGGCCGACCGAAAGCGAAACGACCGGCTGGCTGATCCAGTTCGCCGGGTTCGCGAGCAGCGCGGCGCGCGCCTTTGCCAGTTCGCCGGCGGAGGCGCGCGGGCCGATGGTGATGCCGTAGCCGCCCGATTCGCCCACCGGCTTGACGACGAGGTCCGCGAGATGCGCCAGCGTGTAGGCGAGCCCTTCCGTCTCGCGGCAGATGTGGGTTTCGACGTTGGGCAGGATGGCGTCCTCGCCGAGATAGAAGCGGATTATGCGCGGCATGTAGGCGTAGACCGCCTTGTCGTCGGCGACTCCCGTTCCGACCGCGTTGGCCAGCGCCACGTTGCCGCGCCGCCAGGCGTCGATCAGCCCCGGTACGCCGATCAGGCTTTCGGGGCGGAAGACCGCGGGATCGAGAAAATCGTCGCCGATGCGGCGGTAGATGGTGTGCACCGGCCACAGCCCGGCGGTGGTGCGCATGAACACGCGCTCGTTATCCACCACGAGGTCGGCGCCCTCCACCAGCGGCACGCCCATCTCGCGGGCGAGGAACACGTGCTCGAAATAGGCGGAATTGTAGATGCCGGGCGAAAGCAGCACGACCTGCGGCGCGTCCACGCCGGCGGGGGCGATTTCCACCATCGCGGCGCGGAGGCGCATGCCGTAGTCGTCCACCGGCCTGAGCCGCAGCCCCTCCATCAGGTCGGGAAAGGCGCGCAGCATCAGGTGGCGGTTCTCCACCACGTAGGAAACGCCGGACGGCGTGCGCGCGTTGTCTTCGAGGACGCGGAATTCGCCCTTTTCGTCGCGGACGAGATCGGTGCCGCAGATGTGCACGTAGGTGCCGAAGCGGACGGGAAAATCCTCCATTTCCGGGCGGTAGTTGGCGTTGCCGAGCACGAGTTCGGCTGGCACCACGCCTTCCTTCAGGATGCGCCTTTCGTGGTAGACGTCGTGAAGGAACGCGTTCAGCGCGGCTACGCGCTGGCGCACGCCGGCCTCGATGCGCGTCCACTCCGAGGCGGTGATGAGGCGGGGAATGCAGTCGAACGGCAGGATGCGGTCGATGGCGCTGGCTTCGGAGTAGACGGTGAAGGTGATGCCGAGATCGATGAGGTCACGCTCCGCCGCGCGCGCCCGGGCGCGGAGCCCGTCGAGGCCGATGGCGGCGATGCGTTCCCGCAACAAGGCCGCCGCGCCGCGGTCGTCGGGCCGGCCGGCGGTGAGTTCGCAAAAGAACCGGCCGGGATCGTAGGCCGCGAAAGGGTTGGTTCTGCCGCTTTCCACCACCGCTCTCTCCGATCCGCCACCGCCGTGGCGGCATTCTATTCACCCAAAGTACAAGCTCCGCCGCAACAGGTTTTTCACCGTCCTCCCGGCCGGCGGCGCGCTCCCTGCGACGGATCGAGATCGACGCTCACCGAAAGCGTGTGGCCACCGCCGCCGGTTATGACGCCGCGCACCGGGCTGATGTCGCCGTAGTCGCGGCCCCAGGCGATCACCACGTGCTCGTCCTGCACCATGAGGTTGTTGGTGGGATCGAGATCGACCCAGCCGGACTCGGCGCCGAGCCAGCAGCCCACCCAGGCGTGCGACTGGTCGGCGCCGCGACGGCGCTCCTGTCCGGGCCTGGGCTTCGTGCAGATGTAGCCGGAGACGTAGCGGGCGGGCAGGCCAAGGCCGCGGACTCCGGCGAGCATGAGGTGGGTGAAGTCCTGGCAGACGCCGGCCTTCTGCGCGAGTACCGTGGCCGGGCGGGTGGAAATGGTGGTGGCGCCGGGGCGGAAGGCGAAATCCCGCCGGATCCGCGCGGCGAATTCCTGAAGCCCGGCGAGCACCGGACGGCGCGGCGGGAAGGACTCCGCGGCATAGGCGCGGACGGCCGCGTCCGCGGGCGCGTGCGGGCTGTCGAACAGGAACTCCGCCGCCTGCCAGGCCGCCGCGCCGCCTTGCAGGGCGGCGGCGGCGACGTCCTCCCAGGCGAGGGTTGCCGTCGCTTCGGGAGGAGCGGGAAACGCCACCTCGACCTCCGCCTCAGAGGTAACGCGGAGGTGCCGCTGCAGGGCGGGCAGGAACAGCCAGAGAAGGTTGTTGCCGAAATGATCGTGCCCCTCGCGCGCCCAGGTCGGTCCGGGCTCGATGCGGATGGCGGATCGGATCACGCGCTGGCCGGGCAGCGTCCTGGGCGTGAGGCGAAGCAGGTGCACGCCGAGATCGACCGGCTCGGCGTAGTCGTAGGCGGTGAGATGGCGAAGGAGATAGCGCATGTTTCACACCGCTCCCCGCCGGAGATCCTCGGCCTCGAACACCCCGATCGTCCGGGTGGCGGGGAGAAGGGTGAAATAGCGTCGCGATAGGCGGTCTGACAGCGAGGCGACCTCCGCTGTCAGCGCCGCGAGATCCGGAGGCAGCGACGCCGCGGCGCTCGCCTGGTCGGGCGCGGAGTCGACCTTGGAGAGAAGCGCGGCGACGCGGGCGAGCAGGGCGGCGGCTTCGTCGGCCAGGGCGGTCTCGACGCCGCCGCCGACGTCGGTGAGCAGCCGGCGTATCGCCGCGAACTGGAAGGCAGGGGAGCGGGGATTGGTTTCGTCCGCGAGCACGAGATCGAGCACCGGCGCCGGCTGCATCTGCGCGAGGTAGCGGTTGCGGTAGGTGATGGTCGAATCGCAAAACTCCAGCAGCAGTTTCAGACCTGTCTCCACCTGGCCGGGTGGACCCTTCAGCGCCTCGCCCGCCACCAGCAGCACGGCCGCCGCGCGTTCCAGCCGCCGCCCCAATTCCAGGAACAGCCAGGAGCCGCCGCGCACCATGTTCTCGGCGGCGACGCCGGCGACGATGATGGTGAAACGGCCGATCGCGGACAGCGTATGCACGAGCTGGTCGAGGTTGCGCCCCGTTTTCGCCGCCTCGTCGCGCGCGGCGCGCAGGCTCTGGGTGAAGACGGCATACATTTCCCCGGTGAGGCGGTCGCGGGAGATGTCGGTCACGCGACCGACCTCGGCGAGGATCGTGCCGATCGTCCCGTTCGGTGCGACCGTGCCGAGAAGCGAGGCCAGCAGTCCCGGAGCACTCGCCGAGGTCTCGCGGTCGATCATGCCGGAGACCGCGAGCGTGCGCACCAGCGTGGCGAGTTCGACGTGCTCGCGCGGCAGCGAAGTTCCCCGTGCTAGGCGGTCGGCGGCGGCGCGTGCCAGCCGGGCACCGTTTTCCAGGCGCTCCACGTAACGGCCGAGCCAGTACATGTTGTCGGCCACCCGACTCGGCAGTTCGCCGACGCGGCGGCGGATCGGCATCGGCGCGGGTGCGGCAACCGGCGATGCGGACGCGTCGAGGCCCTCGTCGGCGAGCACCCAGACGTCCTTCGCCAGCCCGCGCGGCGGCAGGCGGCCGAGGTAACGTTCCGCCGCGTCGACCACGCGGGCGAGCCCGCCGGGCACCGCCCACCACGTGCTGCCGTCGCCGATCAGGAACAGCCGCAGGATGATGGGTTTCGGCATCATGGCGCCGGCTTCGAGACAGGGGGCGGTGGAGGGCGCGAACGGCGGCAGACTCACGTGGTCCCAGGGCTTTGCCGCGATGTGCGCGAGCAGGGCGGTGCGCTTGGGCGGGGCGAGCTCCTCGATGGCGACGATCGGCGCCCGGCCGTCGAGCGCCGGGCGCACGCGCCAGCCTTCGGGGGCGCGGAGCAGTTCGGCACGGGCATCCTCCTCGCCCAGCCACCGCACCGGCACCGGGGGAAGCAGCAGCGCTTCTCCCAGCAGGCGGCGGCAGAGTGCGGGCAGGAACGGGGCGAAGGCCGGCGCCTCCAGCATGTCGGAGCCGGGATGGTTGAGCACGCGCAGCCGCCCGTCGCGCATCGCCGCCAGCAGCCCGGCCACCCCGGAAAGGCGTTCCGGCGACTCTTCCAGCGGGTCTAGGTGGCGGCCGGCGACGCGGCGGAGAAGCAGGTCGATCGGCTCCAGCCCGTTCAGAGTTTTGAGGTACACCGCCCCGTCACGCACCGTGAGATCGCCACCCTCGACGAGGAAGCAGCCGAGTTCGCGGGCGAGCAGCATGTGCTCGAACCACATCGGGTCGGACGTGCCTGGCGTGAGCAGGGCGATGCCGGGGTTGGGGCGGCCTTCCGGCGTGAGGCGGGCGAGGCAGTCCTGCCAGTAGTCGAACACCGGCCGGAGCGGGCGGATCATCGCGCCGCGCAGCAGTTCCGGCATCACCCGGCCGAGGATCCGCCGGTTCTCCAGCACCAGGCCGATGCCGGAAGCGCCGGCGGTGCGTTCGGCCAGCACCTGCCAGGCGCCATCCGCGCCGCGCACGAGGTCGGCGGCATAGACGTGCAGGATAGGCGCCGCCGCGCCCTGCGGCGGATGGCAGGAGCGGAGAAAGCCCGGATTGGCATAGACCAGTGCCGGCGGCAGCGCGCCTTCCGCCAGCAGCGCCTGCGGGCCGTAGAGATCGGCGAGCAGCGCGGTGTGCAGGCGGGCGCGCTGCGCGAGGCCGGCTTCCAGCGCCGCGAACTCGGCGGCGGCGAGCGGCAGCGGCACCGGGTCACAGCGCCACGACTGTCCCGCCGCAGCGCCGCCAGGGAGGACCGCGGCCATCCCCTCGTCCTCGAAGGCGCGGTCGAGCCGGGGTGCGCGTTCCGCGAGCCCGCCTTCGCCGAGCAGCGCGATGCGGTCGAGGACCGCGCGCCAGTGCGGCCGGAGCCGTCCGGCGCCGTCCACCATCTCGTCGACGCCGGATTTGTCCGCCAGCGCCACGCTCATGCGAAGCGCCGGAGGTCGAGGGTGCGGGGATACTCGGCGGAGATTTCGCCGCGTGGCTCCGGCATCGGTCCCGGCGTGTGTCCCATGGGGAAGAAGCGCGCGCGCCTCCGCGCCTCCGCTTCATTGGCATTCACCGGCAAGCGCTCGTAGTTGCGCCCGCCCGGGTGGGCGACGTGGTAGGTCAGCCCGCCCAGGCTGCGTCCGTTCCAGCGGTCGTAGAGGTCGAAAACGAGCGGCGTGGCGACGGGAATGTCGGGGTGCAGCGCCGAGGGCGGCGCCCAGGCCTTGAAGCGCACGCCCGCGACATGGCGGCCCGCGGTTTCCGTGGGGGAGAGCGGCACGGCGACACCGTTGCAGGCCAGCGTGAAGCGCTCGGGGAGGAATCCCTCCACCACCGCCTCCACCCGTTCCACCGAACTGTCGACGAAGCGCACCGTGCCTCCCGCGGCTCCCTCCTCGCCCAGCACGTGCCAGGGTTCGAGGGCATGGCGGAGCGTGAGGCGCATGTCGCGCACCACGACGCTGCCGATCTCGGGGAAGCGGAACTCGAGATGCGGGTCGAACCAGGCGCGGTCGAGGGCGAAGCCGCGGCCGGCGATCTCCTCGAGTGCATCGGCGAAGTTCCGTTCGACGTAGTGGCGGAGCATGAATTCGTCGTGCAGGCGCGTGTCCCAGCGGATCAGCCGCCGCTGGTAGGGATGGCGCCAGAAGGCGGCGACGGCGGCGCGCATCAGCAGCGTTTGCGCCACCGCCATGCGGGCGTTGGGCGGCATCTCGAAGGCGCGGAACTCCACGAGGCCGCGCCGGCCGGAGGCCGTGGCCGAACTGTAGAGCTTGTCGATGCAGAATTCGGTGCGGCGGGTGTTGCCCGTGGCGTCCACCAGAAGATTGCGCAGGATGCGGTCGAGCATCCAGGGGGGATGCGCGGTCTCGGGGGAGATGCGGGCGAAGGCGATCTCGAGCTCGCGCAACTGGTCGTGCCGCGCTTCGTCGATGCGCGGATGCTGGCTGGCCGGGCCAATGAACAGGCCGCTGAACAGGTAGGAGAGCGCCGGGAAGTTCTGCCAGAAGCCGAGCAGAGACTTGAGAAGATCGGGACGGCGCAGAAACGGGCTGTCCTCGGCGCGCGCCGCGCCCATCACCACGTGGTTGCCACCGCCGGTGCCGACGTGCCGGCCGTCGATCATGAACTTCTCGGCGGCGAGCCCCACCGCCCGCGCCTCCTCGTAGAGTTGCCGCGTGCAGCTCGCCTGGTCGGCGAAGCTCGCGGCGGGGGGGACGTTCACCTCGATCACGCCGAGGTCGGGCGTGATGGAGAAATCCCGCAGCCTCGGGTCGTGCGGGGGCAGGTAGCCCTCGAGGATGACACTCTGTCCGGTCCCGGCCGCCGTCGTCTCCACCGCGGCGGCGAGCGCGAGCCAGTCCTCGGCGGTGTAGAGCGGCGGGAAGAATACGTGCAGATGCCCGGCCCGCGCCTCGACCGCGAGCGCCGTGCGCACCACCTGGGCGGGGTCGGTTGCCTCCTCCTCCGCAGCCTGCGCCAGCGGGCGGAAGGCTCCGGACCCCTCGCTGCCGGGACCGCGGCGGAAAGCCTGCGGCATGGGCAGGGGCGGCGCGAGGGCAAACGGGTCGGGCGGGAATTCGCTTTCCGCCCGCTCGGGGTCGAGCCATGGAAGGCTTTCCAGCGGCAGGCGAAAGCCGATGGGGGAATCGCCCGGAACCAGGAACAGCGCGCCCGGGCGGAAGAACCACCTTCCGGACTGCCAGCGTCGCGCCCCTTCGGCGGCGATGCGCCGCAGCGGCAGCACGCTGCCGACTTCCGCGGCCAGGCCCTGCCCGAACACGCGGGCGAGGCGGGCGCGCTCCAGCGGATCATCGAGACGGGAGGCTTCGGCGAGCACGTTCGCCGGCAGCCGCCGTTCGCGCCAGAGGTAGTAGTGCACGTCCTCGTGCGCGGGGATCACGAGGGCGGGATCGACCTCGAGCCGCCCGGCGAGCCTGGTGGCGAAGGCGCGCGCATCGGCGGCGGTGGCGTTTCCCGCATCCTCGTCGGAGGCGAGCAGCGCCGCGTCCTGCCACACGGGCTGGCCGTCGGCGCGGCCATGGGCGTAGAGCGCCCAGCGCGGCAACTGCTCGCCGGGATACTGCTTGCCGGGCGCGTGCTGCAGCGCCGCGCCCGGCAGCCACAGCGGCGCCAGACGGCGGAGCAGCCGCCCGGCAAGGCGGCGCTTGCCGGGGCCGAGCGCCTCGGTGTTCCACTCCGGCGCGTCGCGGTCGGCGGCGGCGACGAAGGTGGGTTCGCCGCCCATGGTGAGGCGCAGGTCGCCGTCACGGATGGAGCGGTCGACCCGCTCGCCGAGGGCGAGGATCGCCCGCCAGCGCGCCTCGGTGTAAGGCTTCGTCACCCGCGGGGTTTCGGCGATGCGGCGCACAGTTATCTCGAAGCCGAACTCCGCCTCGCACTTCTCCACCGCGCCGCTGATCGGCGCCGACGACGGCGGATCGGGGCTGGCGGCCAAGGGGATGTGCCCCTCGCCGGCGAGCAGGCCGGAGGTGGCGTCGAGGCCGATCCATCCCGCGCCGGGGAGATACACCTCGGCCCAGGCGTGCAGATCGGCGAAGTCGGTGGCGGGGCCGGCGGGGCCTTCCAGCGGCTTCTCGTCGGCGACCAGTTGGATCAGGTAGCCGGAGACGAAGCGCGCGGCATAGCCGAGGTGGCGGAGCAGCTGCACCAGCAGCCAGGCCGAGTCGCGGCAGGAACCCGTGGCGTTCCCGAGCGTCTGTTCCGGGCTCAATACTCCCGGTTCGAGGCGGACGATGTAGGCGATGCGGCTCTGCACTAGGCGGTTGAGTTCGACCAGCATCTCCACCGTGCGCCGCGGATGGCGCGGCACTTCGGCGAGCAGCGCCGCGAGCAGGGGGCCCGGCGGCTCGGCACGGCAGAACGGCGCCAGTTCCTGCTCGAGGGCCGGGTCGTAGGCGAAGGGCCACTGCTCGGCCTCGGGTTCAAGGAAGAAGTCGAACGGGTTGATGGTGGCCATGTCGGCGACGACGTCCACCGTGACCTCGAAACGGCGGACTGGCTCGGGGAACACCACGCGGGCGAGGAAATTGCCGTGCGGGTCCTGCTGCCAGTTGAGGAAGTGCGGCTCGGGGGCGATGTTCAGCGAGTAGGAGAGGATAGGCGTGCGCCCGTGCGGCGCGGGGCGCAGGCGGATGATCTGCGGGCCAAGCGCGACGGGACGGTCGTAGCGATAGCGCGTCCGGTGCGTCAGGGCGGCGTGGATCGACATCGGCGGGTTCCCCCTCGCTTCGTCCGCGAGATTTCCGGCCGGGGCGGCCGCGGTCAAGCGGAAACGCTCGCCCGCGGGGATCGCGGCGGGCCACCGCTTGGCAGCGGAAGCCGCCGGCCGCTAACATGGAAGACCATATCCGGCTCCGTGAAGTGGGGAGGTGACGATGGCCGCCATTGCTCTGAACCGCGCCGCGCTCGGCATGATCGGCCCGAAGGTGCGCCGGCCCGGCTATGACCCGGCTTCCGTGCGGCCCGGCATCGTGCATCTCGGGCTGGGCGGCTTCCACCGCGCGCACATGGCCCGCTACACGCACGCGTTGATGGAACTGGACGCCGGAAGCCTGGGCTGGGGCATCGTCGGCGCCGGCCTGCTGCCGGCGGACCGCCAGATGCGCGACAGCCTGGTTCCGCAGGACTGCCTGTACACGCTGGTGGAGCGCGACGGGAAGGCGGAGACCGCGGCGGTGATCGGCTCTCTCGCGGGCGTTGTTTTCGCCGGCGACTCGCCCGAGGAACTGCTGGCGGCGATCGACGGCGCGGCGATCCGCATCGTCAGCCTGACGGTGACGGAGAACGGCTACTGCCTCGACCGGGCCACGCGCACGCTCGACTTCAACAACGAACTGATCCGCCACGATTTGGCCGCGCCGGAGACGCCGCGGAGCGCCATCGGCGTCATCGTGGAGGCGTGCCGGCGCCGCCGCGACCGCGGCGCCGCGCCTTTCACCGCCATGAGTTGCGACAACATCCAGCACAACGGCGACGTGCTGCGCGCCGCCGTGCTTGCCCTGGCCGAGCGGCGCGACCCCGCGCTTGCCAAGTGGATCGCGGAGAAGGTTCCGTTCCCCAACACCATGGTCGACCGCATCACCCCGGTCACGACCGACGAGGACAGGAACTACGTCGAACGTACCTACGGACTCGCTGACCGCTGGCCGGTGCTGTGCGAGGATTTCACCCAGTGGGTGATCGAGGACCGCTTCGTCGCCGGGCGGCCGGCGTGGGAACGCGTCGGTGCGCAGTTCGTTCCCGACGTGGCGCCCTACGAGATCATGAAGCTGCGCCTTCTGAACGCGAGCCATCTCGCCGTCGCCGGCCTCGGCCGGCTTGCCGGGCTGACCTACATCCACGAGACGATGCAGGATCCGTTGCTGCACCGATACATGGTCGCGCTGATGGACCGCGAGACCGGGCCGACGCTGCCGGAGGTGCCGGGCATCGATCTGGCCGATTACAAGGCGACACTGGTGCGGCGCTTCGCCAATCCCGCCATTCGCGACACGGTGGAGCGAGTGAACACCGACGCGCCTCTCAACATGCTGGTGGTGCCGATCAACGCCAGGCTGGCGATGGGTGGCGGCGTCGGGTTGCTCGCGCTGGCACTGGCCGCGTGGATGCGCCGGGTGCGCGGGGTGGACGAATCCGGAGCGCCGATCGACGTGCGCCACCCGATGGCGGCAGTGCTGCGCGAGAAGGCGGAGGAGGGCGGCGCCGATCCCGCGCCGCTGTTCTCGCTGACGGGGCTGTTCGGCGCGCTTGGCTCCGACGCGCGGCTGGTGGAAGCCGTGCGCCACTGGCTCGGCATGCTCTACGCGGAGGGTGCGCGGCAGACGATCGGGAAGGCGGCCGCCGAACTGCGGTTCTGAAACGGGCGGCGCGCCCGCCCGCCTTACGAACCTTCCCGCAGCGTCGCGAAGGAGGCGAGGCGGCCCAGGATGGCGCTGGCCGCCACGGTGGGCGGGCTGGCAAGCCAGATCTGCCCCGGCCCGGTTCTGCCGGGGAAGTTGCGGTTGATGGCGCTGACCGTCACTTCGGCGGCCCGCGTCGAGGTGCCGGGGCCGCAGTTGGCGCAGGCGCCGCAGGCGGGCTGCAGCAGGATGGCGCCGACGCGGCGGAAGGTTTCGACGTAGCCTTTCGCCTCGCAGTACTCCCGCACTGCCGTGGTGCCGAATTGCAGGTAGAACCGCACGCCGTCGGCGACCTTCAGGCCGTGCCCGTCCGCCCAGAACAGCACTTCGTGGTAGCGGTCGAAGTCCTCGCGCTTGCCGGCCGTGCACGATCCGCCGTAGGCGATGTCGATCCGCACCGGTTCCGGCAGCGCCGCGAGCGGCATGCCGTTGCCCGGATCGCCGGGGGCGGCCACCATCGGCGACAGTTCCGCGACATCGACCGTGATGACGCCCGCATAGGGCGCGCCGGGGTCGCTGTGCATCCAGGGCTCGACGGCGGCGTCGATGCCGCGCCGCTCGGCCACGAAGCGCAGCGTCTCCACGTCCGGGGCGACGATGCCGGAGAAGCCGCCGAGTTCGGCGGTCATGTTGGTGAGCGTCGCGCGTTCGTCGGTGTCGAGTGTCGCGATGCCTGCGCCCGCGAACTCGAAAACCTTCCCCACGCCGAGGCCGGCGCGCAGATCGAGGCGCGCCAGCAGGTGAAGCGCCAGGTCCTTGGCGGTGACACCGGGCGGCAGCGTGCCGAGCAGTTCCACTTTCAGCGTCTCGGGCACCACAAGGCGCACGAGGCCGGTGGTCATGGCGTTCGCCATCTCGGTGGTGCCGACGCCGAAGGCGAGGCAGCCGAGCGCGCCGCTGTGCGGAGTGTGGGAATCGGTGCCGGCGACCAGTTGCCCCGGCAGAGCGTAGTTTTCCGCGACCAACGCATGCGAGATGCCCTCGGAGCCCTCGCCGGAGGGAAGGTAGCCGTGGGCGCGAAGGCCGTGCTCGGCAACGAAGGCGCGGTGGGCGGCGGCAAGCTCCTCCACCTGCGGCAACAGCCCGGCGCGCGCGTGCGCCTCGCTTTCGTGCGCGTAGGAATAATGGTCCGCGAAGGCGAGGATCAAGGCGGGCTCGGTGAGCGTCACGTTGTCGCCGAGGCTGTCGCGCAGCAGGAAGCGGCAGGCGGCGGTGTAGATGTCGTGGATGAAACGGAGATCGGGGCGCACGAAGATGCCGGAGCCGGGGGCAAGGTTGGTGGGTGCATCCGCCGTAGACACCGCGTGGCGGACGATGATTTTCTGCGCCAGCGTTTGTGGCGCGGAGGAGGTGGGTGCCGGTGCGGGAGCGGCATGGATGCTGCGGCCGTAGCGCAGCAGGCCGCCTGCGCGCAGCACCGCCGCGGCGAGCGCATCGCGGCCGGCGAGAAGTTCCGCGATGTCGATCGGCTCGCCGCGGCGGATGCGGTCGATGAGGCCGAAGTCGGTGGAGGTGAACAGGCCGATGTTGTCGGCGTTCTGCCGGTAGATGCGTTCGAAGCTTCGGGCGATGACGAGGCGGATGCCGGCGAGTTTTTCTGCCAGCGGGCTGTGCTCGCGGGACGAGCCCTTGCCGTAGCGTTCACCCGCCACCGTCATCGCGAAGCCGCCCGCCCGCGCGGCGCCAACCGGAATGGGGAACGCGTTGCCGGCCTTCACCCCGGTGTAGGCGTGGTCGGCGAGCCTTTGGTCGAAATAGACGAGGGAGGGCAGCGGCGTGATCTCGTCGGTGGAGATGTCGTCGCGGAGCCGCCCCGCTTCCGCGATGCCGAGGTCGCGCCCGGCAAGCTGGGCCTCGACGACCGCCGGGTCGGCGGCGAGGAAAAGGATGCGGCCGGGAAAAGTCGAAGCCTGCATGGCGCGGCCCTTCGGTACTGGCGATTCCATAGCGCACCCGGCGGCGAAAGCACATCGCGGCGTGCGGGAACATTCATCATCGGGCGGGCGTCGGCAAGCAAACGATATGAAAGCGGCCGGCATTCCATTAGTAATGTTATTGCCGGCGCGAGAAAATATTGGCGGCGTCTGGGCGGGCGTACTAAAGTGGAGGCAACGCCCGACGGCGTTGGTGCGGCAAATCCGTCTCGCGCCATGGAGGGCCGATGCATCAGCAAAGCCAGGCCGGCCTCGCGGAGACCGCTGTCCTTCCCGCCGGGCTCAGGTTCCCGCTCGAAGTGCGCGTGCACGGGCGCGGCGGGCAGGGCGGCGTGACCTGCGCCAAGCTGATCGCCACGCTCTACAGCCAGATGGGTCTCTCGGTGCAGACCTTCGGCGACTACGGCAGCGAGCGCACCGGGGCGCCTGTGGCGGCCTATACGCGGGTGGACCGGACGACGATAGCCAACCGCAACAAGATCTACCACCCGGACCATCTGCTGGTTCTCGACGACGGATTGCTTGGGGCGCAGGTGCTTTCCGGCGCAGGGCAGGGGGCGTTGCTGCTGCTCAACTCCCGCCGCGGCATGGCGGGATTCGGCGAGCGCTTCCCGCACTGCCGGCTCGGCGTGGTGGATGCCACCTCGATCGCCCGCGAGCACGGCATCGGCAGCGCCTCGCTGGTGATCGTCAACACCACCCTCCTTGGCGCCTATGTGCGCATGCTCGGCCTGCCGCTAGACGTTCTGGAGCGGGCCTATGCCTCTCTCGGCCTCGAGGAGGATTTCGCCGCCGCCCGGCACGCCTTCGACGCCGTGGAGACACGGGAGGTCGCCGATGCCGAGGCGGAGGCGGTGGAGGCGGTGGCGCCGTCCGCGCCGGTGGCGCCGCTCACCGGGCATTTCGCCGATACGCCGCCCAACCTGCTGACCGGCGCCTGGAGCACGCAGACGCCCATCTACCGGACCCAGGCGGCGCCCTGCAATCTTGCCTGCCCGGCCGGCAACGACGTGGTGGGCTTCATCCAGGCGCTGAAGAGCGGCGGCGCGGACGCGGCGCTCGGCATTCTGCTTGGCACGCAGCCGCTGCCTTCGGTGTGCGGGCGCGTCTGCCCCGCGCCCTGCATGCACGCGTGCAACCGCAAGTCCTTCGACGGCGCGGTGAACATCCGCAGCCTGGAGCGCTGGATCGCCGACCACGCGACGCTGCCGCCGGAGCGCCGGAAGGCGGAGCGGCCACGGCGAGTCGCCGTGGTAGGCGGGGGGCCCGCGGGGCTGAGCGCCGCCTACCACCTGGCGGTGCGCGGCCACGAGGTTTCCCTGTTCGAGGCGGCGCCCGCGCTGGGCGGCGTGCTGCGGAACGGCATCCCGGTGTTCCGGCTGCCGCGCGACGTGCTGCAGGCCGACATCGACCGCATTCTCGCGCTCGGCGTGCAGGCGCATTGCGACGGCAGGCTCGGCGGCGAGGAGGTGCGGCGTCTCGCGGAAACGCACGACGCCGTCATCGTCTGCACCGGCTTCGGCGGCGAAAACGCGCTGGCCGTTCCTGGCGGCGAGCTGGCGGGGGTCGAGCAGGGGCTGGCGTTCCTCGCGCGCGCCGCGCGTGCGCCGGAGACGGTGGCCGGCCACGTCCTGGTGGTGGGTGGCGGCAACACCGCCATCGACTGCGCGCGCACGGCGCTTCGCTGCGGCGCCGCCTCGGTGAAGCTGGTGTACCGGCGCGCGCGCGAGGACATGCCCGCCATCGGCGAGGAGATCGAGGAGGCGGAGGCCGAGGGGCTGCGCGTTCTCGCGCACCGCCAGCCGGTGGCGTTCACGGGCGAGGGTGCCGTGGCCGCCGCGGTGCTCGCCGAGGTGGAGGCGGGTGCGCCGGATGCGAGCGGCAGGCGCCGCCCGGTGGTCAGTGGCCGCACCACCACCGCTCCCTGCGACAAGGTGCTGCTGGCGCTGGGGCAGAGGCAGGAGCTTGATCTGCTGCCGGAAGGCTGGGAGATGCGCGGGGCGCGCGCGTGGCGGGACGGGACGGCGCTCGCGGTGTGGTTTGCCGGCGATTGCGCTACCGGCGAGGGTACCGTGGCGCACGCCATCGGTAACGGCCGCCGCGCGGCGCTGGCGGCGCTGGCGAACCTCAGCGCGGCGACCGCCGAGGCGGAGCCGGAGCCGGGTGTACCGGTGGCGCCGGCCGAGATCCGTTTCTCCCATTTCGACGTGATGCCGCCGCACCGCGACCGGCAGGTGGCACCGCTGGCGCGGCGGGAGAATTTCGCGGAGAGCAACCAGGGTCTCGGGGGACCGGAGGAGGCGGACCGCTGCTTCTCCTGCGGCCACTGCACGCTCTGCGACACCTGCCTGTTCTATTGCCCGGACGCCGTGATCCACCGCGCCGAAGGCGGTTACCGGGTGGACGAGGACTATTGCAAGGGCTGCGGCATGTGCGTCGCCGAATGCCCGCGCAACGCCATGGAGATGCGCGAGAAGGGCTCTTGAACCCGCTCCGGCCACGCGCCGGGGAAGGCGGTCGGGAGCGCATCAGCACGGGGTCGGTCGATGACGGTTCAATTGCTCAGCGCCAATCACGCCGCCGCCCTGGCGGCCACGCTCGCCGGTCGCGCCAACCGCACGGGCCGGGGCTTCTGTTCCGGCGTGTATCCCATCACGCCTTCCACCGAGTGCGCGGAATACCTGTGCCTGCAGGAGATCGAGAAAGGGCGCGTGGTGCGCGTGGAAAGCGAGCACAGCGCCATGGGGGTGTGCATCGGCGCCTCGGCTTCCGGGGCGCGCGCCTTCACCGTCACCGCCTCCAACGGGCTCGCCTACATGGCGGAGAACTGCATCGTCGCCGCCAGCCTGCGGCTGCCCATCGTGCTGGTGGTGGCGAACCGCACCATCGGCCCGCCCTGGAACCTGTGGACCGATCACGGGGATGCGCTGCTGCTGCGCGACGCCGGCATCATCCAGTTGTTCTGCGCCGACAACCAGGAGGTGTTCGACAGCGTCCTCGCCGCCTTCCGCCTGGCCGAGGATGCGGCGGTGATGATGCCGGTGATGGTGTGCATGGACGGGTTCATCCTCTCGCACGCCTCGGCACCCACCGAGATCCCTTCGCAGGAGCAGGTGGACCGCTTCCTGCCGCCCGCGGTGGTGCCGCACCGGCTGGGCCAGGGGTCGCACACGCTGGGGCAGATCGAGGTGCCGCACCAGACCGAGGTGCACCGGCTGCAGCATCACGCCGCCATGCTCGGCGTGCCGGAACGCTACGCGGCGGTGCAGGAGGCGTTCGCCGCGGTGTTCGGACGCCGCATGCCGGACGCGCTCGACACCTACCGCACCGAGGACGCCGACGCGCTGGTGGTTTCCATGGGCACCATCGGCGCCACGGCGGAACGCGCCGTGGACATCCTGCGCGCGCGCGGCCAGAGGGTGGGGGCGGTGCGGGTGCGGATGTTCCGCCCGCTGCCGGCCGAGGCATTGCGCCGGGTGTTCGCCGGGCGCTGGCGCATCGCCGTCATCGACCGCGACGTCAGCCTCGGCTTCGGCGGCGTGCTGTGGGGCGAGGTGCGGGCGCTGGCCGATACGGGCGCGGTGGTGCAGAATTACCTGGCCGGGCTCGGCGGCGGGGACGTGCGTCCCGAGCACATCATCGGCATGCTGGACGACCTGCTGCCGCGCAGGGAGGCGGGCGTGCCGGAACTGGTGGAGGCAGGGTGATGAACGAGCCTTTGCTTGGCGGCATGGCGCAGACGGCGCTCGACCGGCCGGGGCCGCTGCTGCGGCGCGGCAACACCAACTGCGGCGGCTGCGGCATGTCGAACCTGCTGCAGATGCTGGGGCACGCCGCCGCCGACCGTTCGCTGCAACTGATGGTGCCGGCGAGTTGCGCCGCCGTGTGCGGCGGCATCTTTCCGTTCTCCACCTTCGACGCGCCGACGCTGATGACCACCTTCGCCGCCGGCTCCTCGTTCGCCAGCGGCGCCGCCACGGTGGCGCGGCTGAACGGCGAGGATACGCGCGTGGTCTGCCTCGCCGGCGACGGCGGCACCTATGACATCGGCATCGGCAGCCTGTCGGCGGCGGCGGAGCGCAACGAGGATGTGCTCTATCTTTGCTACGACAACGAAATCTACGGTAACACCGGCGGCCAGCGTTCCTCCGCCACGCCTTCCGGCGCGGTCGCCTCGAATCTGCCGCGCGGCAAGGCCGAGCCGAAGAAGGACGTGCTCGCCATAATGGCGGCGCACCATGTTCCGTACGCCGCTTCGCTCTCGCTCGCCCACGCCGACGACACCATCCGCAAGCTGCGCTACGCCCTCGACCTTTCCGGCTTCCGCTTCCTCGTGGTGCTGTCGCCCTGCCCGACGGGATGGAAGTCGGAGCCGGCGCTGGGGATGGAGCTGGTGCGGCTCGCGGTGCGCTCGGGGCTGTACCCGGTGCTGGAGATTTTCGACGGCAAGCGCACGGTGATCAATATCGAGCCGGACTTTTCCGACGAGGCGCTCGACATGTATCTGTCGCTGCAGCGCCGCTTCCAGCGTTCCGGCGTGAACGCCGCCGCGCTTCGCCCGGAACTCGACCGTCTGTGGCAGGATCTCAGGGCGCGGAGCGGCCGTATCGTTCCGGCCAGGCGCGGCGTCTGAAACACTCATCGGGGAGGGCCCCATGCGTCGCTATGTCGGGGAACGGATCAAGAAGCTGCGCCAGGCACAGGAGATGAGCCTCGACGACGTTTCCAGGCTTACGGGAATTCGCGCGGATCTGCTCGCCGCCTACGAGAAAGGCGAGGCGGTTCCGGCCATCGGGCCGCTGATCCAGCTTTCGCGCGTGTTCGGCTCGAAGGTGGAAGGACTGCTGCACGGCGGCGCCGTGGCCCCGGAACTGCTCACCATCTGCCGCGCGAGCGAATCCTTCGGCGGCACGCGGGAGGATACTGAGCAGAGCTACGCCTACAGCTCGCTGACGCGGCCGGGCACCGCCGGGCACCTGATGGAGCCGTTCCTGATCACCTTCGATCCCAGGGTGCCACAGGGCGCGGCGATCACCCACGACGGCCAGGAATTCGTCTATATCGTCGACGGCACCGTGGATCTGTTCTACGATGGCCAGAGCTTTCGTCTGGAAAGAGGCGACAGCGCCTACCTCAGCTCGTCGCGGCCGCACACCTTCCACGGCGTAGGGGAAAAGCCCGCGCAGATGCTGGCGGTGGTGAGTTCGCCCTGATCTCGGGGGCGGGTTGACCGACTGCGCCCGAGGCCGGTCGGCGGAACGAATTCGGCGGAGGACGGCATGGCGCTGGCGACATTCTCTGAACTCTTCCGGCGCGTTCGGGAGACGAAGGGCGGCAGGCGCGTCGCCGTAGTCGCCGCCGACGACGCCCACACGCTCGAGGCCGTCGCGCTCGCGCTCGAGGAAGGCGTGGTGACGCCGATCCTCATCGGCAACGCCGGCTGGATCGGCGCGTGGCTGGCGAAGCACGGGATCGATGCCGGCGCGGTGCGCGTCATCGATGCGGAGAAGCCGCTGGATGCCGCGACGCGGGCCGTCGCCCTGGTGCGCGCCGGCGAGGCCGACGTGCTGATGAAGGGACGAATCGAAACCGCGGCGCTGATGAAGGTGGTACTCGACCGCGCGAGCGAACTCCGCACCGAGCGGATCATGTCGCATCTCGCGGTTCTCGAGGTTCCCACCTACCACAAGCTGCTCGCCGTGACCGACGTGGCGCTGAACCTCAACCCCGATCTTGAGCAGAAGCGGCGGATTCTCGCCAATGCCGTCGCGGCGCTGGCGGCGATGGGGATCGATCATCCGAAGGTGGCGGTGATGGCGGCCGCCGAGGAGATCAACCCGAAGCTCGCGGAAAGCGTGGACGGCGCGGAACTGAAGCGCCTGAACCAGGCGGGCGAAATCGACGGATGCACGGTCGAGGGGCCGATCTCCTACGATCTCGCCATCGATCGCGAGGCAGTGGCGATCAAGCGCTACCACAGCCCGGTCGCGGCTGACGCCGACCTCATGCTGGTGCCGAATCTCGTCGCCGGGAACCTGATGATCAAGGCGCTGATGTTCTCCGCCAGGGCGAAATTCGCCGGCATCATCGTGGGCGCGAAAGTGCCGATCGTCGTCGCCTCGCGCTCCTCCCCGGCCGCGGACAAGCACCGCTCGATTTTGCTTGCCGCCGCATGTTCGGAGCCCGCGCATGGCTGACGGCAAGCGCGTCCTCGCCATCAATCCGGGCTCGACCTCGACGAAGATCGCGGTCTTCGAGGGCGAGGCGGAACTTTTCCGTGCCAGCATCGAGCACACCGCCGAGGAGCTGGGGAAATATCCGAACGTTGCCGCGCAATACGAGATGCGCAAGCGGACCGTGCTCGCGGCGCTCGCGAAGGCGGGCATCGCGCTTGGCGACATCGACGCCATAGCCGCCCGCGGCGCGCCGCTGCCGCCGCTGCGTTCGGGCGCGTACCGCATCAACGCGGCGATGGTGGAAAGGCTGCTGCACCGGCCGGTCTACGAGCACGCATCCAACGTGGCGCCGCTGATCGGCTTCGAACTCGGCCGCGAGCTTGGCATCCCCGCCTACATCTACGACGGTACCACGGTGGACGAACTCGCCGATGTGGCACGGCTTTCCGGAACGCCCCTGCTGCCGCGGCGCGTCATCGCCCATGTGCTGAACATGCGCGCGCAGGCGCGGAAGGCGGCGGCACGGCTCGGCAAGCCCTACGGGCAGGCGAACTTCATCGTCACGCACATGGGCGGCGGCGTCACCTCCTCCGTGCAGGAGGCGGGAAGGATGGTCGATGTGGTGGCGGTCGACGAGGGGCCGTTCTCCGTGGACCGGGCCGGCGGCCTCCCCAGCATCGCGCTGATGGATCTCTGTTATTCCGGCCGGTATTCGCACGCGGAGATGAGCCGGATGCTGCGCGGGCAGGGGGGGCTCATCGCCTATACCGGCACCGGTTCCGCGATCGAGGTGGAGCGCCGGATCGAGGCCGGCGACCGGGAGGCGGAGATCGTCTACCGCGCGATGGCATACCAGGTGGCGAAGAGCATCGGCGAGCTTGCGACCGTGGTGGCGGGGAAGGTCGATGCCATCGTGCTGACCGGCGGCATCGCGCATTCCCGCCTGCTGACCGGCTGGATCGAGGAACGCGTGCGCTTCATCGCCCCGGTTCTGCCGATGCCGGGGGAGAACGAACTCGAATCGCTCGCGCTCGGCGTGCTGCGCGTGGTCAACGGCGAGGAAGCCGCCCGGGACTACGACGCCGGCTGAGCGGCGGGTGGGGCGGTGCCGCGCTTACGTGGCAGATCGGTGAATTTGCCCGCAAACCGGGCCGGCCGCATTTACGCGCCCCGAGCGGATATGCAACGGAAGGGCGGAGTTCTTCCCTGCGAAACGGAGGGCGACACATGCCGATCGGAAAACACTGCAAGGCGGCGATGGCGGCGGGAGTTCTCGCCACGGGCCTCCTGGGCGGCACGGCGCTGACGCCGCCCGCCCTGGCGCAAACCGCGCCAGCGCCGCTGATGCGCGGGCCGGTGAGCGCGACGCTGGCCGCGCTCAGGGGAAAGGTGAAATACGTCTTCGTCCTCTATCAGGAGAACCGCTCGTTCGATTCCTATTTTGGCACCTATCCGGGCGCCAACGGGCTGTTTTCCCAGCCCGCCGACCGGACGCCGGGGTTCGACCAGCCGATCATGAACACCGACGGCACGATGAGCGTGATCCACCCATTCCGCATCGGGCCGAAGGAATACGCCGCCGACACCGACGACATCGACCACTCGCACTCGAAGACGGTGGCGAAGATGGACATCCAGGGGGCGGTGCCGAGGATGGACCGCTTCTCCCTGGTGGAGGAGAGGAAGTATTCGCCGACCGGCAACCCCTCGCTGAAGGCCAAACAGTTCGGCGAACTGGCGATGGCCTACGAGGACTGCGACACCGTGCCGGTCCTGTGGCGCTACGCGCAGAAGTTCACGCTGTTCGACAACATCTTCGAGACCATCGCCGGTCCTTCGACGCCGGGCAACCTCAGCATCATCGCCGCCCAGACCGGCGACACCCAGCGCGCCCTGCACCCCGACGAGGCGGTGAAGGGCAACGGCGATTCCGGACCTGGCGAGCCGGTGCTGAACGATTCCGATCCGCTCGCGGGGTCGCCGCTCGACCACTCGGCGCATCCGCTCCCCGTCAACCCGCACGACTTCGCCGGCCCGCACCCCTACGGCGTGCAGCGCAACCAGACCTACGCCTCGCTGCCGCTGACCATGACCGGCGGCGGCATCGCCGGGGTGGTGAAGAAGGATACCGACGAGGCGGCGGACACGGCCGACATCCGCCATGACATTCCGGCGATCGCGGCGCGCAACCACAAGCCGGTGGCGTGGCGGTGGTACGAGGAAGGCTTCGACCATGAGCCGACCGACCCGAAGGGCACCGACCCGGTGGACGCGAACGGCACCCACGCCTCCTACATCACCCACCACAACGGGCCGCAGTATTTCGGCTATGTCGCCAACAACCCGGCGATGCACGAGCACCTGAAGGGGCTGGGCGACTTCTTTGCCGACGTGAAGGCGGGAAGGCTGCCCGCTGGCGGCGGCCTGTTCTACGTGAAGGGCGGCTACAAGAACATCTTCGGCCTGAAGCCCGCCAACCCCGACCCGAAGGTGCAGGCGAACTTCCTCGGCGACGACGATCACCCCGCCTATTCGGATGCGCAGATTTCCGAGGCGATGCTGGGCAAGGCGATCAACGCCATCGCCCGGAGCCGCTACTGGAAGGAAAGCGCCATCATCATCACCTGGGACGATTCCGAGGGCGACTACGACCACGTGCCGCCGCCCATCCGCCGCATCGATCCGAACGGCGCGGCGGAAGGCTCGGGGCCGCGGGTGCCGCTGTTGCTTATCTCCCCCTACGCGAAGAGTGGCGCCGTCTCGAGCGAGATGGGCACGCAGTCGTCGGTGGTGAAGTTCGTGGACCACCTGTTCGACCTGCCGCCGCTCGCCACGCTGCCCGACGAGCTTGAGGGCCGCAGGAACGGCGAGGTCCGCTTTCATCTGACCAACATGGGTCCGGAGGACGCATTTACCTCCGGCATCGGCGACCTTGTTTCCGCGTTCGATCCCGCGCGGCTCGCCGGCAGGAAACCGCCGATTCCGGCCTCGGCGGCCATCGTCCCAGACAATCTGCTGGACAGGCTGCCGCCCGAGACCGGCTACGGCTGCAAGGCGCTGGGCATCGTGCCGGTGGACTACCAGAAGGGGATCAGGAACGAGATCCCGGCCGACTTCAACCCACGGCCGAACACCAACCCGTCGCCCTAGGCGGCGGATACGGAAACCCCCGATGCCCCGCCCCGGCTTCCCGGGGGACGCGGCATCGGGGGTGTGGACGTTCCCGCCTTACGAGTTCGGGAAGATCGCGTCGCGCTCGCTGACCAGCTCGGCCACCGAGCGGTCGATCATGCCGCGGCCGAAGTCGTCGATCACGGCATCGGTGATGCGGCGGTAGCGGCCGTTACCCTCGCAGACCACGGGCACGCCGCACATCAGGCCCTTCGGGATGCCGTAGGAGCCGTCCGACGGCACCGCCATCGACATCCAGCGGCCATTGGTTCCCATCAGCCAGTCGCGCAACTGGTCGATGGCGGCATTGGCGGCGGAGGCCGCCGAGGACAGGCCGCGCGCCTCGATGACGGCGGCGCCGCGCTGCGCCACGGTGGGAAGCAGGACGGTGCGGTACCAGGTCTCGTCGTTGATGACGCCGGCGAGGCGCTTGCCGCCCAGCGTGGCGTTGTTCCAGTCGGCGAACATGGTCGGCGAATGGTTGCCCCAGACCACCAGGCGCTCGATGTCGCGCACGCCGCAGCCGGCCTTCTCGGCCAGCAGCGTCAGCGCCCGGTTGTGGTCGAGGCGGATCATCGACGAGATGTTCCCGGCGGGGAAATCCGGCGCGTAGCGGGAGAGGATGTAGGCGTTGGTGTTGGCCGGGTTGCCGACCACCAGCACACGGGCGTCGCGCCCGGCGACCTCGTTCAGCGCCTCGCCCTG
>JAJXZO010000166.1 GCA_021780035.1 Pseudomonadota bacterium
GCGAGCGCCGCCTCGATGAAAGCGAGTCCGGCGGCGCCGTCGGCGGCGGTGGGAAACTCGAGCGCCGCCGGGTCGGGCGGCAGGCCGAGGATCGAGGCGACCATCGCCTCGGCGGCATCGCGGTAGAGGTTGGCGAAGCCTTCCAGCAGGCCTTCCGGGTGGCCCGCCGGCAGCCGCAGCAGGCGGGCGGCCGGAGCGAGCCCCCCCGGTCCGCCGCGGGTCAGCGTCTGTACCGGCGTGCCGTGCAGGGCGAGGGTCAACTGGTTATGGCGCACGTGGTTCCACTCCAGATGCCCCTTCGCGCCGAACACGCGCAGATTGATGCCGTTCTCCGCGCCGGCCAGCGCCATCGACACGGTGAGCGTGCCGCGCACGCCGCCGCTCATGCGCAGCAGGCACGCCGCCCAGTCATGCACCTGCCGCCCCGGCACCAGGGTGCCGAGATCGGCGGCGAGCGCCGTGATGTGGCGGTTGGTGACGAAGCGGGCCAGATGCTCGGCGTGCGTGCCGATGTCGCCCAGCACCAGGGAAGGGCCGGAACGCGAGGTATCCAGCTTCCAGCGCAGCTTCGGCGTCAGCGTCCCGCTCTCCACCGGCTGGCTCATGCCGGCGTGCAGGTATTCCACTTGCACCGCGCGCAACTCGCCAAGCATCCCGGCGGCGACCATGGCGCGCGCCTGCCGCAGCATCGGATAGCCGGTGTATGCGTGGGTGACGCAGAAGACGCGCTTCGTATCCACCGCCTGCGCCGCGAGGGCGCGAGCCTCCTTCAGCGTGTTGGTCAGCGGCTTGTCGCACACCACGTGCAGCCCGGCGGCCATCGCCGTGCCGCATTCCTCGAAGTGGCGGTCGTTCGGCGTCATCACCGCCACGGCGTCGAGACCATCCGGGCCGGCGCACATCGCCGCGACGGAGGGGTAGGGGACGATGCCGAGCGCCGCCGCGGCGGCTTGCGTTTTCCCGAAGTTCGAGGAAAGCACCCCGGCGACGATCTCGAAGCGGCCGTCGAGAGTGGCGGCGCTGCGATGTACCGGGCCGATGAAGCTTCCCGGTCCGCCGCCCACCACTCCCAGTCGCAGCCGCCGCCCCAGCCGGGGGAATGCCTCGGTCATCATCACGATCCTCTCGTCTGTTCCGCTCTGGCGGCGGCCGGCCGCGCCTACTTCGCCTTCAGGCCGAGCGCATCGACGTCGGTGATCTGGTCGACGCGCCCCTGGAAGGTATAGCGGCTCTTGAACGCCCAGAGCGAGGTCTCCCAGTAAAGCGGGATCAGCGCGTTGTCGACGAGCGCGATGCGGGTGGCCTGCTGCAGAAGCTTCTCGCGGGAGGCGTCGTTCATGTCGGAAAGCGCCTTCAGGAACGCCGCGTCGAAGGCGGCGCTGTGATAGGCGCCGTAGTTGGAGCCGCCGATGCCGCGCGACAGGTCGGTGCTCACCGTCCACGGAATGAACATGCCGATGGTCGCGCGCGGGCCCGGCCCCCAGCCGCCCATCGCCAGGCTGAACGAGCGCTTGGCGCGGCGCGGGAAGAACATGTTGGCCGGCATTGCGTCGACGGTCGTGCGGATGCCGACGCGGGCGAGGAACTGGCCGAGCGCCTGCGCCACCCTGGCGTCGTTGATGTAGCGATCGTTGGTGGCCGAAAGCGTCAGCGCGAAGCCGTTCGGGTAGCCGGCCTCCGCCAGCAGCTTGCGCGCGCCGGCCGGGTCGTACGGGCGGGCGGGCGGGTCCGCGATCGTGCCGGGCAGGCCGGGGTGGACATACTGATCGGCGACCTCGGCAAGCCCGTCCATGATGCGGCTGACGATCGCGCCGCGGTCGATGGCCATGGAAATGGCCTCACGGACGCGCGGATCCTGCAACGGGTTCTTGCCGCCGGCCCGCACCTCGGGGCTGACCGCCCGGCCGATGTCGGGCTGCAGGAAGATGATGCGCTCGGAGGGCACGGCGGCATAGGCGAAGCCGCGCGCCTTGATCGCCCGCAGGTTCTGCGCCGCGGGATCCTCGATCAGGTCGTAGTCGCCGGCAAGCAACCCGGCGACGCGGGCGCCGGCGTTCGGCACCGGCCGCAGCACCACCCGGTTCCAGTGCGGCGCCGCGCCGAAGTAGTGGTGATTGGCCTCCAGCACGGCGACGTCGCCGTTCACGTAGCGGGTCAGCCGGTAGGGGCCGGTGCCGTTCGCCATCTTCAGGCTGTCGAAATCGGCCGACGTCGGCAGCGGCACGCCGCACTGGTTGGCGGGATCGTAGCGGATGTCGGCGGCGACGCCCCCGGAATGCGCGGAGATCATGTAGAAATCGGCTAGCAGCGCCGGCAGAGTCGGGTCGGGAAGGCGCGTGTGCAGGATCACCGTGTGCGGGTCGGGCACCTCGATGCGGTCCACCGATTTCGAGGCCTGGGTGAAAGAGTGCGTCGGCCCCACGGTCTTCAGCATGCGGCAGAACGTGTAGACCACGTCGTTGGCGGTGAACGGCGTGCCGTCCTGGAAGTTGGTGGTGACGAGGTGGAACACCCAGGTGTGGTCGTCCTTCACCTGCCACGATGACGCGAGCCGCGGGATCACCCGGTCATGGGCGTCGGTGGCGGTCAGCGCGCTGAACACATGCATAGCCAGCATGTTGTTCGGGCCGACATTGTGGAAGTGGGGATCGGCCGTCGAAGTGGCCGAGGCGGTGGCGACGGTGATGTCGGCTGCCCGAACCTGCGGCATGGCGGCGGTGAGCAGCAGCGCGGCGGCGCCGGCGGCGAGCAAGGCACGCATGACCGAATCCTCCCCATAAGCCAACGGGGCGCGGCGTAGCGCCGAAGCCCGCGCGCACCGCGCTCTTTTTTCCGGTCATGTCATAACGCGTTCCGGCTCACGGGGGAAACGAAACTCCCGCCTCCCGCCGCGCGGGCGGTTCGCCGCCGCTTCGTTCCCGTCCGTCCGCGGGCAGGATCGTTCTGCACGCGGGCGGGCGGGATACGTGTCAGGCTTCCGTTTTGACCGTGACGCGGCGGGGTTCGGCCTTCGCGTCCTCGCGCTTCGGCAGGGTGATGGTCAGCACCCCCTTGCGGAAGGCAGCGCTAATCGCCTCGTGGTCGACACCTTCGGGGATGGTGAAGCGGCGCATGAAGCTGCCGTAGCGGCGTTCGGACATGCAGAACGTCGCGTCGCCCTCCTCATGCTCGTCGTGTTTCTCCCCGCTCAAGGCAAGCTGGTTGCCGCAGACCTCCACCGCCACGTCGCTCTCGCCGAGCCCGGGCAGTTCGGCCTTCACCAACCAGGCATCCTTGGTCTCCTTGATGTCGACCATCGGCCCGCGGCCGTGCAGCCGCAGCCGCGAAGCCGGGAACACCCCGCCGAGGCGTTCGAACAGCCGGTCGAACTCGGCGCGGAAGCTCATCCACATTTCCGGTTCCGCCAACATGCTTTCCCACTCGGGCGGGATCTGCGCCGGAGGCGGAGGAGCCGGTTTCTTTACGTCGACAGATGTTTTTGCCATTGGTGCGTCCCTCCTGCACCTGCCGGGTCCGGCCCCTGCCGGGCCCCCAAATGGCGACGCTCACACTACCGCGATCGTTGGGAAAAAGCAAGGATTCCCGAGCGGGTTTCGCTCGTTTTGGCGCTTGCGCGCCCGCTCAGGCCGCCTCCCGCTTTCCCGCCGCCAGGGCGGCCTGCATGAAGAGCTTGCCCTGTGCGCCGTCGATGAAGGAGACGCTGGCGCGGTTGACGGCGGCGGAAACCAGCCGCGCGGGGGTTCCCTGCCGCTGGCCGGTGAGGGTGACCGTAACGGTCGTGCCGGGGGAGGGCAGGCGGGAGGCGTCGAGTCGCAACCCCGCGCCTTCCGCCGAGACATCGAGCACGACCGCCGGCACGCTGGCGCCGCCGGCGGTCACCGTGGCCTCCGCCCGCGCTTCCTGGCGGGCTTCCGAGCGTCGCTCGGCGCCGCAGATCTTCTGCATGAACGTGGATTTTTCCTGCTGCAGAAGCTTCGCCGCCTCCAGCAGCCCGTCGGAGGCCTCGGCGACGCCGACGGCGCTGTGCGCGGTGCGGTCGGCCACCGCCTGCATCTCCCGCGCGCCGTCGCTGACGCTGCCGGCGCCAGCCGCCGCCGAGGCCACCGAGCGGCTGATCTCCTGCGTCACCGCGCTCTGCTCCTCCACCGCGCCGGCGATCGCCGCCGTCGCTTCCCGCACCTTCTCCACCGTCTGCGCGATATCGCCCATGGCGGCGGCGATCTGCCCGACCACCCCCTGCACCGCGCCCACCTGCGAGCGGATGTCGTCGGTGGCCCGCGCGGTCTGCGCCGACAGCCCCTTCACCTCGTTCGCCACCACGGCGAAGCCGCGCCCGGCCTCGCCGGCGCGGGCGGCTTCGATGGTGGCGTTCAGGGCCAGCAGGTTGGTCTGGCCGGCGATCGACTGGATCAGGTTCACCACGTCGCCGATGCGCGCGGCCGCGCTGTTCAGCGTCTCGACGATGGCCGCGGCACGGCGCACGGTTTCCACGGCATTGCCGGTAACGGCCGCCGCCTGCTGCGTCTGCCGGGTGATCTCGCCGATGGAGGCGGTGATCTCCTCGGCGGCGGAGGCGACCGTCTGCATCTCGGCCGAGGAGCGCTCGGTGCCGTTGGCCACCAGTTCCGCCTGTTTCGTCGCGCTGTCGGCGTTGCCCCTCAGGCCGCCGGCCTGCTCGTGCAGCGTGGTGGCGCGGCGGTTCACCTCGTCGGTGAAGTGCGAGACCACGACGCCCAGTTGCGCGGACAGCGTGTCCAGCCGCTCGCGGTATTCCTCTTCGCGCTTGGCGTTGTAGGCGCTGACCACCTGCTCGATGTCGAACAACACCGCGCGGTCGATGGCGCGGATCGCCCGCTCGGTGCGCGCGCGCGCGGCCGCGCCGCCGAAGCGGGAAGCGAAGTGCCCGAGGGTCAGCACGTGCATTTCCTCGAGCACGATCAGATAGGCGCTGATGTAGGTGCGCGGCGGCAGGCCGATGCGGGCGTGGGTGAGGGCGATGCGCTGCACCGACTCCACGTAGTCGTCATCGAAGCCGGCGGAGAACAGGCGGCGCCAGTGCTCGCCCTGGTGCGTGCGCGCATGCGCCTGCCGCTCCGGAGTGGTGAACAGCGCGCGCAGGTCGGGCCAAGTGTTTATGTGGTTGTAGAGGATGTCGAGCATACAGCCGAGATTAGCCTCCAGCAGCGGCAGCAGGCCGCGGAGCGTCTCCCTGACGTCGGTTTCGAGACGGATGAAGGCGAGTTCGTCGGCGAGCTTGGCGTCCATCGGTTGTCCCTCTCCAGCGCCGCCAGCATCGCCGTCCGGCGTTAAGGAAGGGTTCCGATCCGCCGCGTCGCCAGCCGTTCCCGCCACCAGGCGAACAGGCCACTCGCCACCACCACGGCGCCACCGACAATCGTCCACAGGTCGGGCACTGCGCCGAACAGCAGCACTCCGAGCGTGCTCACCCACAGCAGCAGCGTGTAGCTGTAGGGCTGGATCGCCGCCGCCTCGGCGACGGCGAGCGCCACGGTCAGCGCGACGTGCCCGAGCGTGCCGAGCAGCGCGATCAGCAGCAGCAGCGCCCAGGCGGAGGCATCCGGCGGAATCCATTGCGGCACGCCGAACACGGCGGCGAGCACGACACCCACGCCCGCCGACCACAGCAAGGTGGTTTCGTTGCTGTCGCTGCGACTGCAGAGCCGGAGGAAGATCTGGTAGAGGCCCCATTGTGCGGCACCGGCGAGCGGCAGCAGCAGCCAGGGGTCCATGGCGCCGAAGCCGGGCCGCAGGATCACCAGCACGCCGAGGAACCCGGCCACCACCGCGGCCCAGCGGTCCAGACCGACGCGCTCGCCGAGCAGGGGCGCGGACAGCGCCACCACGATCAGCGGCGATGAGGCGGCTACGGCGTGCGTGTCGGCAAGCGGCAGGTAGCGGAAGGCGATGACGAAGGTGCCGTTTTCCGCCACCGCCAGCACGGCGCGCGCGCCCTGCAGCCAGGGGCGGCGGCTTTTCCAGCTTCGCGCGAGCCCGGTGCGCGAACGCCGCGCCAGAGCCATGGCAAAGACAAGAAAAACGACGTAGCGCACAAGAAGAATTTGCGCCACGCCGTAATGCAGGGTTATCAGCTTGGTGGCGGCATCCATGCTGGCGAAGCACAGCATGGAGGCAACCGTGAGTATCGCGCCAAGACGATAGCGCGAGGAAAGGGCAATCCGGGGAGCCGAAGCTCCCCGGATTTCGCCGGAACTCAAGAGTTGGGGCCGCGCTCCATCGACACCGGCTGCCAGCGCTGCAGCTTCGTGTTCATCAGCACGGTCGGGTTGACGCAGCTCATCGGCCAGCGGCCGGTAAGCAGCAGCGACAGTTCGCGCCCGACGTGCTGCTTGCGGCCCGGGTCGAAGCGGGCGGAAGCCGAGGCGTTGTGCGGGCTCAGGATGACGTTGGTCATCTTCAGCAGCGGGTTGTCGGGCTTCGGCGGCTCGATCTCCAGCACGTCGAGAGAGGCGCCGGCGATCCAACCTTCGGAAAGCGCCCGGATCAGCCCGGATTCCTCCACGGTCGGCCCGCGGCCGGTGTTGATGAACCACGCCGTCGATTTCATCATGCGGAAGTGCTTCGCCTTCAGCATGCCCTCGGCGGCCGGGGTGGCCGGCGCGTGCATGGAGATGAAGTCGGAGGTGGCCAGCACTTCCTCGAGCGTCGTCGGCTCGACGCCGTAGGGCGACATCACCAACTCTTCCACGTACGGGTCGTAGGCCTTCATGTGCAGGCCGAATGCGCGGGCGCGCGTGGCGGTCAGGCGCGCGGTGTGGCCGAACGAGATAAAGCCGAGCGTCTGGCCC
>JAJXZO010000156.1 GCA_021780035.1 Pseudomonadota bacterium
GCGCGGGCCTCACGCCGCGGGGGGCATCGGCGCCGTGGCGGAGGCCTGCCAGCGGTTGACGCCGCTCTCCGCGGCATAGCGGTCGATCTCGGCCAGTTCGTCGGCAGTGAAGGAGAGGTTCTTCAGCGCGTCGAGCGAATCGTCGAGTTGCGCCACGGTGCGCGCGCCGATCAGCGCCGAAGTGATGCGCGGGTCGCGCAGCACCCAGGCGATGGCCATCTGCGCCAGGCTCTGCCCGCGCCGTTCGGCGATGGCGTGCAGCGCCCGCACGCGGGCCAGGTTCTCCTCCGACAGCACCGACTTCTGGAACGACACGCCTTTCGCCGCGCGCGCATCCGCGGGCACGTTCGCAAGGTATTTGCCGGTGAGCAGCCCCTGGGCGAGCGGCGAGAAGGCGATGCAGCCGATGCCGAGTTCCTCGAGCGTGTCGAGCAGCCCGCCCTCTACCCAGCGGTTCAGCATGGAATACGAGGGCTGGTGGATCAGGCAGGGCGTGCCGAGCGATTTCAGGATTTCCGCCGCCTTGCGGGTGATCGCCGGGGAATAGGACGAGATGCCGGCGTAGAGCGCCTTGCCCTGGCGCACGGCGCGGTCGAGCGCGCCCATCGTCTCTTCGAGCGGCGTGCGCGGATCGACGCGGTGCGAATAGAAGATGTCCACGTAGTCGAGGCCCATGCGCCGCAAGCTCTGGTCGAGGCTGGCGGTGAGATACTTGCGCGATCCCCAGCTTCCATAGGGGCCGGACCACATGTCATAGCCCGCCTTGGTGGAGACAACCATCTCGTCGCGGTAGGGGCGGAAGTCGGCGGCAAAAATGCGCCCGAAGGTTTCCTCGGCCGAGCCGGGCGGCGGGCCGTAGTTGTTGGCGAGGTCGAAGTGGGTGACGCCGCGGTCGAAGGCGCGGCGGAGGATGGCGCGGCCGGTTTCGAACACGTCGGCGCCGCCGAAGTTCTGCCACATGCCCAGGGAGATCGCCGGCAGGTCGAGGCCGCTGCGGCCGGAGCGGCGCCAGGGCATGTGCTGGTAGCGGTCGTCGGCAGCGACATAAGGGTTCGGCATGACGGCGCTCCTGCGAGGTTGGTCGGTCTCCGTCCTTCACGATTAGGCGCGGCTCCCTTGCGCGGCAAGACCGCAGGGTATCCGCCGGCATGGGTTGGCACCGCGCCGCTTGGGTGGCACTTTGGGGCCCCCTCCCGATGGAACAGACCGATGGTGGATGCCGACCGACCGACCCTGCCCGCCGAACAGCCCCCGGAGCAGGCCGGACGCGACTTCGTGCGCGACATCGTGCAGGCCGACGTCGACGCCGGCAGGGTAAAGGGCGTCGTCACCCGCTTCCCGCCGGAGCCGAACGGCTATCTGCACATCGGTCACGCCAAGTCGATCTGCCTCAACTTCGGCATCGCCCAGGAGTTCGGCGGCCGCTGCCACCTGCGCTTCGACGACACCAATCCGGCGAAGGAGGAGCAGGAGTTCATCGACTCCATCCAGCAGGACGTGCGCTGGCTCGGCTTCGACTGGGGCGAGCACCGCTACTTCGCCTCCGACTATTTCGAGACGCTGTATTCCTGGGCCGAACACCTGGTGGAGCGGGGGCTCGCCTACGTGGACGACAGTTCCGCCGATGAAATCCGCGCGCTGCGGGGCACGCTGACCGAACCGGGGCGGCCCTCTCCCTACCGGGAGCGGCCGGTGGCGGAGAACCTCGACCTGTTCCGGCGCATGCGCGCGGGCGAGTTCGCCGCGGGCGCACGGGTGCTGCGGGCGAAGATCGACCTCGCGTCTGGCAATATCAACCTGCGCGACCCGGTGCTCTACCGCATCGTCCACGCGGAACACCCGCGCACCGGCAACGCCTGGTGCATCTATCCCACCTACGACTTCGCGCACGGGCAGTCGGATGCCATCGAGGGCATCACCCACTCCATCTGCACGCTGGAGTTCGAGGATCACCGGCCGCTCTACGACTGGTTCATCGAGCACCTGCCGGTGCCGGCGCGGCCGCACCAGTACGAGTTCGCCCGCCTCAACATCTCCTACACCGTGCTGTCGAAGCGCATCCTCACCACCCTGGTGCGGGAGAGGCACGTTTCCGGCTGGGACGACCCGCGCATGCCGACTCTCGCCGGCCAGCGGCGACGCGGCGTGCCGGCGGCGGCGCTGCGCGAGTTCGTGCGCAAGGTGGGGGTGGCGCGGGCCTACAGCATGGTCGATCTCGCCCTCTACGAACACGCCATCCGCGAGCAGCTGAACGCCGGTGCCGCCCGGCGCATGGCGGTGCTGCGGCCGCTGAAGGTGGTCATCGACAACTGGCCCGAGGGCCAGGTCGAAGAATTGCAGGCGGTGAACAACCCCGAGAACCCGGAGGCCGGCAGCCGGCCGGTGCGGATGGGGCGCGTGCTCTACATCGAGCGGGACGACTTCGCCGAGGTGCCGCCGCCGCGCTTCCACCGGCTGTCGCCGGGGCGCGAGGTGCGACTCCGCTACGCCTATTTCATCACCTGCCGCACGGTGGAGAAGAACGCCGCCGGCGAGGTGGTGGCGCTGCACTGCACCTACGATCCCGCCACGCGCGGCGGCAACGCGCCCGACGGGCGGAAGGTGCGCGGCACCCTGCACTGGGTGGGCGAGGACGCCATGCCCGCCGAGGTGCGGCTCTACGCGCCGCTGTTCCGCCGCCCCGACCCGGGCGCGGACGGCGACGTGATGGCCGATCTCAGCCCCGAGTCGCTCACCGCGCTGCAGGGTTGCCTGCTGGAGCCGGCGCTGGCTTCCGTTCCCGCGGGCGAGGCGGTGCAGTTCGAACGGCTGGGCTATTTCTGCCCCGACCCCGACAGCCGGCCCGACGCGCCGGTGTTCAACCGCACAGTGGGGTTGCGCGATTCCTGGGCGAAGCTGCAGGCGGGCGGCGCCTGACGCGGGAAGGGGCCGGCGCCATGGCGGGGTTCGAGCGCCTGGAGTTGCCCACCGGGCGCATCGTCGCCGGCATCGAGGGCGGCATCGGCTGGCTGGCGCTGAACAACCCGGCGCGGCGCAACGCGCTTTCCCTTGCCATGTGGGAAGCCATCCCGCTGGCGCTCGAACGCTTCGCCGCGGAGGCGCGCGTGCGGGTGATCGTGCTGCGCGGCGAGGGGGAAAAGGCGTTCGCCGCCGGCGCCGACATCTCCGAGTTCGAGCAGCGGCGCGCGTCGGCCGACGGCATTGCCCGCTACGACGCGGCGCTGGCCGAGGCGTCGGCACGGCTCGAATCGATGGAGAAGCCCACCATCGCCATGATCCGCGGCTACTGCGTGGGCGGCGGCGTGGGGCTGGCCGCCTGCTGCGATCTGCGCCTGGCCGCCGAGGATGCCCGCTTCGCCATTCCCGCCGCGCGCCTCGGCCTCGGCTACGGCGTCGAGGGCGTGAGGAGGCTGCTCAGGCTGGTGGGGCCGGCCATGGTGCGGGAAATTTTCTACACGGCGCGGCAGTTTTCCGCCGCCGAGATGCTGGCCATGGGCTTCCTCAGCCGCGTCGTGGCGGTGGCGGACCTGGAGGCGGAGACGCGGGCGCTCACCGCCACGATCGCGGAGAACGCGCCGCTGACGCTGAAGGCGCTGAAGCGCACGGTGGCGGAACTGGGCAAGACCGAGCCGGACCTCGCCGTCTGCGAGGCGCTGGTGGCGGAGTGCTCCGCCAGCGCCGACTACGTGGAGGGGCGGCGCGCCTTCATGGAGAAGCGCAAGCCGGTGTTCCGCGGCCGGTGAGCCGCCCTATCCCTCCCCCAGCCACAGCACGTCGGAAATGCGGTTCGCGCCCGAGGCGATCATGGCCAGGCGGTCGAAGCCGAGCGCGATGCCGGAAGCGGCCGGCATGCCGTGGGCGAGCGCGGCGAGGAACGATTCGTCGAGCGGCCAGCCTTCGGCGCCGTAAAGCTGCTTCCGCCGCGCGCGATCGGCCTCGAAGCGCGCGCGCTGCTCGGCGGCGTCGGTGAGTTCGACGAAGGCGTTGGCCAGTTCGATGCCGCAGACATAAAGCTCGAAGCGCTCGGCCACCCGTGGATCGGCGGGGTCGCGCCGGGCGAGCGCCGCCTGCGCCGCCGGCCAGTGGGTGAGAAAGGTGGGGCGCTCGCGGCCCAGGTGCGGCTCCACGCGCTCCAGCAGCAGGCGGAAGAACAGGTCTTCCCACGATTCGCCGCCGCGCAGCCGCGCGCCCGCGGCGTGCGCGAGCGCCTGTGCGTCGTCGGCGGTGGCGAGCAGATCCGCCCCGACGTAGCCGGCGAAGGCTTCGGCAAGCGTGAGGTGCTCGGGTTCCCGGTCGATGCGGGTGGCGACGCCGCGGCAGCGCACCTCGGGCGGCAGGGTGGCGGCGAGCAGGGCATGGGTTTCCGCCATCAGGTCATCCATCGAGGCGCCGGGACGGTACCACTCCAGCATGGTGAACTCGGCGGCGTGCAGGTCGCTGCCCTCCTCGTTCCGCCAGACCCGGGCAAGCTGGAAGATCGGGCCGGCGCCGCCCGCCAGCAGCTTCTTCATGGCGAATTCCGGGCTGGTATGAAGCCAGAGCGGCGTCTCGGCGCCATCGGGCGCGCGGCGCGCGGTGGCGAAAGCGGAAAGATGCACCTCCTCGCCGGGAGCGGGCACCGCATAGGGGGTCTCCACCTCCACATAGCCGCGCGCGTCGAAGAAGGCGCGCACGGCGGCGGCGAGGCGCGCCCTGTGGCGGAGGAAGGGCAGGCGTGCGGCAAGGCTCTCGGGGTGCCAGGATGGTTGCGGCATGACACCGCCGAGACTACAGCCAAGCGCATGGCGAACGGCAGCCCCCCCGAGCGCACGCTGCGCAGCGTTTCCGAACTCGCCGCTGCCGGCCTGCTCGACGAAAGCCCGGAACTGGAGGCGGTGGCGAGGCGCTATGCCGTGGCCGTTCCCCCGGCGATGCGGGCGCTGATCGCCGAGGCCGGGGACGCGATCGGCCGGCAGTTCCTGCCCGACGCGGCGGAGCTTGCCGCCGCTTCCCACGAGCGGGCCGACCCGATCGGCGACGAGGCGTTCTCGCCGGTGAAGGGGCTGGTGCACCGCTACCCCGACCGGGCGCTGCTGAAGCCGCTGCTCGCCTGCCCGGTTTACTGCCGCTTCTGCTTCCGCCGCGAGAAAGTGGGGCGCGGCGAGGCAATGCTGGACGAGGCGGAGATTGCCGCCGCGCTCGCCTGGATCGGCGGGCACTTCGGCATCCGCGAGGTGATCCTGTCGGGGGGCGACTGCCTGCTGCTCTCAGCCCGGCGCCTCGGCGGCCTGCTGGCACGCATCGCCGCCATCCCGCACGTGGAGCTTTTGCGCATCCACTCCCGCCTGCCGCTCGCCGACCCGAAGCGGGTGACGCCCGCGCTGGCCAACGCGCTGGGCGCGGTGGAGAAGCCCCTGTGGCTGGTGGTGCACGCCAACCACGCCGCGGAGTTCACACCCGAGGGGATCGCGGCGCTCGATGCGCTGCGCCGCGCCGGGCTGCCGCTGCTGGGGCAGTCGGTGCTGCTGCGCGGCGTGAACGACAGCGCCGGGGCGCTGGCCGATCTGTTCGCCGCCATGCTGCGCGCGCGGGTGAAGCCCTACTATCTGCACCAGTTGGACGCGGCACCGGGGACGGAGCGATTCCGCGTACCCATCGCCCAAGGCCAGCGCCTGCTTGCCGAACTGCGCGGGCGCATCAGCGGCATGGCGTGGCCCACCTACGTGCTCGACATTCCGGGCGGCCACGGCAAGGTGCCGATCGGGCCGAATTATTTGGAAGGCGAGACGGTGCGCGACCCCTGGGGCCGGACGCACCCGCTCCCGTAGAGGGCGGCGCGCCCGCGGCGGCGGGAAGCAAAGCGCAGGTTGCGGTTTGGCATTTTCCTACACGGAATGGGGGCCGGTGCCAGCGAAAATGCCCCGGCGAAATGGAGAAGCCCTAAAGGCGGCGGCTTCCTCCGGCGCACGATCTCCCTATAGTGGCGGCGATGACCATCGCCCGCGTGCAATCCTTCGCCTTCTCCGGCATCGAGGCGGTGCCGGTGGACGTGCAGGTGCAGATCTCCTCCGGCCTGCCCGCCTTCCTGGTGGTGGGACTGCCCGACAAGGCGGTGGCGGAATCGCGCGAGCGGGTGCGCGCCGTGCTCACCGCCATCGGCCTCGCCCTGCCGCCGAAGCGGGTGCTGATCAACCTCGCCCCGGCCGATCTGCTGAAGGAAGGCAGCCACTTCGATCTGCCCATCGCGCTCGCCGTGCTCGCCGCCATGGAGGTGCTGCCGCGCGACGAGATGGCCGAATTCGCCGCGCTCGGCGAGCTTTCCCTCGACGGCGCGTTGAACGCGGTGAGCGGCGTGCTGCCCGGGGCGATCGGCGCCTCGGCACGCGGTCTGGGGCTGATCTGCCCGGCGGCACAGGGCGGCGAGGCGGCCTGGGCCGGCCAGATCGAGGTGCTGGCACCGCCCGACCTTCTCTCCCTCATCAACCATTTCCGCGGCGCCCAGGTGCTCTCGCCGCCGGCGCCGGGAGGCATCGCCGAGGGTGCGCCGGCGCCCGACCTCGCCGACGTGCGCGGCATGGAAACGGCGCGCCGAGCGGTGGAGATCGCCGCCGCCGGGGCGCACAACCTGCTGCTGGTCGGCCCGCCCGGCTCCGGCAAGTCGATGCTCGCCGCGCGCCTGCCGGGGCTGCTGCCGGAACTCACCCCGGCGGAGGCGCTGGAAGTCTCCATGATCCACTCGGTCGCCGG
>JAJXZO010000073.1 GCA_021780035.1 Pseudomonadota bacterium
CTCGGCCTTCCTGCAGCAGCCGGTATTCCGCCGCTACCACGCCGAACACGAGATGCTGCGCTATCTCAAGCGCCTGGAAGACAAGGACGTGGCGCTCGACCGCAGCATGATCCCGCTGGGCTCCTGCACCATGAAGCTCACCGCCTCGGCGGCGATGCTGGCGCTGACGCTGCCGGGCCTGGCCGACCTGCACCCGTTCGCGCCCCCCGCGCAGACCGAGGGCTTCCGCCTGCTGATCGAGCGGCTCTGCCAGTGGCTCGCCGCCATCACCGGCTTCGCCGCCGTCTCCGTGCAGCCGAACGCCGGCAGCCAGGGCGAATACGCCGGGCTGCTCGCCATCCGCGCCTTCCAGCGGGCGCGGGGCGAGGGCGGGCGCGAGATCTGTCTGATCCCCACCTCCGCCCACGGCACCAACCCCGCCAGCGCCGCCAGCGCCGGGCTGAAGGTGGTGCCGGTGGCCTGCGACGGGGACGGCAACATCGACCTCGCCGACCTTGCCGCCAAGGCCAGGCAGCACGCGGCGAACCTGTGCTGCCTGATGCTCACCTACCCGAGCACGCACGGCGTGTTCGAGGAGCAGGCGATGGAGATCTGCCGCCTCGTGCACGCGCACGGCGGGCAGGTGTACATGGACGGCGCCAACATGAACGCGCAGGTCGGGCTGACCAGCCCGGCGCGCATCGGCGCCGACGTCTGCCACCTCAACCTGCACAAGACCTTCAGCATCCCGCACGGCGGCGGCGGCCCTGGCGTGGGGCCGATCGGCGTCGCCGCCCACCTCGTGCCGCATCTGCCCAACCACCCGCTCCGTGCCGACGCCGGCCCGGCCACCGGCTATGGCCCGGTCTCGGCCGCGCCGTTCGGCAGCGCGCTGGTGCTCGCCATCGCCTACGCCTACGTCCGCCTGCTCGGCCCCGAAGGCCTGCGCGAGGCAAGCGAGGTCGCCATCCTCAACGCCAACTACGTGGCGGCGCGGCTCCGCCCCTACTACCCGGTGCTGTATGCGGGCGTGCACGGCATGGTGGCGCACGAATGCATTCTCGACTGCCGCGGCTTCCAGGCGGACGCGGGCATTTCGGTGGAGGACATCGCCAAGCGGCTGCAGGACTTCGGCTTCCACGCCCCCACCATGTCGTGGCCGGTGGCCGGCACGCTGATGGTGGAGCCGACGGAAAGCGAATCGAAGGCGGAACTCGACCGCTTCTGCGACGCGATGATCGCCATCCGCCACGAGATCGCCGATGTCGCCGCCGGCCGCCTGCAACGCGCCGACAACCCGCTGAAGAACGCGCCGCATACCGTCCGCGAGGTGTCGGCCAATGTCTGGGACCACCCCTACAGCCGCACGCAGGCGGCCTATCCGCTGCCCTTCGTGGCGGAGGCGAAATACTGGCCGCCGGTGAAGCGCGTGGACAACGTCTACGGCGACCGCAACCTGTTCTGCACCTGCGCGCCGGTGGCGGCGGAACCCGAGCCAGCCGGCTGAAAGCGGGAAAAGGCCGCTCCGTTCAGACGACGGGGCGGCCGAGGGCCTCGGCGAGACCGCCGATGGCGCGGTCGACCAGCGCCTGGTCGGCCTCGGCGGAGAGTTCCTGGCGGATCACCCGCTCGGCGGCGACGGTGGCGATCTCGGCGGCGGCAAGCCGCACCTCGTCCACCGCGGCCTTCTCGGCGGCGGCGATGCGTTCCATCGCCGCGCGCTCGCGCCGCGCCGCCACGGCCTTCGCCTCGGCCTCGGCGGCGGCGGTGAGGCGGGCGGCCTCCTCCTCGGCGGAGGCGAGCGTCGCCTCGGCGGCGGCGAAGGCTTCCTGGCGGCGGGCGTTGGCGTCGGCGAGCATCGCCTCCGCGTCCTGGCGCAGACGCTGCGCCTCGGCCAGTTCGGCGCGGATGGACTCGGTGCGGGCATCGAGCAGGGCGGCGATCGCCGCCCACAGCCTGCGGCCGAACAGGACGAAGAACACCACGCAGGCGGCGGCGACCCAGGTGCGTCCCTCGGTGAGGAATTCGTACATCGACAGCCCCCTCAGGCGAGACCGCGGGCGGCAAGCGCCCCGTCCACCGCCTTTTCCACGGCGGCGGCGGCGGCGGGCTGGCCCGTGAGCCTGCCGACTATCACGCCGGCGGTGTCGGTGGCGGCGCGGCGGAGCGTGGCCATCGCCTGGGCGCGGACACCGGCGATGCGCTGCTCGGCCTCGGCCAGATCGGCCTCCAGCCGGGCGGCAAGCTCGGCGGCGCGGGCGGAGGCGGCCTGCTTGGCGGCGGCGACGGCCTGGGCGATCTCCGCCTGCGCCACGCCGTGCGCCTGCTTGGTCGCCGCGGTCAGGCTGACCACCGCGGCGTCGGCTTCGGCCTTCGCCGCCTGCGCCGCCTCGAGATCGCGGCGGATCGCCACGGACCGCATCTCCAGCACGTCGGCCACCTTCGGCAGCGCCCAGCGCTTCAGCAGCTGGTAGAGGACGAGGAAGATGACCGCCAGCCACACCACCTGCGCGGTGGTGAGCGGATTCTTGAAATCGAGCTGCGGCATGCCCTCCGCCATGGCAACGGCGGGGAAGGCGATCAGCGCGAGCGCGACACCAGCGATCCGGCGCATAGAGCCTCCGCGAAAGCGGACGTGCGCGGGCCGCGGTCGGCCCGGCGCGCGTCTGCTCAGCTGAACAGGATGATGAAGGAGAACACCAGCTGATAGAGCGCAACCGCCTCGGTCAGCGCGAAGCCCAGGATGGCGAGGCCGAACACGGTGGAACGGGCCGAGGGATTGCGGGCAAGGCTCGAAACCAGCGCGGCGAAGATGTTGCCGATGCCGATGCCGACGCCGCCAATCCCGATGACGGAGAGGCCGGCGCCGATCAGCTTGGCGGAGGCGAGGTCCATAATGTCCGGTTCCTTCTGTTGGCTCAGTCTCGTGGCCGCGGCAGCGGCCGGCAGGCGGGGGTGGAGGGAAAGTCTAGTGGAGGTGCACGGCGTCGTGCAGGTAGATGCAGGTTAGCAGGGCGAACACGTAGGCTTGCAGCGTCGCCACCAGCAGCTCGAAGCCGATGATCACGACGTCCACCGCGAACGACACGGCGGCCAGCCCCCAGTAGATGGCGCCGGCCGTGGCCAGGCCGACGACGAAGGCGCCGAACAGTTCCAGCATGATGTGGCCCGCCACCATGTTGGCGAACAGACGGACCGACAGCGAGATCAGCCGGGTGAAGTAGGAGAGCACCTCGATCGGCACCAGCATCGGCAGCAGCGCCTTCGGCACGCCCTGGGGCACGAAGTAGCTGAAGAAGTGCCAGCCGTGCCGCCCGAGCCCGACGATGGTGGTAAGGACCATCACCAGCAGGGCGAGGGCGAAGGTGACGGCGATGTGGCTGGTGAAGGTGAAGGCGTACGGCCAGATGCCCACCGCGTTGCCGATGAGGATGAAGAACAGCAGCGTGAAGACGAAGGGGAAGAACTTCCGCCCGTCCTCCTCGCCGATCTGGTCGCGGCACATGTTGTAGACGAAATCGTAGCAGAGCTCGGCGGCCGCCTGCAGCCGCCCGGGCACCACCGCCCGCGGCTTCGAGCCGTAGTAGAGCAGCGCCAGCGTCAGCGCGCCGGCGAACACCATCATCAGGTTGGCCTGGGTGAAATCGACCGAGCGGCCGATGAACGAGCCGACGGTGTGCAGCTGGAACTGCCCCAGGACGTCGATCGCGTGTCCCTTACTCGCCACTGCCGCTTCCCTTGTCCGCCGGACCGCCGTCCTCGCGGTCCGCCTGTTCGTTCGTTCGCCCCCAGAACTCGCCGCCAGGGCGCACCAGCCGCCAGACGTTGAGCACCCCCGCCGCGCCGCCGAGCAGCACGAACAGCGACATCAGTGCCGGCGTGGTGTGCAGCCAGTGGTCGAGCCACCAGCCGATCGCCACGCCCACCGCCACCGCCGTCACCAGCTCGAAGCCCGCCCGCAGGCCGATCAGCATTGCCGAGGGGTTCGTGCGCGCCGCTCCCCCCGATGCCGTCTCCGGCGCGGCATCCAGACCCTGGCGCCGCCGCGCCGCCTGCAGCCGGTCGTCGAACGAGTGCGGTCCGCGCCCGTCTTCGCCCACGGCTGTGCCTTCCCGCAACGATCCCTGCTTTCCGGCGGCTGTTTGCTAGTCGGGCCACCGATGAGTGTCAAGGACGACCACAGGCGAACGGGCAAAACACTTTGGCGGCGGAACGGGATGCGCTATGCCGATGGCAAGCCGTTCCCTGAGAGGGGAGGAACGCCGTATGACGCCGCCGCCGCTTGCCGAATCCGTGCTCGCCATCGAGGGCCGCACCGCGCTGCTCACCCTGAACCGCCCGGACGTGCGCAACGAACTGCTCGGCACCAAGCTCGCCGCCGAGATCGCGGCCGTCGCGGAGTGGATCAACCGCGAGAGCCGCATCGGCGTGCTCGTGCTCACCGGTGCCGGAAACAGCTTCTCGGGCGGCACGCAGCCCCGCCACCTGCTCGACCGCGAGGACGGCGCCTTCGGCGGCGGCGTCGCCGCCGTGGCGGCGAAATACCGCCACGGCGTGCAGCGCATGGCGCTCGCCCTCGACGCGCTGGAGGTGCCCTCCATCGCCGCGCTGAACGGGCCGGCCGCGGGCACCGGCTTCGCACTCGCCTGCCTGTGCGACCTGCGCGTCGCCTCGACCGAGGCGAGCCTCGCCGAGGGCTCGCTCGCCCTCGGCCTAGTGCCGGCGGCGGGCGCCGCCTGGCTGCTGCCGCGCCTGCTCGGCTGGCAGCGCGCCACCGAACTCTGCTTCTCCGGCCGCACGCTCTCCGCCGCCGAGGCGCTGTCGCTCGGCCTGCTGCTCGAGGTCGCCGAGCCCGACGACGTGCTCGCCCGCGCACTCGAGATCGCCGCCGGCTTCGCCACCAAGCCGCCGCAGGCGCTGCGCCTCGCCAAGCGCCTGCTGCGCCACGGCCGGGTCGCCGATCTCCCCGCCCACCTGGAGCAGGCCGCGCTCGCGCAGGCCGCCTGCCATCACAGCGGCGACCACCGGGAGGCCGTCACCGCGCTGGTGGAAAAGCGCCCGCCGAACTTCGAGGGGCACTGAGCCGGCCGCCGCCGGGGTGCATTGATGCGGCCGCGCGGGCGTGCTAGGGCCGCGCCATGGCATCCGCTGCGCAGCCGCTCATCGCCGTGCTGAACGGCCCGAACATGAACCTGCTCGGACAGCACGAGCAGGGGTTCGGCGGCGCCGCCACGCTCGACGACGCCGAGGCGCTGTGCGCCGAAACCGCGGAGCAGCTTGGCCTCGCCATCGACTTCCGGCAGACCAACAGCGAGGGCGAGCTGATCTCCTGGGTGCAGGAGGCCCGCGCCCGCGCCGCCGCCATTCTCATCAATCCGTCCGGCTACGCCCACTCCTCGGTGGCGCTGATGGACGCGCTGCTCGCCACCGATCTTCCGGTGGTGGAGGTGCACCTCACCAACATCCACCGCCGCGAGGAGTTCCGCCGCCATTCCTTCGTATCGATGGCGGCCGACGGGGTGATTTCCGGCTTCGGCATCAACGCCTACGCGCTGGCGCTCTCCGCCATCGCCGAGCTTCTGGAGGCAGGGGACGCATGACCGCCGATCCCATCGACCAGGACGCCGTCCGCGCCCTTGCGCAGATCCTCTCCGAGACCGGCCTCACCGAGATCGAGGTGGAGACCAAGGACGGCCGCATCCGCGTCGCCCGCGCCGCGCCGCAGGTGGTGGCAAGCCTGCCGGCGGCCCTGTCCGCCGCCGCGCCGCCCGGCGGCGAGATGCAGGCGGCGCCCGCCGCCGAGGCCGACGACGCCCGCCACCCCGGCGCGGTGCTGAGCCCGATGGTGGGCATCGCCTATCTCGCGCCCGACCCGTCGGCGCCACCCTTCGTCACCGCCGGCCAGCAGGTGAGCGCCGGGCAGACGCTGCTGCTGATCGAGGCGATGAAGACCTTCAACCAGATCAAGGCGCCGAAGTCGGGCACGCTCGCGCGCGTCCTCGTCGCGTCCGGCGCGCCGGTCGAATACGGCCAGCCGCTGATGATCATCGAGTAGGCCGGGGGGTCGGGGGTGTTCCACAAGATCCTCATCGCCAACCGCGGCGAGATCGCGCTGCGCATCCAGCGCGCCTGCCGCGAGATGGGCATCCCCACCGTCGCCGTGCACTCCACCGCCGACGAGGAAGCGATGCACGTCCGCCTCGCCGACGAGAGCGTCTGCATCGGCCCGCCGCCGGCGCGCCAGTCCTACCTCAACGTGGCGGCGATCCTCTCGGCGGCCACCATCACCGACGCCGACGCCATCCACCCCGGCTACGGCTTCCTCTCCGAGAACGCCGGCTTCGCCGAGATGGTGGAGGCGCACGGCCTGACCTTCATCGGCCCGTCGCCCGCGCACATCCGCATGATGGGCGACAAGATCGCCGCCCGCACCGCCATGGGTGCGCTCGGCGTGCCACTGGTTCCCGGTTCGGAAGGCGAGGTGCCCGACCTCGCCACCGCGCGGCGCGTCGCCGAGCAGCTCGGCTATCCGGTGCTGATCAAGGCGGCGGCCGGCGGCGGCGGGCGCGGCATGAAGGTGGCCACCCACCCCTCCGAACTGGAGGAGGCGTGGCAGGTCGCCCGCACCGAGGCGCGCACCGCCTTCGGCAACGATGCCGT
>JAJXZO010000026.1 GCA_021780035.1 Pseudomonadota bacterium
CGCTGTGGCGGCCGGAGCCGCCGCCGGGGGAACTGGTGCCGTCGGCACCGCTGGCGCCGAGCCGGCCGGAAGGGGCCGATCTCGGCCCGCTGCCCGCGGTGGCGAGCCCGCTGGAGGCGCCGTCCGGACGCGCCTCGGCGCTGCGGCGCGGCCAGATCGTTCATGAATTGCTGCAGCATCTGCCCGACCTGCCGCCAGCCGGGCGAAAGCCGGCGGCGCTGGCCTGGCTCGGCCAGCCGGGCAACGCGCTGCCCGACGCGGAGGCGCTGGCCGAAGCGGTGCTGGCCGTCATCGAGCACCCCGTGCTGGCGCCGCTGTTCGGCCCCGAGGGCAGGGCGGAGGCGCCGCTCGGCGGCCGGCTCGGCAACCGGGTGGTGGGCGGCGTCTGCGACCGGCTCGCGGTATTGCCCGACCGCGTGCTGCTCGCCGACTACAAGACCAATCGCGCGCCACCCGACCGTGCCGAGGACGTGCCTGAGCTTTACCTGCGGCAGATGGCCGCCTACCAGGCGCTGTTGCGTGAGGCGTTTCCGGGCCGCGCGGTGATCTGCGCCCTGGTGTGGACCGCGGGCGTGCGCGTCATGCCGCTGCCCGATGCCCTGCTTGCGCGGCACGCGGCGGCGCTGGCTTGAACACGGGGACGTGTGACACAATTTCCCGGTGACGGCGCCACAGCAAGCAATAAGAGGCTGAACCTATGAGTGCGAATACCAAGGCGGTCACCGACGACAGCTTCCAGACCGATGTGCTGGGAGCGAAGGGCGCGGTGCTGGTCGATTTCTGGGCGGAATGGTGCGGTCCCTGCAAGGCGATCGCCCCGGCGCTGGAAGAGATCGCCGCGGAGTTCGCCGGCAAGCTCACCATCGCCAAGCTCAACATCGACGACAACCCTTCGACACCGAACAATTATGCCATCCGCGGCATTCCCACGCTGATCCTGTTCCGGGACGGCAAGCCGGTCAGCCAGAAGGTGGGCGCGGCGCCGAAGAGCGTGCTGCGCAGCTGGGTGCAGTCCGCGCTGGGCTGAAACGCGGGAGTCCGCCAAGCTCCTGATGGCACATCAGGGTGATGCCGGCTCGGGCGGCAGTTCGCCGCCGTCCGGGCCGTAGTAGATCACCCAGGTGCCGAAATCGTCGGAGAAATCCTCGAAGCGATGCGGTACGCCGGCGCGCACGAACAGGGCGTCGCCGGCCCCGAAGCGCACGCGCTCGCCAGCGCGGACGAACCAGCCGCTGCCCGAGACCACCACATAGACCTCGTCGTGGATGTGCGGCGTCTGCGCGTCCACGCCCTTCGGCTCGTACCAGCGCAGTTGCAGACTGCCGTGGGCGAGCAGCAGCGCCGACGAGCGCCCGGCGGGCAGAGGCGCCGCTTTGGCCTCGGCCACGGTGACGCGGCACGGCGGCTGGAACATCGGCCGGACCTTTCGGCGGTGACTGCCGTTCAGATGACCGCCGTGCCGTCGGCCTTCAAGACTTCCCCGGCGAGATAAAGGCTGCCGCAGACGAGCACCCGCACCGGGCCTTGCGCGGAGGCGGCGATGGCGGCCAGGGCCTCCCTCACCGTGGGGCCGCGGCGGGCGGCGCCGCCGGAGGCGGCGATGATTTCCTCCGGTGTGCAGGCGAGGTGCTGGCCGGGCTCGGCCACCGCCCATACGGAGGCCGCGAGCGGCAGCAGCGGGCGGAGGAACTCACCCAGGTCCTTGCCGCGCTTCATGCCCACGATGACGTGCGCCGGTCCGTCGAGTTCGGCGAGATGCCGCGCCAGCGCCACGCCGGCGCCGGCGTTGTGGCCGCCGTCGAGCCAGAGCGCCGAAGCCGGAGGCAGCAGCGCCGCGAGCCTGCCGTTCAGCCGTTGCAGCCGCGCCGGCCAACTGACACGGAGCAGGCCTTCGGCGGCGGCTTCCTCCGGCAGGTCGAACGCCTGCCGGAGTGCGGCGAGCGCGATGCCGGCGTTGTCCCACTGGTGCTCGCCGGGCAGCAGCGGCGCGGGCAGGACGAGGCTGCCGCGGTCGTCGTCGTAGAGCAGCCCGCCCCGGTGCGGACGGATCTGCCATTCGCGGCCGCGTGCGAACAGCGGCGCGCCAACGCGGGCCGCCTCGGCCGCCAGCACCGCCGCCGCTTCCGGCGCCTGCAAACCGGTGGCGCCCGGCACGCCCGCCTTCAGGATGCCCGCCTTCTCGGCGGCGATGGCGGCAAGCGTTTCGCCCAGGAACTCGCGGTGGTCGAGGGAGATGGACGTGATGGCGACGGAAGCCGGACGGGCGATTACGTTGGTGGCGTCGAAACGCCCGCCGAGGCCCACTTCGAGCACCACCAGTTCGGCCGGCACGCGGGAGAACAGGAGCAGCGCCGCGGCGGTGAGCACCTCGAACACGGTGATCGGCGCGCCGTCGTTGCGCCGCTCCACTTCGTCGAGCGCGGATTGCAGCGTGTCGTCGTCCACGATGCTCCCGGCAAGGCGGATGCGCTCGTTGAAGCGCACCAGGTGCGGCGAGGTGTAGACGTGCACGCGCCAGCCTGCCGCCTCGGCGATGGCGCGCAGGAAGGCGCAGGTGCTGCCCTTGCCGTTGGTGCCGGCGACGTGGACCATCGGCGGCAGCCGTTCCTCGGGGTGGCCGAGTTTCTCCAGCAGCGCGCGCATCCGCCCGAGGCTGAGGTCGATCAGCTTCGGGTGCAGCGCCTGCAGCCGCGTCACCACCTCGGCGAAGCGGCCCTGCGGCGGGTTGTCACTCATCGGCTCAGGCGGCGGACTGGCTGGTGTCCTTCACCATCAGGAGGGCGAGCAGGCGGCCGAGGGTGGCCTTCATCTCGCCGCGCGGCACCACCATGTCCACCACGCCGTGCTGGTGCAGGTATTCCGAGCGCTGGAAGCCCTCGGGCAGCTTCTCGCGCACCGTCTGCTCGATCACGCGCGCCCCGGCGAAGCCGATCTCCGCGCCCGGCTCGGCGATGTGCACGTCGCCCAGCATGGTGAAGCTGGCGGTGACACCCCCGGTGGTGGGGTCGGTGAGGATGCTGATGAAGGGGAGCCCGGCCTCCTTCACCATGCGGGTGGCGATGACGGTGCGCGGCATCTGCATCAGGCTGATGGCGCCCTCCATCATGCGCGCGCCGCCCGAGGCGGTGTAGACGACGAGCGCCGCCTCCTGCAGCACGGCGAGGCGGGCGGCGGCGACCAGCCCTTCGCCCACGGCGGCGCCCATGGAGCCGCCGATGAAGCCGAACTCCATCGCCGCCACGACCGCCTTCTGCCCGCCGATGCTGCCGTGGGCGACCACCAGGGCGTCATCCAGCCCGGTGGCCTCGCGGGCGGCGCGCAGGCGATCCGTGTAGCGCTTGGCGTCGCGGAAGCGGAGCGGATCGGCCGGCACCTTGGGCAGGTCGATGCGGGTGTAGGCGCCTTCGTCGAAGGTCCAGGCCAGGCGATCGAGCGCCTTGGCGCGCAGGTGGTGGCCGCAGTGCGAGCAGACCATCTGCGTTTTGGCGAGTTCCGTCTGGTAGAGCATCTGCTGGCAGGCGGGACACTGCACCCAGAGGTTTTCCGGCACCTCGCGGTGGCCGAGGAGGGTGCGGATCTTCGGACGGACGTATTCGGTAAGCCAGCTCATCTCGGGTTCCTTGCAGCCTGCCGCGGACGCTACGAGCCGGGCCTTAGCAGCAAACACAGGTATTCCGAAAGAGGCGGCGAGGGTAGGGGGCCGCGCCGGAGGCGGCCCCCGGGGGTCATGCCCCGGAGGCCGTCGCGGCCGGTCTCAGCAGCAGCAGCGGAAGCGGCCCCTGCTGAAGCCGTAGCGGGCGGACTGGCGCTCGCGGAAGAATTCCTCGTAGGTCATCACCGGCTCGTCCGGATGGGTGGTGCGGCGGTGCGCCACGTAGGTCGGGTAGTCCGGCACGCCCACCATCAGCCGGGCGGTCTGCGCCACCCGCTCGCAGACGAGCTTCGAGCGGCCAAGCAGGCTTTCAGTCATCGCCGGCCCCCACCAGTCCGCCGCCGATCTCCACGGTGGTTATCTTCGGATCGTGCAGCGCCTTGCGGGCGGCGAGGAAGCCGAACACCACCATCGTCACCACCAGCAGCGCGAACACCGCGGCCAGCGTGGCATCCACGTAGTCGTTGAGGACGATGCGGCCCATCGCCGAAAGCGAGGACGCCGGAGCCAGCACCTTGCCGGCGGAAAGTGCCTTGCCGAACACCGAGGCGTGGGCGAGGAAGCCCACGGCCGGGGCGGAGGAGAACACCTTCTCCACTCCGGCGGTGATGGTGCACAGCACCAGCCAGGTGCTGGGAACGATGGTCACCCAGGCCAGCGCCTGGCGCTTCATTTTGAACAGGATCACCGTGCACAGCACCAGCGCGATCGCCGCCAGCATCTGGTTCGCGGTGCCGAACAGCGGCCACAGGGTCCAGATGCCGCCCAGGGGGTCGATGACGCCCTGGTAGAGGAAGTAGCCCCAGAACAGGCAGGCGAGCGCCGAGCCGATGACGTTGTTCGCCCAGGATTCGGTGGCCTTGAAGGCGGGCACGACGTTGCCGACGAGGTCCTGGATCATGAAGCGGCAGACGCGAGTGCCGGCATCGACCGTGGTGAGGATGAACAGCGCCTCGAACAGGATGGCGAAGTGGTACCAGATGCCCATCAGCGCCGTGCCGCCGAGGAACTGCGCGAGGATCTGCGCCATGCCCACGGCGAGCGTGGGCGCGCCGCCGGTGCGCGACAGGATGGAAGCCTCGCCCACGTCGTGCGCCACCTTGGTCAGGGCATCGGGCGTGACGGTGAAGCCCCAGGAGGAGATCACCTGCGCGGCGTGCGCGGGGTCGGCGCCGATCAGGCCGCCCGCGCTGTTCATGGCGAAATACACGCCGGGGTGGATGACCGAGGCGGAGACCATCGCCATGATGGCCACGAGCGATTCCATCAGCATGCCGCCGTAGCCGATGAAGCGGATCTGCCCCTCGCTCTCGATCATCTTCGGCGTGGTTCCCGACGAAACCAGCGAATGCCAGCCGGAAACGGCGCCGCAGGCGATGGTGATGAACAGGAACGGGAACAGGCTGCCCGCCCACACCGGCCCGCTACCGTCCACGAACCTGGTCAGCGCCGGCATCTGCAGGTCCGGACGGACGATGAGGATGCCGATCGCCAGCAGAACGATGGTGCCGATCTTCATGAAGGTTGAGAGGTAGTCGCGCGGGGCCAGCAGCAGCCACACCGGCAGCACCGAGGCGACGAAGCCGTAGGCGATAATCATCATCGCGAGTTGCGGGCCGGTGAAGGTGAACACCGCCGCGAGTGCGGGCGTGGCGGCCACCGTCTTGCCGTAGAGCAGGGCGGCGAGCAGCAGGATCGCCCCGAGGAGCGACATCTCGCCGATGCGCCCGACGCGGAAGAAGCGGCTGTAGATGCCCATGATCAGCGCGATGGGCACGGTGCAGAACACGGTGAAGGTGCCCCAGGGGCTGCCCTTCAGCGCGTTCACCACGACCAGCGCCAGCACGGCCAGGATGATGATGGATATCAGCAGGATGCCCACGCCGGCGAGCGCGCCGGGGACGGGGCCCATCTCCGCGCGGATCATGTCGCCGAGGGAGCGGCCGTCGCGGCGGGTGGACAGGAACAGCACGGTCATGTCCTGCACCGCGCCGGCGAACACCACGCCGGCCAGGATCCAGAGCGTGCCCGGCAGGTAGCCCATCTGCGCCGCCAGCACCGGCCCGACCAGCGGCCCGGCGCCGGCAATGGCGGCGAAGTGGTGGCCGAACAGCACGTAGCGGTTGGTGGGCACGTAATCGAGGCCGTCGTTGTGCCGGTACGCCGGCGTGGCGCGCTTCACGTCGATGCCGAACACCCTGCGGGTGATGAACAGCGCGTAGAAGCGGTAGGAGATGAAGTAGATGCAGACCGCAGCCGTCACCAGCCAGGCGGCGTTCACCGCCTCCCCGCGCGTCAGCGCCACGATGGCGAAGGAGACCGCCCCGAGGACAGCCACCACGGCCCATCCGAGTTTCGCTTGCAGAGACATGCTTCCTCCCAGCGGCGTGGTGTTGCATGCGCTGGGTGCCGCGCGGATCGCGGGCGCCCGGAGACACGCCGCAATTCATTCTTTCCGCAAGGAGACTACTGCCGGAAGCGGCAGTACCTCAATCGTCTTTCGTTACGCGACCCGTGAAGTGTGCACCGCCGCGGCCAGCGCCTTCGCCTGCGCCAGCACGCGCGCCACGCTGTCGGGAGCCGGGCGGGCGTCGCCGTCGAGGCTCGCCGCCATGGTGTCGATGAGGGCCGACGCCACCACCGCCGCATCCGCCACCTTCACCGCGGCGGCGGCCTGCTCGGGCGTGCGCACGCCGAAGCCCACGGCGACGGGCAGGCCGGTGAAGCGGCGGACCAGTGGCAGAGCCTGGGCCAGTTCGTCGGCGCTCGCCGTGCGCGTGCCGGTGATGCCGGTGATGCTGACGTAGTAGACGAAGCCGGAACTGCCCGCGAGCACCAGGGGCAGGCGCGCCTCCGAGGTGGTGGGGGCGATCAGGCGGATGA
>JAJXZO010000139.1 GCA_021780035.1 Pseudomonadota bacterium
GCCCTGCCGGGAGCGCCGGCGGCGAAGGTGCTGGGGCCGCGGATCGGCACGGCCGGCCTGCGGGTGGCGGTTTCCGGCCCGGTGGCGGCCGGCGGCCCGGCGGAGGATGGGGCGCGGGCCTGGCGCGACGGCGGCGGCGCGCTCTCCATCGACAGGGCGGTGCTGGCGTGGGGACCGGTGACGGCGGACGCCGCCGGCAGTTTCGGGCTCGACGCCGGGTTGCAGCCGGAAGGGCGGGCCGAGGTGCGGGTGAAGGGGATCGACGCCGTGCTGCAAAGCGCGGTGGCCGCCGGCAGCATGACCGCCGAGGAGGCGCGGGCCGGCCGCGCGGTGCTGACGCTGCTCGCCCCGCCGCAGCCCGGCAACGGATCGGAGCTTGTGGTGCCGGTGACGCTGAAGAACCGCACGCTCGTCGCGGGTCCGTTCACGCTGCTGCGACTGCCGAGAATTTCCTGGCCACCGGCCGCCGCCTCGGCTAAGGTTGTTCCATGATCCTCCGGACCATCGGCATGCGAATTATGTACCGGGTTGCCTAAGCAGCCCGGTGCTACGCGTGCCTGATTTGTCTGTCCCGTCCGGAGTTTCCACCCGAAATGTCGTTCGAACCATGGGCCCTGCTGGGCCAGTTCGCCGCCGTGCGGTTCTCGGTCGTCGCCGAATCCTCCTCCGGCCTGCTGCCGAGACTGCTGGAGCCGTTCGCGAGGCGCGATCTCTGCCCCGATTCCTTCGAGGCGAGCCAGCGCGGCGACGAGATGCGCGTCGAGATCGCCATGCAGGCGATGCCGGCGGAGATGGTGCACCTGGTGGAAGGGAACCTGCGCAACGTGGTGGGCGTGCGCTCGATCAGCCACCGCCAGGAAGTGACCGGCTCGGTGCGCCGCCGCGCCGCCTGAGGCGCGGGGAGCGTTTCCGCACCCGCGCGCGGTGCCGCGCCGGAAACGCCGGCCGGAACTTTCGGTTCTGTAACGAAATGATCATGGCATCCGCCGCCCCGCATGACGATAATCATGCGGGTGGCCCGCCGCTCGCGGCGAGGCCCGCCGGGCATCGCCCGAGGAGGCTGGCATGGCCAAGACGTCGCTTTCCCACCCGCTGCTCATCACCTCCGTGCCAGCCGGGGCGAAGCGCGGGCGCGTCGGCCTGACTTTCTGCCCCGGCAAATACGACCCGCACGCCCTGACCGGAAGCTGGGAGCGCGACCTCGCGCTCGACCTCGACGCCGTGCGCGACTGGGGGGCGGCGGCGGTGGTGACACTGCTGCAGCCCTACGAGCTGAAGCTGCTCCGGGTGGACCGGCTGGGCGAGGAAGTGACGAGGCGCGGCATGGCGTGGCTGCACCTGCCCATCGCCGACGGCGGCGTGCCCGACCAGGCGTTCGAGCTGCAGTGGCGGGTGGCGGGCGCGGGGCTGCGCACGCTGCTTGCCGGCGGCTGCGACGTGCTGATCCATTGCCGCGGCGGGCTGGGGCGGACCGGCACCGTCGGCGCGCGGCTGCTGGCGGAGCTTGGCCGGGAGCCGAGAGCGGCCATCGCCCTGGTGCGGAAGGCGCGGCCCGGCGCCATCGAAAATGCCGCTCAGGAAACCTACGTTCTCGCGGTGCGACCGGCGGCGTAGGCGAGGGGAGACGGGTGTGGACTGGTTCGAGAAGCTGACGGGCTTCCGTGAGGGCGCCTACGAGGAGACCCGCGCCCGGCTGGAAGTGACGGGCGGGCGGCTGCGCTCGCGGGAGAACGGCAGCGGCTGGCGCATCGGCACCCTCGAGCTGGTTTCACTGGAGAGCCTGCGCGCCCGCGCCCACGCCGCCAGGCTTCCCGGGTTGCTGCGCGTCAGCATGGTGGAGGGCGACGTGCGGCGCCTGCACCGGCACGCGGAGAATGCCGGCGCGCTGTTCCAGGTGGCCTCGCAGTTCAACCTGCTGGAGATGGTCTCGCCCAGCGTGACGCCGGAGGACGGTGTCGCCCGCTACGAGCGGGACTATACGCAGGGGCCGGCCTGCGCCATCGCCGCCGGGGCGGCCACCATCTATCGCAACTATTTCACCCCGATGAACGGCGGCAGCGGGCAGACGGCGACGCGGCAGATCGACACGCTGGCCTGCCTCGGCGCCGCGCTGAGCCGGGCGCTGCGCCGCCCCCTGAGCAAGCTGTGGCGGATGCGCAACGGCTACGCGCTGCTGACCGAGAGCGGGCTCGCCGCCATCAGCAGCCATATCCAGGGGCTGCCGGAGGCGGAGCGCGACACGCTGCGCGGCAAGCTCTGCATCGGCCTGCACCAGGACGTGGAGGTGACCGACGCGGAGGGGCCGGAGCGGCCGGTGGTGAGCCAGGCTTTCTGCTCCGCCCTGCCGGTGTCCTACTGCGGCCTGCACGGCGCCCCGTGGCAGCCGTTCGCCTCCCTGGTGCTGGAGGCGGCCTATGAGGCGACGCTGTGGGCGGCGGTGGTGAACGCCGAGCGCGGCGCCTCGCGCCGCGTGTTCCTGACGCTGCTGGGCGGCGGCGCCTTCGGCAACGACCCGGCGTGGATCCTGGCGGCGATGCACCGGGCGCTGACACTGGCGGAAAACTTCGGCCTCGACGTGCGGATCGTGAGCTACGGGCCGCCTTCGGCGGGCCTGCTCGCGCTCGAGGACGATCTCTGCTGAAGGGCGGGCGGCGGCGCTCAGCCGGCGACGGTGGCGGGATCGGTGTTGGAGCCGCAGACGAGGACGCCGACGCGGGCGCCTTCGGGCGGCTGCCAGGCGCCGGAGAGCACGGCGGCGAGGGCGGTGGCGCCGCCCGGTTCGGCCACCAGGCGCAGGTGCCGCCAGAGGATTTTCTGCGCCTCGCGGATGGCCTCGTCGGCGACCAGGACGCTTTCCGCGACGAAGGCCTGCGCGATGGGGAACATCAGCCGGCCCACCTCGCGCGCGCCGAGCGCGTCGGCGGCGATGCCGCCCACCGGCGCCGGCACCGGCCGCCCGGCGGCGAGCGCCGCGTTCAGCGTGGGGCAGGAAGCCGGCTCGACGGCGACGACGCGGGCGCTGCCCGCGTACCAGGCGGCGATGCCGCCGATCAGCCCGCCGCCGCCCACGGCGACGAGGACGTGGGTGAGTTCCGGCGCGTCGGCCTCGAACTCGCGGCCCACCGTGCCCTGGCCGGCGAGCACCGCCTCGTGGTCGTAGGCGTGCACTTCGAGCGCGCCGGTTTCCGCCTGCCGCACGAGACAGGCCTTCTGCGCCTCGGCGTAGCTGGTGCCCGCCTCGACGAGTTTCGCCCCCGCCCGGGCGATGCGGTCGCGCTTGGCGTCCGGCGTGGTCCGGGGAACGAAGATTTCGGCGGCGACGCCGAGCGCGCCGGCGGCGAAGGCCACCGCCGCGCCGTGGTTGCCGCCCGAGGCGGCGATCACCCCGGCGGGGGGGAGTTCGCCCGCCTCGCGCGCCAGCAGCATGCGGTTGAAGGCGCCGCGCGGCTTGAAGCTGCCGGCGTGCTGCAGCAGTTCGAGCTTCAGGGCGAGCGGCACGGGCGGGCCGAGTTCGCCGGCGGCGAGCCTTAGCAGCGGCGTGCGGCGCACGCAGGGGGCGATGCGGGCGGCGGCGGCGGCGATTGCAGCGCGAAGCGCGTTCATGGCGGCGAGGCTCGCACGCGGGGGGTGCGCGGACAAGGGCACGGAAGGGCTTCCGCTCGCGGCCGCGAGGCGGCATGGTGGGGATATGCAGATGCACGCGAGCTGCGCCGCGCGCGACGGGGCCGGAGTGCTGCTGACCGGGCCCTCCGGCAGCGGCAAATCCGACCTGCTGCTGCGCCTGCTCGACCGCGGCTTCGTGCTGGTGGCCGACGACCGGGTGGAGATCGAGGCCGGGATTGCCCGTCCGGCGCTGGCGCTGGCCGGACTGCTGGAGGTGCGCGGCCTCGGCCTGCTGCGCCTGCCGCATCTGGCGCAGGCCCGCCTCGTCCTGGTGCTGGCCCTCGGCGCGCCGGCCGAGCGCCTGCCGCATCCCGCGCGCCACCCCGACCTCGGCCTGCCGCTGCTCGCGCTCGACCCGTTCACCGTCTCGGCCGCCGCGCGCGCTTCCCTCGCCCTCGACTGCGCGCTGGGCAAGCGGACCCTGGTGGCGGGCGCCTTCGCCGCGGATCGCACGCTGTGAACGCGCCCGCGCCGCCGCGCTCGCCGGTGCTGCTGGTGACGGGGCTCTCCGGCGCCGGCAAGCTTTCCATCCTGCGCGCGCTGGAGGACCTCGGCTACGAGGCGATCGACAACCCGCCGCTGGCCATGATCGAGAACCTGGTCGCCGGGGCGCCGGCCGAAGGGGAGCGCCGGATCGCCGTGGGGGTGGACGCGCGGAGCCGCGGCTTCGATGCCTCCGCCGTGCTGGCGACGCTGGCCCGCCTGCGGCAGAACCCCGCCGTGTGGCCGCAGCTCGTGTTCGCCTGGGCGGAGCCGGCGGTGCTGCTGCGCCGCTACACGGAGACGCGGCGGCGGCATCCGCTCTCCCCGCTCGGGCGCGTGGCCGACGGCATCGCCGCCGAGCAGAAGCTGACCGCGCCGCTGCGCGAGGCGGCGGACCTGGTGGTGGACACCTCGGCGCTGCCGCTGCCGGAACTGCGGCAACTGGTGGAGCGGCGCTTCGGCTCGGGCGCCGAGTTCGCCAGCGCGGCGGGGCTGGCCGTGGCGGTGGTATCGTTCGCGTTCGCGGCGGGACTGCCCTGCGAGGCCGACATGGTTTTCGACGCGCGGTTCCTGCGCAATCCGCACTATGTAGAGGCCCTTCGCCCGCGGACCGGCAGGGATCCGGAAGTGGCGGCCTATGTCGAGGCGGACCCGGATTTCCCGGCCTTCCTCGGCGGGCTGTGCGCCATGCTCGACCTGGTGCTGCCCCGCTTCGTCCAGGAGGGGAAGAAATACGCGACCATCGCCGTGGGCTGCACGGGCGGACGGCACCGCTCGGTGGTTCTCGTCGAGAGGCTGGCGGCACATCTGACCAAGGCGGGCTGGCGCGTGAGCACGACCCATCGTGAACTGCAATCGGCGGCGGGTTCGGCTACAACGCGCGAATCTGCCGGCGGCGACGACACGGCGGCCGCGGCGCGCCCGGTCGGGCCGCAAGAAAAGGCGTGAAGCTTCCATGATCGGTCTGGTACTGGTCACCCACGGACGGCTTGCCCTGGAACTGCGTGCGGTGATGGAGCACGTGGTGGGGCCGCAGCGTAACGTGGCCACCATCTGCATCGGCCCCGACGACGATATCGAGGCGCGGCGCGCCGACGTGGCGCGCGCCATCGACGAGGTGGATTCGGGCGACGGCGTGGTGCTGCTCACCGACATGTTCGGCGGCACGCCGAGCAACCTCGCCATGCGCCACATCGAACGGCATGGCACCGAGGTGATCTCGGGCGTCAACCTGCCGATGCTGGTGAAGCTGGCGAAGGTGCGCTCCACGCTGCCGCTCGCCGACGCCGTGGACTGCGCGCAGGCGGCGGGACGCAAATACATCGCCGCCGCGAGCCAGGTGCTGGCGGCTTCGCTCGCCCCCGACGGCGGCTGCAACAGCGACTCCGTGCTGAACGGCTGCGGCGAGAAACCCACCCTCGTCGCCGTGGTGGTGCCCGCCGCCGGCACCATCGAGATGCGGCCGAGCTGTCTCGCGGACCCGACCGGATGAGCGACACCCCGACCGAAGGCGCCGCCCCGGTGCTGTGCCGTTCGCTGGTGGTGGTGAACCGCCGGGGCCTGCACGCGCGCGCCGCCGCCCGCTTCGTCACCCTCGCCGAGCGCTTCGGCGCCGAGGTGGAAGTGGAGAAGGACGGGCAGTCGGTTTCCGCCCGCTCCATCATGGGGCTGATGATGCTGGGCGCGGGCCCGGGCGCCACCATCGAGTTGCGCGCCGAGGGCTGGGACGCCAAGGAGGCGCTCGACGCGCTTTCCGAACTGGTCGAATCGGGATTCAACGAACAGGACTAGGCCCATGACCGCGCAGACGGACGACGCGACCCGCTCCCCGCGCCGCCCCCGAGGCGCGGCGGAAGCGCCGCCGCCCGAATGCGTGCTGGCCGGCATCGCCGTTTCCCCCGGCATCGCCGTGGGCACGGTGTTCCTGACGTCCGACCCGGTGGTGACGGTGACGAGGCGGAAGATCGCCGCCGCCGACATCGCCCCGGAAACCGCCCGCCTCGAGGCGGCGGTGACGCAATCGCGCCTGCAACTGGAGAAGCTCCGCGCGAAGCTCGCCGTGCTGCCAGAGGACAGCCAGGCGGAGATCGCGCCGCTTCTCGACGCCTATCTGCAGATGGTGGGGCCCTCCCGCCTGCTGCGCGGCGTGCGCGAACGCATCGGCGAACGGCTGCTGAGCGCGGAAACGGCCGTGCTCGACGTGAGCGAGGAGATCGCCGCCTCCATCCTCGCCATTCCGCCCACTGACGACGACCCCACCGGCCAGCAGCGCCACGCCGACGAGGTGCGCGAGATCGCGCGGCGGCTGCTGCGCAACCTCACCCACGCGCGCTTCCGCAGCTTCGCCCACCTGCCGGAGGGCACGCTGCTGG
>JAJXZO010000027.1 GCA_021780035.1 Pseudomonadota bacterium
CGCCAGCGCGACGCGGAGCGCGCCTTCGGCCATCGCCCGCTCCGCGTCCGCCGGTCTCAGCCGCCGAACAGGGCCGTGAAACGCTGCTTCAGCGCGTCCTGGTGCGCGAGCAGCGCCGCCACGTCGAGCGGCATCAGCTTCAGGTCGAGCTTTGCCGGGAACGAGGGCGGCGGCGTCACGCCCCGCATCGCCGGCAGGAAGCCCTGCCGCGCCGCCAGTTCCTGCCCCTGCCGCGACAGCAGGAAGGCGACGAAGGCGCGGGCGGCGGCAATGTTGTGCGCGGTCTTCAGGATCGCCACCGGCTCGGTAACCGCGGTGACGCCGTCGGCGGGAAAGACGAAGCGCACGGGCGAGCCCTTCGCCGCCGCGTTCAGCGCCATGAAATCCACCACCATGCCGAACATCTTCTGTCCCGACGCCACCGCCCGCAGCACGCCGCCGTTGCCGGGCGAGGTGGTGGCGCCGTCCTTCGCCAGCGCCTCGTAGAAACCGAAGCCGAGCGACTTGTCCTGCGCGAAGCTGCCCAGCGTGATCATCGCCGCCCCGGAGTAGAGCGGGTCCGGCATCACCACCTCGCCCTTGGCGGCGGGTTTGGTCAGATCGGCCCAATTACGCGGCACGAACGGCGCGTGCGTGTTGTAGGCGATGCCGGTGGTGATGAGCTTGGTGCCGAAGTAGGTGCGGTCGGGGTCGTAGCTGCCTTCGGGGAAGCCCGCGACGCTCACCGTGGGGTCGGGAAGCAGCCGGCCCTGCTGCTTCAGCGCCTGCATGCTCATGCTGTCGGCGATCAGCAGCACATCGGGCTGCGGCGCGCCGGCGAGGAACTCGGCGGCGAGCTTGTTCATCACCTGCGTCGTGCCCGAGCGGTACACCTTCACGGTCACGCCCGGAGAGGTTTTCTCGAAGGCCCGCACAGTCTCGGCCGCCACTTTGTCGGGCTGCGAGGTGTAGAGCACCAGCGTGCCGGTGGGGTCGGCGGCGCGCGCGGGGGCGGGGGCGGCGAGACACAGGGCGAGCAGGGTGGCGAGCAGGGGTTTCATCGGTGCGCGGCTCCCCTCGTTTGCGGCGACGGAACGGGTATGCGCCGATCGGCGGCAAAGCGACAGTGACAGGCGAGCGACAACCCGTCCCTTCGTCCGGGCGGCGGCGTTGACAGGCATTTTCCGTGCGCCCTGGCGGCGGGGGCACAATACGATATCCTGCCGCTCCGGACGCGAGGCGGCGGGCACGGGGTGGAGGATATCATGCGGCGGTGGAAAAAGGGTTTCGGGTCGGTGGCGCTGGTCTTGGCTCTCGCGGGGTTCGCCGCCACTCCGTCCCGCGCGGCGCCCCCGGCTGCGGTCGCCGTGCCGGCGCGGGTCGGCTCGATGGCGGCGGCGGTGAAGGTCGGCGCGGCGCTGTTCGCGCGCGAGACTTTCGGCGGCGAGCGCAGTTGCCAAAGCTGCCACGCGAACGGCGGCCGCGGTCCGGACCTTGCGGGTGCCGCCGCGGCGTTTCCGCGCTTCGTTGCACGCTCCGGCCGCGTGCAGACGCTGGAAGAGCAGGTCGTTCACTGCATCCAGGCCGGCAACCGGGGCAAGCCACCCGCACTCGGCAGCGTCGCGCTCGACGATCTGGTCGCCTACGTCACTTCGCTGTCCAAGGGCAGTCCGATAGGCGCCCAGTTCGGCGGCAAATGACAGATGCGGGAGCCAATGCGTGGTTGGCGAAGAAGGCCTTGACCGTGCCTGGCATGCGGCCTAACCATCGCGAAGCGATAGAACATATGGAAAAACCGGAGCAAAACCGCACGAGTTGCCGCAAGGCGGCGGTGCAGGTCCGGAGTCCAAGGGGAGAAAAAAGACGCCCCTCGGGGAAATGCCGCCGATAGCGAAGCCGCCGGCACGGTTTCCCGCGAGAGGCACACGGACAGAGTGATTACGCCAGAAAGCCCGGCCGCGTTGCCCCGCGTACGCTCGCGTTCGGCATGAAGCGGTACGGGCCGGGATATCGCAAAGGTTTGAATGGCAATGGCCGCAACAGGCCACCAAATCGGGGGGAGGATCAATGCGGAAATTTCTTAAGCACGCCTGGACTGCCTGCGCGGCGGGCGCAGTCGCGTCGGGGCTGGCGCTGTCGGGCGGGGCGGCGCAGGCCGCGAACGCTCCGTCGGTGCTCACCATCGGCACGCTCTATGCCAGCAGCGGTCCGTTCGCCGTCGCCTCCAAGGGGCAATTCGAAGGGCTGCAGTACTGGGCGGACACCGTCAACAAGGACGGCGGCACCTACGTGAAGGCCTTCAAGAAAAAGATCCCGGTCAAGATCATCGCCTATGACGACCAGAGTTCGACCGCGACGGCCACCACGCTCTACAACCAGCTCATCACCCAGGACCAGGTCAACATCCTGATTGCCGACTTCGGCTCGGTGCTCACCTCGGTGGGAATCCCGCTGGCCGCCGAGCACAAGATGCTGCTGATCGACCCGACCGGCTCCGGCGCCAATTTCTTCACCAAGAAAACCGACTACCTCGCCGACGTCAGCATTCCGTCGTCCACCGTGTGGCCGCTCACGCTCGGCCATTTCCTGCTCGGGCAGAAAATCCAGCGCATCGCCATCATCTACGATTCGAACGACTTCGATGCCTCGCAGGCGGAAACGCTGAAGGCCACGCTGGAGAAGGGCGGCGTGAAGCCGGTGTACTATCACGGCGTGCCGACCAGCGAATCCAACTACACGGTGCTGCTGCACACCATCGCGGCGCAGAACCCGGACGCGGTCATCGAGTTCGGCTACGCGCCGAACGACATCGCCTTCCTGCGCAACCTGTCGAGCAGCGGCCTGCACTTCAAGATGACCTTCACCATCTTCCCCGGCCAGCTTCTCGATCTGATGACGAAGAACGTCGGCGCCAAGGCGCTCGCCTACACCTACACCTATCCCACGCCGCCGCTGGTGCAGACGCAGAAGGTCACCTACGGCCCGAACACCGCGGCGTTCGTGGAGCAGTTCAAGGCGGCGAAGAACGCCGAGCCGAACTTCCTTGACGTCGCCGGCTACAACACCGGCCTCGTCGTCCAGGACATGCTGGAAACCGCGCCGGCGTTCACCCAGCTCTCCTTCCATCAGGCGCTGATGGACATGTCCGGCAAGACGACCACGCTTCTCGGCGATTTCAAGATCAACGAGAACGGCGCCCAGCTCGGCGAGCTGTTCTCGGTCGGGCAGCTCGTGCCTTCGGGGAACGGCAACAAGATGGTCGTCGTGTATCCGAAGGAAAAGGCGACCGGAACGGCCGTCTATCCGGCGCCGGCCCAGTAAGCTTCCGCGCGGAACGGAAAATCCCGGCCCCGGCGGCCGGGATTTTTCGCCGGCACTCACGTCCATCCCACATGACGCGCACGAAAGGATCAGGCGTTGGCACTGCTTGAGTATGCGCTGGTCGGCGGCATTCTCTACGGCGTCTTCTTCAGTCTCGTCGGCATCGGCCTCAATCTCGTGTTCGGCGTCATGCGCATGATCAACCTCGCGCACGGCCAGTTCATCATGCTTGGCGGCTTCGGCGCCTATCTGCTCAGCAGCCACCTGGGACTCAACCCGGTCTTCGGCATCCCGCTCGCCGTCGCCGGCGGCATCGTCATCGGCTGGCCGCTCTACTACGCCGTCGTGCCGCGCCTGCAGCGCAGCAACGACCCCGAGATGCTCTCCTTCATCCTCTTCTTCGGCATCGCCCAGGTGATCGAGGCGGTGACGCTGCTCGTCTTCGGCGCCGACCAGCACTCCCTGCCGGACAGCGCGCTCGGTTCCGGCAACATCGGCGTGCTCGGGCAGGATTTTCCCGACAGCTGGTGGGTCGCGGTGGCGGTGAGCGTGCTCTGCATCGGCGGACTCTACCTCTACCTGTCGAGCACGCGGCTCGGCTTCGCCACGCGCGCGATCATGGCCGACCGCGACGAGGCGCGCACCACCGGCATCGATGTCGATCGCGTCGCCGCGATCGCCTTCGTCATCGGCCTCTCGCTCGCCGGCATCGCCGGCGTGTTCGTGCCTTACATGGTAGGCTCCGTCTCGCCCTCCATCGGCGGCGGCCTCACCACCACGTCGTTCGCCATCATCATCATCGGCTCGCTCGGCAATCCGCTCGGCACGGTGGTCGGCGGACTAGTTTTCGGTATCGGAACGATGTTGATGCAGACGTACTACGCCTCCTGGTCTAACCTCGTCCCCTACGCGCTTCTCCTCGTCATCGTGCTGATCCGCCCCTCCGGACTGCTCGGCAAGGCGGTGCGCAGTGCGTAACGCGACAGGCGGCACGCGCTATGCCGTGGCGGTGCTGGCCACGCTCGCCGTGGCCTTCGTGGCGCTGCCGCAGGTGTACGGCAACCAGTCGGTGCTGTTCACCATGATGACCTACATGGCGCTCGCGCAGGGGCTCAACCTTGTCTACGGCTTCACCGGCTACCTGCCGTTCGGCTATGTCGGCTTCTTCGGCACCGGCGCCTACGCCTGCTCGATTCTGGTCACCTTCACCGGCCTGCCGGTTCTCCTCTGCGTCATCGGCGGCGGCCTCGCCGCGCTGCTGATCGGGCTGATCCTCGGGCCCCTGCTGCGCCTTTCCGGGGCGTATTTCTCCATCGCCAATCTCGCTGCCTCGCAGATCATCTACTATGTCGTCTCCAACGAGGCGCTGAAGCCGCTCACCGGCGGCCCTTACGGCATCAAGATCGACCAGGTCTTCGCGCCGACGGCGAGCTACGCCGCCATGCTGGTCGTCCTGCTGCTCACCACCGCGCTCGCCGCCTACTTCCGGCTCTCCCGCTTCGGGCTCGGGCTCAGGGCCATGCACCAGAACCCGATCAGTGCCGCCGTCGCCGGCGTCAACATCGTCCGCGCGCGCCTCGTCGTCTGGCTCGTCTCGGCGACGGTCGCCGGGCTGATCGGCGGCGTCTACGCCTGGAACCTGTCGGTGTTCTATCCCGACGCGGTGTTCACGCTGGAAATCTCGGTGTTTGCCATCGTCTTCGCGCTGTTCGGCGGCGTCGGCACGGTCATCGGGCCGCTGCTCGGCGCGGGGCTGCTCTACACATTCTACGCCGCGATCGGCGTCTCCACGCCGCAGTATTTCCAGCTCCTCTACGGCTCGCTGATCGTGTTCCTGGTGCTGTTCCTTCCCAACGGGCTGGTCTCCCTGCTGGTGCGGAGGAAGCTCCATGTCCTCTGAGCCGCTGCTGCGCCTGGAAAACATCGAGAAGCGCTTCGGCGGGCTGATCGTGCTGCACGAACAGAGCTTCTCGGTCTCGGCGGGCGAGATCCTTGGCCTCGTCGGCCCGAACGGCTCGGGCAAGACCACCACCATCAATGTCATCTCCGGCGTGCTGCGCGCGAATTCCGGGCGCATCCTGTTCGAGGGAAAGGAAATCCGGAACCAGCCGATCTTCCGCATCGCCCGCCTCGGCATCAACCGCAGCTTCCAGGTGCCGAAGTGCTTCCGTGCCATGAGCGCGCGTGAGAACATCGAGGTGGCGGCAACCTTCGGCGCGCACGCGCCGGTGGATGTCGATGCGATCCTCGACGAGATCGGCCTCCTTCGCCACGCAGGCGAACCGGCCGGCTCTCTGACCGTGAACCAGCAGAAGATGCTCGATCTCGGCCGCGCGCTCGCCACCAATCCACGCCTGCTGCTCATCGACGAGATCGGCGCCGGGCTGAACCCGTCCGAACTCGGCGCCATCGCCGCGCTGCTGAAATCGCTCGCCGCGCGCGGCATCGCGCTCATCGTCGTCGAGCACCTGCTCGAGTTCCTCAACCGCATCACCGACCGGGTGATCGTGCTCGGCGCGGGCAGGATGCTGTTCGAGGGATCGCTCGCCGAGGCGTCGCGGCACCCCGACGTGGTCGCCGCCTTCATCGGAGGCTGAAGCCATGACCCTGCTCGCACTGAAGGGCGTCGAGTCGGGCTACGGTCCGATGCAGATCCTATGGGGCATCGACCTCGAGGTGCACGAGGGCGAAACGGTCATCCTGCTCGGCGCCAACAGCGCCGGCAAAACCACGCTGCTGCGCACCATCATCGGCGTGCTGCCCTGCGTGGCGGGCACCATCACGCTCGGCGGCGAACATATCGAGAAGCTGCCGCCCGATCAGCGCATCCGCCGCGGCATCGCCTTCATGTCGGAGCTTGGCGTCTTCCCCGACCTCAGCATCGAGGAGAACATCCGCCTCGGCGGTTACTTCCTGTCCGGGGCGGAGGTGCGCCGGCGCAGCCAGCGGCTCTACGAACTGTTCCCGGCGCTGTCGGAGCGGCGGCGCAGCCTCGCCGCCAGCCTCTCCGGTGGGCAGCGCAAGATGCTCGGCATCGCCAAGGTGCTGGTGTCGGAACCGAAACTGCTGCTGATGGACGAGCCCTCCTCCGGCCTCGCGCCGGTGTTCGTCAAACAGGTGATCGAGGTGCTGAAGGTCGCCATTACCGGCGGCATGACCCTCCTCATCGCCGAACAGAACGTCGCCTTCCTGCCGCTGGCCGACCGCGGCTACCTGCTCGACGGCGGACGGGTGCGGCTGTCGGGCGCGCGTGCCGAACTCGAGGCGAGCGACGCCGTGCACGAGGCCTATTTCGGGCTCTGAAACCTATGCGGCCCGGCCGGTGAGCTTGCGGTCCACCTCGCCGAACACCGCGCGGTAGAGCACGAGGTAGGCGCCCTGGAAAGCGGCCGCCAGCAGGAACGGGGCCACCAGCCAGCCGGCGCCGAACATCAGCCCCGCCAGCCACGGCCCAGCCGCGCGCGTCAGTTGCGTGGAGACGCCGCTGACGCTGGCCGCCAGCCCGCGCCGATGGCCGCGCACCGCACCCAGCACCAGGGCCTGCCGTTGCCCGGCGGTGCCGCGGTTCAGCACCGTGCGCGCCGCGTAGGCGCCGATCGCCCAGCCGAAACTCGGCGCGAACGGCATCGCCACCATCAGCGCGAGTCCCAGGGCGCGCATCGCCACCACCACGCGCACCAGCCCGAAGCGCGCCGCTAGCCGTCCGGCCGCCAGCGTCGTGCCTCCCGCGGCGAGCAGCACGAGGCCGATCGCCGGGCCGATCTGCCCCGGCCCGGCGCCGAAGCGTTCGGCCAGCCACCACGACAGCAGCGGCCCGGACAGCCCGATGCCGACGCCGTTCAGCGCGTTGATGCCGGCAAGCCGCAGCAGGAGCCGGTTTTCCGCCGCGCTTTCGTGCGCCGCCTCGGCCTGCCCGCGCGCCGCTTCGGCCTCCTTGCGCGCCGCGCGCAGCCGCTCGGGCACCAGGGCGAGCAGTACGAGCGAAAGCAGGGTGGTCAGCACCACCAGGGCGAACAGCGGGCGGTAGGAAAGCGCCCCCGGCAGCGCGTCGCGCCACAGATGCGGCATGCCGCCCAGGAAGGTGCCGGCGGCAGTGGCGAAAAACCCGAAGGCGGCGTTGCGCCCGAGCGCGCGGGCCAGGTCCGGTTTTTCCGTCTGGTCGGCGAGCCATGCCTGCTGCACGGCGCCGAACAATCCGGGCACGCCCACCGCGCCGCGCCCGAACCCGGCGATGATCGCCGCCGTCGCCACCACCGCGGTTGCCGCCGAGAACACCGCGAGCGTGGCGACGGCAAGGATCGCCGCCAGGTAGGCGAGCAGGAACGGCTTGCGCCCGAAGCGATCGGAAAGCGGCCCGGCGGCGCCGGTCAGCACGCCGCCGGCGAGGATGCCGCACCCCACCACCGCGCCAAGGAAGCCCGGCGACCAATGCAGCGCCCGCGCATACAGCGCGAAATCCACCCCCATCGCTCCCTGGCCGATACTGATGGCGGCGCGGGCGGCGAGCAGGCGGCGTGCGGCGTGCGGCAGTGGGGCGCTCATCGCTTCCCTGTGGTCCACGGCCGGCAGGCGTGCAAGCCCGGGGCTGCACGGCACCCTCTCGATGCCTATATGCCTGCCCGAACCGGACACATGGAGCCACGAATGAAGACTCGCAAGCTCGGCACGCTCGCCGTTTCCGCCCTCGGCCTCGGCTGCATGGGCATGTCGGATTTCTACGGCGGCCGGAACGAGGCGGAGGCGCGCGCCACCCTGAACCACGCGCTCGACCGCGGCGTCACCTTTTTCGATACCGCCGACATGTACGGCTGCGGCGACAACGAGCGCCTGATCTCGGGCTTCGTGAAGGCGAACCGCAGCCGCATCGTGCTCGCCACCAAGTTCGGCAACGAGTTCACCGAGGACCGCCGCCGCGTCGGCATCAACGGCCGGCCCGAATACGTGCGCAAGGCCTGCGACGCCTCGCTCGCGCGCCTCGGCGTCGACAGCATCGATCTCTACTACCAGCACCGCGTGGACAGGAACGTTCCCATCGAGGACACCGTCGGCGCCATGGCCGATCTGGTGAAGGCGGGCAAGGTGCGCCATCTCGGCCTGTCGGAAGCCTCGCCGGCAACCATCCGCCGCGCTCACGCCGTCCACCCCATCACCGCCCTGCAGACCGAGTACTCGCTGTGGTCGCGTGAGCCGGAAGGCGAGATTCTCGCCACCGTGCGCGAACTGGGCATCGGCTTCGTGCCCTATTCGCCGCTCGGCCGCGGCTTTCTCACCGGGGCGATCGCCAGGCCGGAGGAATTCGCCGCCGACGACTGGCGGCGCCAAAGTCCACGCTTCCAGGGCGAAAACTTCGCCGCCAACCTGAATCTGGTGGCGGAAGTGAAGCGCCTGGCCACTGCCAAGGGCTGCACTCCGGCGCAACTCGCGCTCGCCTGGGTCCTCTCCCAGGGCGACGATATCGTGCCGATCCCCGGCACCAAGCGCCGGGCCTATCTCGACGACAACCTCGGCGCTCTCGATGTCCGGCTCACCGCCGCCGACCGCGCGGCGCTCGAATCCGTGTTCGCCGCCGGGGCGGTGGCCGGCGCGCGCTACGCGGAAGCGGGGTTGCGGGCGGTCGATCTCTGAGGGCGCCCGGCCGCCTCAGCCCGGCGCATGACCCTTGCCGAGATAGGCGGCCTGCACTTCCGGAGAGGCGAGCAGCGTGTCCGCCCGCCCGTCCAGCACGATGCGCCCGACCTCGAGCACGTAGCCGCGGTCGGCGAGCTTGAGCGCGGAGCGGGCGTTCTGCTCCACCAGCAGGATGGTCACGCCCGAGTCGGCGATCTGGCGCAGGCTGCGGAAGATCGCCTGCACGATGATGGGCGCGAGCCCCAGGCTCGGTTCGTCGAGCAGCAGCAGCTTCGGCCGCCCCACAAGGGCGCGCGCGATGGCCAGCATCTGCTGCTCGCCGCCGGAAAGCGTACCGGCAAGCTGCGCGCTGCGTTCGCGGAGCCGCGGGAACATCTCGTAGGCCTGCTCGATGCTGGCGCGAACTTCCGCCCCCGGCCGGGTGAAGCCGCCGAGGCGGAGGTTCTCGAGCACGGAGAGGGTGCCGAACACGCGCCGCCCCTCGGGCGCCTGGGTGACGCCGAGCCGCACGATGCGGTCGGCGCCCGCGCGCGTGATGTCCTGGCCGTCGAAAGCGATCTGCCCGCCGCGCTTGCCGAGCAGACCGGAAACGGCGCGCATCAGCGTGGTCTTGCCCGCGCCGTTGGCGCCGAGGATCGTCACCACCTCGCCGGCCTCGACGCTGAGCGAGACACCCCGCAGCGCCTCGATCTCGCCGTAGGAGACGCGCAGGTCGTCGATGGCGAGCAGGCTCACGCGGCCGCCTCCTCGTCCTCGCGGCCGAGATAGGCCTCGATCACCGCGGAGTTGTCGCGGATGGCGACGGCGTCGCCCTCGGCGATCAATCGGCCGAAATTCAGCACCACGATGTGGTCGCTCACCTTCATCACCACGTTCATGTCATGCTCGACCAGAAGCACGGTGATGCCGGAGGCGCGCACGCCGAGGATGGTCTCGTTCAGCGCCTCCGATTCCGCGTCGTTCAGCCCTGCCGCCGGCTCGTCGAGAATCACCAGCTTCGGCTCGCCCACCAGGGTGCGGGCCAGTTCCACCCGGCGCTGCAGGCCGTAGGGAAGCGAGACGGCCAGATCGTTCGCATGGGTCTCGAGTTGCAGCCGCCGCAGCACCGCGTGCGTGCGCTCGGCCAGTTCCGCCTCCTCGCGCCGTTGCGCCGGCAGTTGCAGCACCCCCTGCCACCAGTGCTGCCGCACGCCGAGATGGCAGCCGGCGCGCACGTTCTCGAACACCGACATCTCGGCAAACAGGCGGATGGTCTGGAAGGTGCGGCGGATGCCGAGCGCCGCCACCCGGTGCGGCCTGAGCCCGGTGATCCTGCTTCCCTGCCACAGAATCTCGCCGTTCGTCGGCCGGTAGACTCCGGTGATCAGGTTGAACACCGTGGTCTTGCCCGCGCCGTTCGGCCCGATCAACCCCACGATCTGGCCTTCCGCCACGGAAAAGCTCAGCTGGTCGACGGCGCGCAGGCCGCCGAAGCTGATGCCCACGCTTCGCAGTTCCAGAAGCGCGCTCATTCGTTCTGTATCCGCCGCGGCCACAGGCCCTGCGGGCGCAGCACCATCACCGCGATCATGGCGAAGCCGAACGCGAAGTAGCGGTAGGTGGCGAACTGGCGGAAGAACTGCGGCACCACGAACATCAGCGCCGTGCCCAGCAGCACGCCGGGCACCGAACCCTTGCCGCCGACGATGACGATGGCGAACAGCGTCACCGATTCGGTGAACACGAAGGAGGTGGGGCTCACGGTGGAAAGCTGCACCGCGAACAGCGTGCCGGCCAGCCCCGCCAGCCCGGCGCCCACGGCGAACGCCAGCGTCTTGGCGGCGCGCGCATCCACCCCCAGCGTGGTCGCCGCCAGCTCGTCCTGCTTCAGGTAGCGGAGCGTGCGGCCGAACTCGCAGCGGTCGAGGTTGCGCATCAGCACCATGACGATGCCCAGCGCCACCCAGTCGAGCCAGAACATCGCGCTCTGGCTCTCCAGCGGCAGGCCGAACAGCACGGGCACGTCGAGCCCGGTCAGCCCGTCGGAGCCGCCGGTGATGCCGGCGAGATTGTTCTGCATGGCGAGCACGAAGATGGCGTTGAAGCCGATGGTCGCCACCAGCAGGTAGTCGCCCCGGAGCCGGATCAGCGGCGCCGCCAGCAGCGCGCCCACTGCCGCCGCCGCCAGGATGGCGAAGGGCAGGGTGGCGAAGATCGGCCACCCGAACTCGGTATTGAGAATGGCGGTGACATAGGCGCCGATGCCGAAATACACGGCGTGGCCCATGTCGAACATGCCGCCGCGGCCGAGGATCACGTCCTCCGAAAGCGCGGTGATGGCGTAGATGGCGAAGATCGCCGCCACCGCCACCCAGCTGCTGTCGAGCACGGCGGGCAGGGCGAGGCCGAGCGCCCACAGCAGCGCGCCGATGGCCTCGTTGCGGTAGGCCAGGATGCCTCGCGCGGGCGGGACGGTCATCACACCTTCTCCGCCACGCGCTCGCCGAGCAGGCCGGTCGGCCGCACCAGCAGGATGCCGATCAGGAGGGCGAAGGTGATGGCGTCCTGCCAGGAGCTCGAGATGTAGCCGGCGGCGAAGGCGTTGAAGAGCCCGAGCAGCACGCCTCCGAGCATGGCGCCCGGGATGTTGCCGATGCCGCCCAGGATCGCGGCGATGAAGGCGTAGAGCCCGTACACCCAGCCCATGGTGAAGTAGGCTTCGCGGTAGTAGACGCCGACGAACAGCCCGCCGATGGCGCCCAATGCCGGGCCGACGACGAAGACGGTGACGATCACGCGGTTGACGTTGATTCCCATCAGCCGCGCCGTGTCCTGGTCGATGGCGGCTGCGCGGATGGCGGTGCCGAACTTGGTGTGGTGCACGAACACGTAGAGTGCCGCCATCAGCACCACCGAGGCGAGGATGATCAGCACCTGCACGAACGTGATGGCGGCGCCCGCCACGTGCCACACCGTTTCCGGCAGCAGGCCGGAGGGGAACACATGCACGTTCGGCCCCCAGACGATCATGATGCCGTTCTCGATCAGCACCGAGGCGCCGAGCGCGGACACCACGGCGGCCAGGCGGTCGGCACGCCGCAGCGGCCGGTAGGCGACGAACTCCAGCAGCACGCCGGCCGCGGCGACGACGGCGATGGCGAGAACGAAGGCGAGAAGCAGCAGCGCCACGCCGGGGTGGCCGCTGCCGGCGGCGCCGGAAAGCAGCGTCAGCCCGATGAACGCGCCCAGGATGCACAGGTCGCCATGGGCGAAGTTGATCAGCCGCATCACGCCGTAGACCATGGTGTAGCCGAGCGCGATCAGCGCGTAGATGCCACCCACGGTCAGGCCGTTGAAGACCTGCTGAACGAACGTGCCCATGGCGACCCTGCTGCGGGAGACCCGCTCAGTGCGCCGGCTTCGGATACAGGATCGAGTAGTTGCCTTGCGCGTCCACCTCGAAGGCGACGAACGGGCTGCCGGTGCGCTCGCCGCGCGCGTTCCAGGCGAAAGTACCGGTCAGACCCTGGAAGCTCTTCAGGTGGTGCAGATACCCCTCCAGCTTCTTCGGGTCGGTGCTCTTCGTCTCCGCGATCGCCTGCATGATGGCGCGCATGCCGTCGGCGTTGGTCAGCGTGTAGACGGAAGGCGGCAGCGCGCCGTACTTCGCTTTATAGGCGGCGACGAACTGCTTGGCCGCCGGATAGGGCAGGTCCTGCGGCGCCGGCACGTTGAGGATGACGGAGCCGGCCGCCGCCGATCCGGCGATCTTGCCGAAGGAGACGTTCTGGTTGGCGTCGCCGCCGACGAACACCGCCTTCATGCCCAGCTGCTGCATCTGCGCGCGGATCAGTCCGCCATCGGAATAGTAGCCGGAGAAGTAAAGCACGTCGGGGTTGAGCGACTTGATCTGCGTCAGCACCGGCGTGAAGTTCTGCGATCCGGCGTTGATGAAGGCCTTGTCCACGACGTTGCCGTGCACCGCCTTCACGTCCTTCTCCACCTCGTCGGCCAGCCCGGTGGCGAAGCTCGAGTGGTCGGTCAGCACCGCGATGCGCTTGAAGTGCCGCACGTTCACCAGGTAGTTGGCGGTGAACACAGCCTCGGCGGAATTCGGCGGCGCGTTGCCGAACCAGGTCTGGTAGCCGCGCTCGAGCAGCTGGTTCGAGGTGCCGTCCGAACTCTGCAGCACGTTGGCGCGCGCGTAGATGGGTTCGGCGGCCAGCGCTGCGCCGCTGGTGTAGGAGCCGATCACCGCCACCACGTGGGCGTCCACGAGCTGCCGCGCGCAGATGGCCGCCTGGGAGGCGGTGCCCTCGTCGTCGCAGGCCTTCACCTCGATCTTCCGGCCCAGCAGGCCGCCCTTGGCGTTCTGCTCGTCGGCGAGAAGCTGCACAGCCTTCTGGATGCCCTGGCCCTCGTCGGCATAGGTGCCGGTGATGGGCGCCTGCACGCCGATCAGGATCGGCGGCGCGGCCATCGCAACGCCGCCGGTGGCGACGAACGCGGCCGCCGCGGCCGCGCCGAGCAAGAATTTCCGACTCATGTGTTTCTCCCCTGCGTGTTTCTGAGCCATCAGCCGATGGTCATCAGCGTCGCGTTGCCGCCGGCGGCGGCCGTGTTGACGCTGATCGCCTGCTCAACGAGCAGATACTCGACGGGGTACGCCCCGTCCACACCGTTTGTCCCGGCGGCGGCAAACAGCGGCACCACCGGTCCTTCCTGCGCGGCGAGAGCGGTCGCCAGCCATTGCAGGCCCTCCGCATCGCCTTCGTAGAGAGCGGCCTCCGCCGGCCACGGGCCGTCGGCGGCGGCGCGCGCCACCTCCGGTCGCAGCGCTGCCTCCAGCCGGTCCAGCAGGTCGCCGGCCGCGTCGCAGAGAACGAGCGCCCGGTTGCCGGCCGCCAGCGCCGCGCCGATCTGGCGGAGGGCCCCGGCGCGGGTCGCCACCACGCACAGCACGGTGCCGCGCGGCAGCAGCCGGTAGGTGTTCTGCTCGCCCACCGTGCCCGGCAACTCGAACGAAGCGCCGAAGGGCGTGTCGGCGGCCAGTGCCTCCAGGTACGCGCGCGCCTCCTCGGCATCCCCGGCGGGCAGGGCAGCAACGAATCGCTTGAACGCGGCGGGTACGGTTCCGTGCGGCAGGCGGGCAGCCATCGGGCGCCTCGCCAGCAGGCGGCACAGGTACAGCGGACCGCCGGCCTTCGGACCGGTGCCGGAAAGCCTGTGCCCGCCGAACGGCTGCGCACCTACCACCGCGCCGATCATCGTGCGGTTGACGTAGAGGTTGCCGGCGGCGATGCGCTCTGTGGCGCGGGCGATCGTCTCGTCGATGCGGCTGTGGATGCCGAAGGTGAGTGCGTATCCGAGCGCGTTCACCGCGTCGATCGCCGCTTCCAGGTTCTGGCCGGCGTAGCGGGCCACGTGCACCACCGGCCCGAACACTTCCCGCCCGAGCACGGCGGGGGAGGGCACCTCGATCACTGTCGGTGCCACGAAATATCCGGCCGCGCAGCCCGCGGGAAGTTCCGGCGCGAACACCTTGCAGCCGCGGCCGCGCATCGTCTCGATGTGGCGCAGGATGGTGTCGCGCGCCTCGGCCGAGATCACCGGCCCCACGTCGGTCTCCAGCCGGTCGGTGCCGCCGACTGTCAGAAGCTGCATCGCCCCCTTCAGCATCGTGAGCAGCCGGTCGGCGATGTCCTCCTGCACCAGCAGGATCCGCAAGGCCGAGCAGCGTTGCCCAGCGGAATCGAAGGCCGATGCGATGATGTCGGCGACGACCTGTTCGAGCAGCGCCGAGGAATCGACGATCATCGCGTTCTGCCCGCCGGTCTCGGCAACCAGCGGGATCGGCTCGCCGTTCGTCCCCGTCCGGGCGGCGAGGCTGCGCTGGATCGCGCGCGCCACCTCGGTCGAGCCGGTGAACAGCACCGCGCCCACCCGCGCGTCGGCGACGAGCGCGGCGCCGACCGCGCCGTCCCCCGGCAGCAGTTGCAGCACACCGCGCGGAATGCCGGCCTCGTGCAGAAGCCGCACGGCGGCGGCGGCGGTAAGCGGCGTTTCCTCGGCGGGCTTCGCCAGCACGGCGTTGCCGGCGGCGATCGAGGCGGCGATCTGGCCGACGAAGATGGAAAGGGGGAAGTTCCACGGGCTGATGGTCACCGCCACGCCGAGCGGGCGATGGGTGGCGTTGTCCCAGTCCTGCTCGATCTGGGCGGCGTCGTAGCGAAGGAAATCGACCGCCTCGCGCACCTCGCCGATCGCGGCCGCGAAACCGCGGCCGGCCTCGCGCACGATCAGCGCCGCCAGCCGGGGCAGGCGTGCCTCCAGCAGGTCGGCGGCACGGCGCAGCACGGCGGCGCGCGCTCCGGGTGGCGTCGCGGCCCAGTCCGGCGCCGCGGCCTGGGCTGCCGCCAATGCGGCGTCGAGATGCTCCGGCAGGGAGTCGACGACGGTGCCCACGACGTCGCGCGCGGCGGCGGGGCTGCGTATGTCGCGCTCCGGGCCGCCGCTCTCGCGCCCGGCCACGATCGGCCCCGACCGCCACTCCAGCCGCAGCGTCGCCTCCGCCTCGCGTGCGAGTTCGCCGAGGCGTGCCTGGCTACTCAGGTCGAAGCCCGCCGAGTTGGCGCGCGCGGCGCCGAAGATGTCGCGCGGCAGCGCGATCCTCGGATGCGGCTGGCCCACCGGCTCCACCGCGCGGGCAGCCGCCACCGGGTCGGCGACCAGCGCATCGACCGGCACGCGCGGATTGGCGATGCGATTGACGAAGGAACTGTCGGAGCCGTTCTCCAGCAGCCGCCGCACGAGGTAGGGCAGCAGCGTCTCGTAGGTGCCCACGGGGGCGTAGATGCGGCACGGGCGGCCGAGGCGCTCCGGTCCCACCACCTCCTCGTACAGCGTGTCACCCATGCCGTGCAGGCACTGGAACTCGTAGCGGCCCTCGTCGAAGTCCGGCCCGGCCATCGTGTACACGGCCGAGAGGGTCTGGGCGTTGTGGGTGGCGAACTGCGGGAAGACGGCGTCGGGCGCCGCGAGCAGCTTGCGCGCGCAGGCGAGGTAGCAGACGTCGGTGTGCACCTTGCGGGTGAACACCGGGAATCCTTCCAGTCCGTCGGCCTGGGCGCGCTTGATCTCGCTGTCCCAGTAGGCGCCCTTCACCAGCCGCACCATCAGCCGGTGCCCGCTCCGCCTTGCCAGGTCAATCAGATAGTCGATGACGTAGGGCGCGCGCTTCTGGTAGGCCTGCACCACGAAGCCGATGCCGTTCCAGCCCGCCAGTTCCGGGTCGGCGCAAAGCCCCTCCAGCAGGTCGAGGGAAATGTCGAGCTGGTCGGCCTCCTCGGCGTCGATGTTGAGGCCGATGTCGTAGCGCCGGGCGAGGCGAGTCAGCGCGGCGAGCCGCGGCGCCAGCTCCGCCATCACCCTGGGCTTCTGCGCGCGCACGTAGCGCGGATGCAGGGCGGAAAGCTTCACCGAGATGCCCGGCCCCGCGTACACCCCGCGCCCGCCGCCGACCGCGCCGATGGCGTGGATGGCGCTGGTGTACTGTTCCTCGTAGGCCTGGGCGTCGGCCGCCGTCAGCGCTGCCTCGCCCAGCATGTCGTACGAGTGGCGGAAGCCGCGCCCCTCCGGGCGGCGGCTGTTGGCCAGCGCCTCCTCGATGGTCTGGCCGACGACGAACTGCTCTCCCAGCAGCCGCATGGCGAGATAGAGTCCGCGGCGGATCACCGGCTCGCCGCCGCGCGCGATCGCCTTGGTCAGCGCGGCGGAAAGGCCGGTCTGGCTCGCCGTCGCGGCGAGCCGCCCGGTGACGAGAAGGCCCCAGGTGGCGGCGTGGACGAACAGCGAGTGGCTGCCGGCCAGATGCGTCTGCCAGTCGCCGCGACCCACCTTGTCACGGATCAGCGCGTCGCGGGTGGCGGTGTCCGGAATGCGCAGCAGCGCCTCGGCCAGGCAGAGCAGGGCGACGCCTTCCTGGCTGGAGAGCGAGTATTCCTGCAGCAAAGGCTCCACCAGCCCGCGCGTGCCCTTGGCACGGAGCGCGTCGACCAAAATGGAGGCGCGCCGGCCGATCTCCGCCATCGCCGCGGGCGGCTGCTCCGCCAGGGCCAGCAGGCCGGGAAGGCACTCCGGTTCGGGCGTCCGGTAGGCGGCGGTGATCGCCGCGCGCAGCGGCGGTTCGGGCGCGGCTTCCCGCGCCAGCGCCGCGAACGGCGCGGAAGCGTCGCCATCGCCGTCCGTCTCCAGCCGGTCGAGCCCGGCGACAATCAGGCGCTCGGCCAGTTGCGCCGCGCTCACTCCCTGCCGCGCGGCGGCGCGTTCCAGGCGCCCTCGCGCCGGCTCCTGCAACGTCACGCCCCGCCTGTCCTTGTCCATCGCTGCTCCGCGTCGGCTTCACCGACTGTTCTGCCGCGGACGGCGTTTCCCCACTTGGTACCGGAGACTAGCCGTATTTCCCGCCACCAGGAAGACGGCACGGCGCGACCGGGGCGGCGGCGCCGACGGCAGGACAGCAAACGATGCTGAAAAATTCTGCGAAGTTCCAGACACGCGTCCGAACGCTATCGCCGTCCGCCGCATCTTGCATGCTTTGTTCGTCCGCTCCGCCCGGCTTGGAACAAAGTTTCGCGTCCGCCGCCCGGCAAGGCGTCTAGGCGCGCTCCATGTCGCGGGTGGCGATCATATCCACGCCGGTGCCGAGCACATCGGCGACGATCACGGTGCCGGCCGCCACCGGCGCGGCCACCGCGACCGGGCGCACCGCGCGCGCAACGTCGCGCACCATCGCCTTCGGCACCGGGCCGGAGGTCTTCACCGGCAGCCTCGCCCAGCGCCCGCCGCTGACGCGCACCGAGGTCGCCACCACGCGCCGCGGGTCGGTGTGCTCCTGCCTGCCGTAGGCCTTGCCGGTCTTGCAGCCCCAGCCCCGCACTTCCACGTCGGTCCCCGCGGCGTTCTCCTCCACCTCCAGACGGCAGCCGAGCGGGCAGCCGATGCAGAGGTAATGGAAGATGCGTTCCCCGGTCATGCTTCCGCCCTCACCGCTGCACGACGTCGACGCGGAGCGAATCGCCATGGAAGTTCTCCAGGAACTTCGGCTTCATGGTGATGTTCACCATCTCGGCGGGGAACACGTAGCGCACCTTCACCGAAAACACGTCGCCGAAGCGGATGGTGCATTTCTCCATCGGCTTGCGCACCCGCATGTAGACCACGTGCTCGCGATCGGTGGAAAGCGTGTGCGGCACGCAATAGGCGACGTTGTCGCCCGGCAGCAGGCGGATGTTGTCGGCCGGCGGGCGCCGTCCCGTCACGTAGTCGCCGGCGGCACGGCCGGCGAGCAGCGATTCCTGGCTGACGAAATCGACAAGGTCGTGGATGTGCACCACATTGCCACAGGCGAACACGCCGCCGATCGAGGTCTCCATCGTGCTGTTCACCACCGGACCGCTGGTCACCGGGTCGAGCCGCAGGTCTATCCGCCGCGACAGTTCGTTTTCCGGAATGAGCCCGATGGAGAGAAGCACGGTGTCGCAGGCGATATCGTGCGCGCGGCTCATGTCGGGCCGCAACGCCTGGTCCACCGGCGCCACGGTCACGCCTTCCACCCGCTCGCGGCCGCGGATGTCGACGACCGTCGTTGATAGCGACAGCGGAATATCGAAATCGTGCAGGCACTGCACGATGTTGCGGTTCAGCCCGTTGGCGTAGGGCATGATCTCGAACACACCCAGCACCTCCACGCCTTCCAGCGTGAGCCGGCGGGCCATGATGAGCCCGATGTCGCCCGAGCCCAGAATCACCACGCGCCGCCCCGGCAGCAGCCCCATCATGTTGACGAACTTCTGCGCCAGCCCGGCGGTGAGAACGCCCGCCGGGCGCTCGCCCGGAATGCGGATGGCGCCCCGGGTGCGTTCGCGCGCGCCCATCGCCAGCACCACCGCCCCCGCCCGCACCTGCCTCATGCCGTGGCTGCCCGACATCAGCGTGAGCGTGCGGTCCGGGCTGATGTCGTACACATAGGTGTCAGTCAGCACGTCGATGCCGCCGTCGGTCACCTGGCGCAGGCAGCGTTCGGCGTACTCGGGCCCGGTCAGTTCCTCGCCGAAATGGTGCAGGCCGAAGCCGTGGTGGATGCACTGCCACAGGATGCCACCTGCCTCGCGCTCGCGGTCGATCAGCAGAATCCGTTCCGCGCCACGTTCGCGCGCGCCCACGGCGGCCGCCATGCCGGCGGGTCCGGCACCGGACACCACCACGTCGTAGCGCGGCGCGAGCTGGCGCACTTCCGGGGTTATCACGCCGCGTCTCCTTCCTCGCGGTCGCAGACGATCCACGAAGCGCCGCCCCGCTTGGTGATGGCGGTCATGGGGATGCCGAGCTCCGCGGACAGCATCTGCATGCTGCGCCAGGTGCAGAACCCGCCCTGGCAGCGGCCCATGCCCGCGCGGGTGCGGAACTTGATGCCGTCGAGCGTGCGCGCGCCCGCGTGGATGGCGTCGAGTATCTCGCGCTCGCTCACCTGCTCGCAGCGGCAGCCGATGCGGCCGAAGCGCGAATCCTCCTCCGCCAGCCTCGCCTGTTCCTCCATCGGCAGAGCGGCGAAGCGCACGCGCTTTCGCAGGCGCGGCTCGTATTCGGGGTTCGGTTCCATCGCCAGCCCCTCGTCCTTCAGGATGGCGACGATCCGTTCGGCGATCGCGGGTGCCGATGTCAGGCCCGGCGACTGGATGCCGGCGCAGTTGACGAACCCCCGCACCGCCGTCGGCCCGATGATGAAGTCCTCGCCGTCGGCCACCGCGCGCAAACCGGCGAATTCGGCGATGCAGTCGCGCTCGCTGATGCCGGGCACCAGCCGCCGCACCGCGGCGAACACTTCCTCAGCGCCCTTGGCCGATGTCGTGCGGTCGTTCTTGTCGTCGACGAAGGTGGCGGTGGGCCCCACCATCAGCGTGCCGTCGTAGGTCGGGATCACCAGGATTCCCTTCGACTGCGGCGTCGGGCAGGGGAAGATCACGTTGCGCACGAGGCCCTTCAGCCGCTTGTCGAGCAGGTATTCCTCGCCCTTGCGCGGGTGGATGGAAAAGCCGCCCGCGCCAACCATGCGCGCCACCTCGTCGGAGTAGAGGCCGGCGGCGTTCACCACGAAGCGTGCCGGAACCGCGCCGCCGGGCGTCTGCAGCGCGAAGGTGCCGTCGCCGTCGCGGGCGATGCCCCGCACCGGGCTGTCCACCAGCAGCGCGACGCCGTTGCGGCGCGCGCTCTCGATCAGCGAGAAGCACACCTCGTAGGGGTTGACCACGCCGGCGGTGGCCGCATGCAGCGCGGCGACGACATCGGCGGAAATCGCCGGCTCCTCGCGGTGGATGCGCTCCCTGTCCCAGATCTCCAGCCCGGTCACGCCGCGCTCGATGCCCTGGCGGCGATAATGTTCGAGCACCGGCAACTGGTCGCCGGCCATCGCCAGCATCAACTCGCCGTTGCGCGCGAAGCCGAAGTCAAGCTCCTCGTGCAAGGCGTCCCACATGCGGTTGCCGGCCCATTCCAGCTCCCCCTTCAGGGTGCCGCCCGCCGCATGGTGGCCGGCGTGGATGATGCCGCTGTTCGACTTGCTGGTGCCGAAGCCTACCTCGCATTCCTTCTCCAGCAGCACGACACGGAGCCGGAAGCGCGACAGGGCGCGGGCGATGGCGCAGCCGATCACCCCTCCGCCGACAATGGCGACATCGTACAGCATGAGGATGCGGCGCCCTTTCGACCCTGGATTCCAGCGGTCGCGACCGCCGGTTGCCATCGCCGCATGGTCGTCAAAGCCGAAGGAGAGTCAAGGTAGGAAACGGCCGCCCGTCCGGCCTGCCCGGGTTCGCGCGCCGCCGGCCTCGCGGCGTGCGGGCGTTACGGCGTTTCCGCGTCTTCCGCGCCGCGCGGCACCAGCACCGCCTTCCCGGCGGGCAGCACGACCGAAACTTCCGAGCCGCGTTCGAATACCGTGCCGCCGATCGGCACGTTGGCCTTGAAGCGCCGCCCGCTTGCGTCCTCCACCACATATTCGAAGTGGTCGCCCATGAAGGCGAGTTCTTCCACCCGCGCGACGACGGCATCGTCGTGCGCGGCGGCGTTCGCCTCCGGCGGCGGCGCGAGCGCGATGTCGCCGGGGTGGAAGAAGGCGATACCCGGCCCCAGGATGCCCCGGTCGTCGATGCCGTGCAGCACCGCCTCGCCGCCGTCGATGCGCGCGCTGCCCGGCCGCACCGTCACCGCGACGGCGTTCGTGTAGCCGATGAAGCGCGCGACGAAGGCGTTGGCCGGGCGCAGGTACAGGTCCTCCGGCACGCCGAACTGCTCGATGCGGCCGCGGTTCATCAGGGCGATGGAATCGGAAAGCGCCAGCGCCTCGCGCTGGTCGTGGGTGACATAGACGGCGGTGATGCCGAGACGGCGTGTCACCTGGCTGATCTCGATGCGCATCTCCTCGCGCAGCGCCGCGTCGAGATTGGAGAGCGGCTCGTCGAGCAACAGAATGGTCGGGCGGAAGACAATGGCGCGCGCCAGGCCCACGCGCTGCTGCTGCCCGCCGGAAAGCTCGCGCGGATAGCGCGCCTCCAGCGCCTCGAGATGCACCATCGCCAGCGCGTCTCGCACCTGCGCCTCGCGCGCCTGCGCCGGAATCTTCCGCACGTGCAGGGGAAAGGCGACGTTCTCGGCAACCGTCAGGTGCGGAAACAGGGCGAAGTTCTGGAACACCATCCCCATGTTGCGCCTGTGCGTCGCCATCTCCGTCACATCGGCGCCGTCGACGAGGACGCGCCCGGCGTCAGGAGCGAGCGAGCCGGTGATGAGCCGCAGCAGCGTCGTCTTGCCGCATCCCGAGGGCCCGAGCAGCGAAACGAACTGGCCGCCCGGCACGGAAAGGCCGATGCCCTGCAGAACGGCCAGCCGGCCCCAGCTCTTGCGAAGACCGATGATTTCGAGGGTCGAACCGCTCATGCGCCTTTCAGTCCTCCGAGCAGCTTTTCCGGTTCCACCATCCGCATCAGCCCCATCAGGAACACCAGCGAGGGGATGAGCAGCAGCAGGCTGATCGCCGCCGCCACCGACGTATAGCCGTTGCCGATAGAGAGATACGTCTGCACCGGCAGCGTCACTGTGTTCGGCCCGTACACCATCAGCGTCAGGACGAAATCGTTGTAGGAGGCGAGGAACGAGAACAGCGCCGCGGCGATCACGCCCGGCAGCGCCAGCGGCAGGATCACCCGCCGCCACAGCTGCGGCGTGTTGCAGCCGAGCACCGAGCCGGCCTCGAGAAGCCGGGAGTCGATCCCCTCGAAGGGGCTGATCAGCACCAGCACGGCGAAGGGCGCGGCGAGGATGACGTGGGAAAGCCCGATGCCGAGCCGCGTGTTGGTCAGATGGAACGCGTAGAATATCTTGGCGACGCCCAGCGCGAAGGTGATCTCGGGGATCATGCGCGGGAACAGCACCAGGCCGATCAGCACGCCGCGCAGCGGCAGGGCGTAGCGGGCGAACATCCAGGCCGCCGGAATCGCGAGCGCGATGGAGGCCATCGTCGCGATCAGCGCGATCACCACCGTGTTCCACATCACCGTGCCGAGATCGACGGTGGCGAACGCCCAGCCGAACCATTTCAGTGTCCATCCGGCCGGCAGCAGCCGCATTCCGAACCAGCCCGTGCCGAACGCCTCCAGCACGATCATCACGAAAGGCAGCGTGATGAAGGCGACGAACAGCAGGGCGAGCGCAATCCGGAGCGGCGATCGCCAGCGCCTGTTCACGCCGTCCGCCTTCCGCGCGCATCGATGGCGCGATAGCCGAGCAGCAGCGCCACCTGCACGAGGCCCATGATCACCGCCATGGCGCTCGCCTGCGGCCAGTCGAGGAACACGGTGGCGAGCGTGTGGATGCGCACCGCCACCGGCTGGTGGTTGCAGCCCGCGATCAGGGGCACGCTGAAGGCGCCGAAGCATTGCAGGAACACCATCACCGAGCCGGCCACGAGGCTCGGCCGCAACAGTGGCAGCAGGACGCGGCGCAGCACGTAGCCGGGGCTGCCGCCCATCACCCGCCCCGCCTCCTCAACCGCCGGGTCGATGGCGCCCACGCCCGACATCAGCACCAGCCCGCCGTAGGGAAAGAACATCCACACGTAGAACAGGATGATGCCGGGAATGGTGTAGTCGATGGGGATCGGCTGCGCGATGACATGCAGCACCGCCACCAGGAAGTAGTTCAGCCATCCGGTGCGGTCGTAAAGAATGAGCAGGCCGAGCGCGCCCACCAGCGAGGGGATGGTGATCGGCAGCATCATCAGGAACTGCAGCGCCGCCTTGCCGGCGAAGCGCCGCCGCAGCGCCAGCGCCAGCGGCAGGGAGAGCAGCAGGGAAAGGATCGTGGCCCCGGTGGCCAGCACCAGCGTCAGCCCGAACACACTCCAGCCGCGGCGGCTGCCGAGCAGGGCGCCGTATTCCGCCAGCGAGAACCCGCCCGACTTCGCCGTGAAGCTCTCGCTCAGGGTGAAGCCGAGCGGATAGTAGAAGGCGACGGCGAGGAACAGCAGCAAAGGCGCGGCCAGGGCCAAACCGGCAAGCCGCTGCCGTCTTGCCCTCCGCCGCGCGCGCCGCCTTCCGCTGCCGCCATGACCCCGCGCCCTCAGGAGGCGACGTGCTCCATGCCGTGTTTCTGGATGTAGTTCACGGCGTCGAGGTTGGTCATGCGGATGCCGTGCGATTCGGCGGCCTCCACCGTCGGGATCTTGGTCCAGACGGAAGCCGGCGCCTTCCTCCAGGCGTTGGTGCCCGGATACTCGTACATCGTCTCCAGCATCTTCAGCTGGACCTTGTCCGAGATCGCCACGTTCATCACCTTGTAGGCGGCCATCTTCTGTTCCGCCGTATCCACCGCCGGCACCGCGAACCAGGCGTTGGAGGCGCCGACGATGTTCACGTCGAGAGGCGAGGCCTTCATCGTCGCCGGCAGTTGCCCCTGCGCCGCGCTCCACAGCGTGTAGTCCTGTGCGTACGAGGTAAGCCACACCTGCTCGGTCTGGAACTGGTGGAACATCACCGGCGGGGTGGAAGCCACCGGCTGCGCGAAGTATTTGCTGAATTCGGTGAACTGCTTCCATGCGTCCGTCCACGCGGCGGAAGTCTGCAGCTCGGCGAAAGGCTTGTTGAAATCGACGCCGAAGGCGGCGAGGAAGCTGTAGACGAAAGCACGCCCGCCGCCCGAGCCGGCATCGGTGCGGATCATGCCGATCCTGCCTTTGAACTCCTTCCTCCGGTCGAAGAACTCCTTCCAGGTCTTCGGCGGAGTCTTCACGAAGGCCGAGTTGTAGACAAGGTCGAACTGCGCCCGCCAGAAGATGATGCCCTTGCCGTCCAGCGGCACGCCGTACTCGTTCGCCATGAAGGCCTTCGGCAGCAGCTTCTCGTTCGGAATGGCGGATTCCTCGTTCGGATACACCTGCGCCAGCTTGATCCCCGCCCTCACCATGTTGGCGATGTCGAAATCCTTGATGAACAGCAGGGTGAACTCCGGGTTGTCCTGCTGCCAGCTCTGCATCTGCAGTTGCAGCGCCGAGCCGTCGCCCACGGTATAGGAGACGTCGATGCCGGTTTGCGCCTTGATCTCGGGAATGATCACCGATTTCCAGAATTCCTGGAAGTTCGGGCCCGACACCGTGTCGATGATGGAGACCTTGCCGGCGCTGCCGGTCGCGCGCGCAAGCGGCGCCGAGCCGAGCGCGGCCACCGAGCCTTAGATCAACGCACGTCGTGAAAGGCCAGACCTGTTCTGTTCCTGCATGATTTCCTCCTTGTTTTTCTTCGTATCGGGTCGCGAGTGGAAGCAGGCGGCACGGCCCGCCGTGCCCACGGGTTAGACGTAGAAGCGGCCCCTCTCTTGGTCAATATTTCAAGGTTTTGCACGCGGGGAATTGCTTTCCCAGCAACGGTCGCGGCACCCGGCCCGGCGCGGCGAGCCCCTATCCGGCGCGCCGGCTTCCGTCGTATGCTGCGACGCCGTGCGGAAGAGGTGGAACCGTGGGCATGGTGGTCACGGCGATCGGGGTGGGCGAGGCCTTCGACGCGGTCGAGCCCAGCGCCTGCGTGCTGGTCGAGGCCGAGGGCTTCGCGCTGCTGATCGACTGCGGCCACGCCGCGGTGCAGGCCGTCTGGCGGGCGGTGCCGGAGGCCGAACGCATCGGCGCGATCTACCTCACGCATGCGCACGCCGATCACGTGCTCGGCCTCGTTCCCCTGCTTGACCGCTGGGCGTCGGCAGGCCGGCGCGGGCCGCTCGCCCTGATGGCGAGCCCCGAGGTGCTTGCGCTGCTCCGCTCGCTGTTCCAGCTCCTGCGGGTCCGCACCGGGCCGGACTCGCCCTTCCCGGTTTCCTTCCTCGCCGCCGCGGAGACGAAGACGATCGGTCCCTTCGGCATCGCCACGGCGCCCACGGCGCACAGCATCGACAACCGCGCCGTCGCGCTCGCGCAGGGTGGGCGTCGCTTCGCCTGTAGCGGCGACGGGCGGCCGACCGCGGAATCGCGCGCTCTCTACGCCGGCGCCGACCTGCTCTTCCACGAGTGCCTCGTGCCGGCTGAGGCGGAAGGCGAACCGGACCACTGCGACCTGCCCACCGTTCACTCCATCGGCGGGCCGGAGCGCATCGGCCTCTATCACATCCGCGCCGGCCGCCGCGCCGCCGTCAAGGCGGCAGTCCGGAACGACGCGAGACTGTTCGTGCCGGAGGCGGGAGACAGGGTGGCGCTCTGACTCCGCCCGCCGGGCCATCGGGAATCGTTCGGAGAAGGTGGAACAGAATCATGCGCATCGGTCTCGTCACGGACAGCCTCGGCCATCTGTCGTTCGGGGAGTTGCTCGACCAGGCGGCCGGGCTCGGCATCGAGACCCTCGAGTTCCCCTGCGGCAACTGGTCGGCCGCGCCGCACGTCCGGCTCGATGAACTGCTGGAAAGCGCGCCCGCGCGCGACGCCTTCCTCGCCGCGCTCCGCGACCGCGCGCTCGAAGTCGGCGCGCTCAACTGTTCCGGCAATCCGCTGCATCCGGGGGAGTCCGGCGCGCGGCACCGCGAGGTCACCGCGAAGACCGTTCGCCTCGCCGGGCTTCTCGGAGTGCGCCGCGTGGTGCTGATGTCGGGCTGCCCGGGCGGCCCGGGCGACGCCAACGCCAACTGGATCACCACGTCGTGGCCGCCGGAAACCGCTCGCGTGCTCGCCTGGCAGTGGCAGGAGGCGATCCTTCCCTACTGGCGCGGCCTTGCCGCCGAGGCGCGCGCGGCGGGCGTGGAAAAACTCTGCATCGAGATGCACGGGCACCAAGCCGTCTACAACGTCGCTACGCTGAAACGGCTACGCGAGGCGGTCGGGCCGATGGTCGGCGCCAATTTCGACCCGAGCCACCTGATGTGGATGGGTGCCGACCCGCTCGCCGCCATCCGCGCCCTCGACGGCGCGATCTTCCACGTGCACGCCAAGGACACGCGCATCGATCCCCTCGTCGCCGGCGTCAACGGCGTCATCGACACCACGCCGAACGACCGCCTGCGCGAGCGAAGCTGGAGCTACGTCACCCTCGGCGTCGGCCACGACGCGCTGTGGTGGAAGCGGTTCTGCACGCAATTGAAACTCGCCGGCTACGACGACGTGCTTTCCATCGAGCACGAGGA
>JAJXZO010000246.1 GCA_021780035.1 Pseudomonadota bacterium
GTGAACCAGGAAGACCTCGCCATCATCATGACCGCCGAGCAGGGCAAGCCGCTGGCGGAATCGCGCGGCGAGATCGCCTACGGCGCGCCGTTCTTCGAGTGGTTCGCCGAGGAGGCGAAGCGCGTCTACGGCGATGTCATCCCGCAGAACTCGCGCGGGCGGCGCATCATGGTGCTGAAGCAGCCGGTGGGCGTGTTCGCCGCCATCACGCCGTGGAACTTCCCCTCGGCGATGATCACCCGCAAGGCGGGCGCGGGCTGGGCCGCCGGCTGCACCGGGGTGGTCCGTCCGGCCAGCCAGACGCCGTTCTCGGCGCTCGCCGTGGCCGTGCTGGCCGAGCGCGCCGGCATGCCGGCCGGGGTGTGCAACATCATCACCGGGCCCTCCGGGGCGATCGGCCCCGAGCTCACCGGCAGCCCCGTTGTCCGCAAGCTCACCTTCACCGGCAGCACCGAGGTCGGCGCCAAGCTGCTGGAGGCCTGCGCCCCCACCATCAAGAAGACCAGCATGGAACTCGGCGGCAACGCGCCGTTCCTGGTGTTCGACGACGCCGACCTCGACGCCGCCGCCCAGGGCGCGCTGGCCAGCAAATACCGCAACACCGGGCAGACCTGCGTCTGCGCCAACCGCATCCTGGTGCAGGACAGCATCTTCGACGCCTTCGCCGCCCGCTACAAGGCGGTGGTGGAACAGCTCAAGGTCGGCAACGGCATGGAGCCGGGGGTAACGCAGGGGCCGCTGATCAACGCCGAGGCGGTGGAGAAGGTGGAGCGCCACATCGCCGACGCGCTTTCGCGCGGCGCCCGCGTGGTCACCGGCGGCAAGCGGCACGCGCTGGGCGGCAATTTCTTCGAGCCGACGGTGCTGGCCGACGTGTCGCAGGATGCGCTGATCTTCCACGAGGAAACCTTCGGCCCGGTGGCGCCGCTGTTCCGCTTCCACACCGAGGAAGAGGGCATCCGCATCGCCAACGACACGCCGTTCGGCCTCTGCGCCTATTTCTATGCCCGCGACATCGGCCGCATCTTCCGGGTGGCGGAGGCGCTGGAGTTCGGCATCGTCGGCGTCAACGAGGGCATCATCTCCACCGAGGTGGCGCCGTTCGGCGGCGTGAAGGCCTCGGGCCTCGGCCGCGAGGGGTCGAAATACGGCATCGAGGAATTCCTCGAGGCGAAATACGTCGGCCTCGGCTGCATCGGGTCGTAAGCCCCGGAAGCCCGCGCGTCCGGCCGCGGGCGCGGGAGCGCGAGGGGACATGATGGACGGCGACTTCGATCTGTTCGTGGTGGGCGGCGGCTCGGGCGGCGTGCGCGCGGCCCGCATCGCCGCCTCCCTCGGCGCGCGCGTGGCGGTGGCCGAGGGGCGTAGCTGGGGCGGCACCTGCGTCAACCGCGGCTGTGTGCCGAAGAAGTTCCTGGTGATGGCCGCCGAATACGGCCTCGCCGCCGCCGATGCGCAGGGCTTCGGCTGGCGGGGCGGGGCGCCGCGCTGCGACTGGCCGGCGCTCGTTTCCGCCGTCGGACGCGAAGTGGCGCGGCACGCGGGCATCTACCGCGACTTGCTGGACCGGGCGGGCTGCACCTGCTTCGAGGCGGAGGCGAGGCTGCTCGGCCGGTCCGAGGTGGAGGTGGCGGGCAGGCGCGTGCGCGCCGGGCACATCCTCATCGCCACCGGCGGCGAGCCGGTCAGGCCCGACATCGAGGGCGCCGCGCACCTGCTGGTTTCCGACGACCTGTTCACCCTGCCGGAACTGCCGGCGCGGGTGGTGGTGTGGGGCGGCGGATACATCGCGGTCGAGTTCGCCTCCCTGCTCGCCGGGCTCGGCGCCGAGGTGGCGCTGGTCTATCGCCAGCCGCTGCCGCTGCGGGGGTTCGACGCCGATCTGCGCTCCGGCATGGCCGAGGCGCTGACCGCCGTGGGCGTGCGGCTTCATCCCGGCGCCACGGTGGCGGCGGTGACGAAGGCGGCGGGCGCGTACGAGGTGCGCCTCGCCGGAGGCGGCCGGCTTGCCGCCGACGCGGTGCTCGCCGCCATTGGCCGGAGGCCGAACACCGGAGGGCTCGGCCTCGCCGCCGCCGGCGTGGCGGTGGACGGCGTCGGCGCCGTGCCGGTGAACGGGCGCAGCGAAACCAACGTGCCCGGCATCTACGCGGTGGGCGACGTGACCAACCGTCTGCGGCTGACCCCGGTGGCCACCGCCGAGGGCCATGCGTTGGCGGAAAGCCTGTTCGGCGCGGGGAGGCCCGACTTCAACCGCGAGGCGGTGCCGACAGCGGTGTTCACCACGCCGCCGCTCGCCACCGTCGGTCTGACCGAGGAGCAGGCGGCGGCCCTCGGCCCGGCCGATGTCTATATCAGCCGCTTCACGCCGCTTCGCCACCACCTCACGGGGCGGAAGCGGCAGACTCTGCTCAAGCTGCTGGTGTGCCGCGAAACCGGCCGCGTGCTCGGCGCCCACATGCTGGGCGAGGACGCGCCCGAGATCATGCAGGGGATCGCCGTGGCGATGACCGCCGGCGCCACCAAGGCCGACTTCGACCGCACCATCGGCATCCATCCCACCGCCGCGGAGGAGTTCGTCACGCTCCGCACCCGCACGCGCGCCGCGGGTGCCGGCTGAGGCGCCGGGCGGGGGCACAAGGGATCGTTACCGCGCCACACTTGACCGCCGGGCCGGGAAGGCGCTTTGCTTTTCTTCCCGAGGGACCGTGGCTGCCCGCCCGTCGGTATGGGCAGAACCTTGATCGGCCATCGGTGACAGGAGACGGCCTTCGGGCTAGTCCCGCCCGCCTGCCGACATACGGCGGATGACACTGGAGAGCATTTGGTGACGAAGTTCTGCTGCGCCGTGGGACGGGCCGATCGTGGCTCGTTCGATCACCGCTGGATACTGGAGTCATTCCCGGCCATCGCAGAGGAGGCACGCCGATGATCCTGGAAACCACTATCGCCGGCCTGCTGCGACAGGCGGTCGAGGCGGGCGTGGCGGCCGGAGCGGTCGCCGCCGTGGTCAGCCGCGACGACACGCTGGCCCTGGCCGCCGCCGGGCGCCAGGACGGCGACGGCTCGGCGGCGATGGCCCCCGATACCGTGTTCGCCCTTGCGTCCCTTACCAAGCCGGTGGTGACGCTGGCCGCGCTGCAACTGGTCGAACAACAGCGTCTCGCCCTCGACAGCCCGGCCGCCGAGTTTCTCGGCGCGCTGACCGAGCCGATGGTGCTGGAGGGAATGGCGCCCGACGGCACGCCCCGGCTCAGGCCGGCGAAAACGCCGATCACGCTCCGGCATCTGCTTACCCACACCGCGGGTTACGGTTATCCCGAGTGGAGCCCGGGGCTGGCGCCGGCGCTTGCCGCGCTCGGGCTGCGGCGGGTTCCGGGCAATTTCGACCAGGTGGCGCGCACGCCGCTACTGTTCGATCCGGGCAGCCGCTGGAACTACGGCATCTCCCTCGACATCGCCGGGCTTCTGGTGGAGGCGGCGAGCCGGCAGTCGCTCGAGCGCTACCTGCGCGAGCATGTGCTGCTGCCGCTCGGCATGGAGAGCACGGGCTTCACCGTGCCGCCGGCCGTGCACGCGCGCCAGGCCCGCGTGCACCGGCGCGATGCTTCCGGTGCGCTGAAGGCGATCGACTGGCCGGCCGGCCAGGGCCAGGGTTTCGCCGGCGGCGGCGGCGGCCTGTGCGGCAGCGCCCCCGACTACGCGCGGCTGCTGCGGTTGCTGCTGTCGGGAGGCGCGATCGATGGCATGCGCCTGCTGCACGAGGAGACGGTGGCGGCGATGGGCAGCAACCAGGTCGGCGAACTCGCCGTGCCGGGCCTCGTCTCCGGCATGCCGGACCTGTCCTGCGACGCCGATTTCTTCCCCGGCATGGAGAAGAAATGGGGCTTCGGCTTCCTGCTGAACACCGAGCCCGGCCCGAACGGGCGCAGCGCCGGCAGCCTGTGCTGGGGCGGCATCACCAACGTCTATTGCTGGGTCGATCCGACGGCGGGGCTCGCCGGCTGCCTGTTCGCGCAGCAATTGCCGTTCGCCGATCCGGGCATCCTCTCGCTGTTCAGCGGGGTGGAGAAGGCCACCTACGCGGCGTAAGGCGCGCCTCCCTCAGCGGGGCAGGGCGTTGACGAGGTGAAGCACCGCCGCCTCGGTGAGGATCTGTGGCAGTTCCACCGGCGCCCGCTTCGGCGCATAGAACAGGTAGAGCGGCACGCCGTCGCGGCCGTGCGCGCGCAGGAAGCGGGTGATCGCCGGGTCCTGACGCGTCCAGTCGCCACGCATCAGCGTGACGTGGTGGTCGGCGAACGCCTGGCGCACGTCGGGCCGGTCGAGCACGAGGCGCTCGTTCACCAGGCAGGTGATGCACCAGGCGGCGGAAAAATCGACGAACACCGGCTTCCCCTGGGCGCGCAGCGCCTCGAGACGGGCGTCGCTGAACCCCTCATAGCCGGGCGCTGCCGGCCTCGCCCCCGCCGGCGGCAGCGTCGCCAGTGCCGGCAGCACCGCGACGGCAACGAGCACGGCGGCGGCGGCGGCGGCTTCGGCGATGCGCCTGCCGCGCGCGCCCATGCCCCGGCTGCGCTGCATGTAGCCGAGAACCCAGGCGGCGAAGCCGACGAGGGCGAGGCCGCTGGCGCTGGCGAGCACGCCCGCGGAGCCGGCCTCCTCGCTCATCACCCACAGAAGCCACACCCCGGCGCCGTACATCGGGAAGGCCAGCACCTGCCGCAGCAGGTCCATCCAGGCGCCCGGCCGCGGCAGCAGCCGCGCGAAGTAGGGCACCACGGCGAGCAGCACGTAGGGAAGCGCGAGGCCGGCGCCGAGGCCGAGGAACACGGTCATCGCCGCCAGCGGGCCGGTGGCCAGCGCCGTGCCGATAGCGGCTCCCATGAACGGCGCGGTGCAGGGCGAGGCCACCACCACGGCCAGCAGCCCGGTGAAGAACGACCCCCACAGGTCGGCGCGGCTGGCAAGATCGCCGCCGACGCCGCCGCCGCCCCAGTTCAGCGCGAACACACCGGAGAGGTTGAGGCCGACGGCGAACAGCACCCAGGTGACGGCGGCGACGAACGTCGGCGACTGGAACTGGAATCCCCAGCCGACGCTGGCGCCCGCCTCCTGCAGCGCCACCAGCGCGGCGCCGATGGCGGCGAAGCTCAACACCACGCCCGCGGCGTAGGCCAGCGCGTGGCCGATGCGGGTGCGCGCCGGGGCGCGGGCGGTGGCGGCGAGCCCGGCCGCCTTCACCGCCAGCACCGGGAACACGCAGGGCATGATGTTGAGCAGCAGCCCGCCGAGCAGCGCGAAGCCGAGCAGCCAGCCGAGTTCCGCCGCCGCTTTCGCGGGCTTCACCGGGGCGATGCTTCCAGGCTGCGCGGTGAGCGCGAACGCATGGCGGGTGCCGTCGTCGGCCACCGTCTCCAGCACGCCGGGGAGCGGCTGTCCGGGCTTGAAGGCGGAGCCGGGGTGCAGCGCCAGCACCAGGTGGTCGTCGGAAAGCCGCATGGGCTGCGGCGCGGCGGCGGCCACCATGTCGGCGGCGAGCGGCAGGAAGAACGCCTCCCGGCCGCCGGCGGAGCCGATGCCTTCCCCCAGCACCGCGAGCCGGCCCTTGGGGTCGATGACCGCCCGCCAGGGTGCCGCCTCGGGCGTGGCGGCGGCGGCGGCGGCGAACAGCGGCGCTTCGGCCGAGGGCGTGGCCGGGCCGGGGGTGAGCGCCAGGGTGAAGTTGCCTTCCTCGGGCACGCACACCTGGCTGCAGATGAGCCAGCTCGCATGGAGCGCGATGGGTGAGGCGGGGTTGTCGATCCGCACCGGCAGCAGCACCGAGCCGGTGTAGCCGAAGGTCATCAGTGTCGCTTCGCGCTGGCGTTCCGGCGCGGGCCAGACGACCGGTCCGGCCTTGGCTCCCGCCGGCAGGGTGAAGCGCAGGTCCGGCGGACTGCCGGCGTCGCCGGGGTTCTGCCAGTAGATGTGCCAGCCCGGCTGCATGCGCAGATAAAGCCCCACCATCAGCGGCTGGCCCGCGGTGATGTGGTCGGTGGCGGAGACGAGCGCCGCGGTGGCGTGCTGGGTGGTGACGGGTGTGCTGGTCGCCGCCCGCGCCGCGGGGGCGAGCAGGGCGAACAGCACCGGCAGGAGGCGCAACAGCCGACCCATGGGCCGAGTCTCTGCCAGCCCCGGGAGGGCTTGTCCAGCGCCGCCGGCGGGGAAGTTTCTTACTTCCATGATACTTTCGGAATGCCGCCGCGGAGCCTGGCCGCCACGGCGCCGCCCGCGTCCGCCCTCACGCTTGCCGCCTCGGCGCACCATATGTCGCCGATCGGTCCGGAGAGAGCGTCTTGAGCCTGATGTCGCTGCTCCTGTCGCTGCACCTGATCGCCGCGATCACCTGGATCGGCGGCATCTTCCTCGTCAATCTGTTCCTCGC
>JAJXZO010000087.1 GCA_021780035.1 Pseudomonadota bacterium
GGCAAAGCGCCGCCAGCACCCGCGCGCACGCGGGGCCGCTCAGGCGCAGCACGACGAGCGCGGCCCGCGCCGCCGCGCCGGAGGCGACGGCGAAAATCGTGCTCCCGTCGGGCGCGCCCACGGTCACCGCGGTTCGGCGGGCATCATTAGCTCGGGCACGCGCCCGCCATCGCGCACGTGCCGCTCGAGGATAGCGTCGGCGTCCTCGCGCGTCCTCACCGTGTACCACACGCCCTCGGGGTAGATCACCACGCTCGGCCCGCACTCGCAGCGGGCGAGACAGCCGGCGGAGTTCACGCGCACGCCCCTCAGCCCCATCTCGCGTGCCCGCTGCTTCATGTAGTGGCGCAACTCCTCCGAGCCCTTCTCGGCGCAGCAGCCCTTCGGGTGGCCTTCGGGGCGGCGGTTGGCGCAGACGAAGATGTGCGCGGTGTAGCGGAGCGGCGGGTCGTCGGGCAGACGGGTCACGGTCATCCGGTCCTTCATGGCCGAAAGCGGTTTCCTTGCGGCCGGGCCCGGCGCCGCCCTGTTGCCGGACAGCCGCAGGCCCCATCTCAGGGAACGCTGCATCCCATCCGCGACGGGGGCCTCCGGTGACCGACCCGCAAAACAGCCTCCGATATGAGACCTCTCCCTATCTGCTGCAACATGCGGACAATCCGGTGCACTGGCGGGCGTGGTCGGCGGCCGTGCTTGCCGAGGCGCGGGAAACGGACCGGCCGATCCTGCTCTCCATCGGCTATTCCTCGTGCCACTGGTGCCACGTCATGGCGCACGAGTCCTTCGAGGACGCCGAAACCGCTGCCGAGATGAACGCCCTCTTCGTTCCGGTGAAGGTCGACCGCGAAGAACGCCCTGACATCGACCGCCTGTGCATGGATGCCCTGCACGCCATGGGCGAAGCCGGCGGCTGGCCGCTGACGATGTTCCTCACCCCGCGCGGCGAGCCGTTCTGGGGCGGCACCTACTTTCCGCCCACGCCGCGCTGGGGCAAGCCCTCGTTCCGCGAGGTGCTGCGCGCGGTGGCGGATGCCTACCGCACGCGGAAGGACGCCGTCGCCCGCACCGGGGCGGCGGTCTCCGCCGCGCTCCGCCGCCACGCCGAATCGGCGCCGGGCGAGGCCATCGCCCCCGAACGCCTCGCGTCCGCCGCCGCCGCGCTTCTTGCCGGCGTCGATACGGAATACGGCGGCCTCGCCGGCGCGCCGAAGTTCCCCAACTTCCCCATCTTCGGCTTCCTCTGGCAGGAAAGCTTCCGCGCCGGCACGCCCGGGGGCCGCGAGGTGACCCTCCTGCTTCTGGCGCGCCTCACCCGGGGTGGCATCTACGACCACCTAGCGGGAGGCTGCTGCCGCTACTCCACCGACAAGTTCTGGCTGGTGCCGCACTTCGAGAAGATGCTCGCCGACAACGCCCAGCTTCTCGATCTTCTGGCACGCGCCTGCGCCTGGAGCCCCGACGCGGAACTCGCGGCACGCGCCGCGGAAACCGCGAACTGGCTGCTGGCGGAAATGCGCGTTTCCCCCACGCCCGCCTTCGCGTCGGCACTCGACGCCGACAGCCCGGACGGCGAGGGCGCCTACTACGTGTGGACGGGCGGGGAACTCGCCGCCGTCCTCGGCGCGGAAGCGGAACCCTTCGCCGCCGCCTACGGCGTGCCCGCACCCGGCGGCGACCGGGCCGAAGCTCCGGTCGTCCTCCACCGCACCGCCCCGCCGGGAGACGCCGCCGCTGAAGCGGGCCTCGCCGCCGCCCGCGCGAAATTGTTATTTTATCGGAATAACCGCCCGCGTCCCGCCCGCGACGACAAGCTGCTCGCCGACGCCAACGGCCTGGCCATCGCCGCGCTCGCCCGCGCCGGCCGCGTATTTGCGCAACCGGAATGGATAGCGGCGGCGGTGGCGGCTTTCGATTTCCTCTGGCAGGAACTGGCAACCGCCGATGGCCGCATCCGCCACTCCTGGTGCGCCGGCCGCGCCGCCTCCTTCGGTCTGCTCGACGACCAAGCGGCGATGGCGCACGCCGCGCTGGCGCTGTTCGCCGCCACCGGCGAACCGGCGCGCCTCGCCCAGGCCGAAGCGCTCGCCACCGCCGCCGAACGCGTCTTCGCCGCCGCCGACGGAAGTTATTACGTTACCGCATCCGATTCCGCCGACCCGATGCTCGAAGCCGTCTGCCGCCCGCGCACGGCCGCCTGCGGACCCGCGCCTTCCGGCGCCGGCCTGCTGGCGCAGGTGTTCGCCCAACTCCACCACCTCACGGGCGAAACCCGCTGGCAGGTCCGTGCGCGGCGCCTGCTCGCCGCCTTCTCCGGCCTTGCCGAGGCGCTTGCCGGCGCGCCCACCCTGCTCGCCGCCGCCGACCTGCTGGAGGAGGCGACAACGGTGGTGGTGGCGGGCGACCCCGGCCACCCGGCAACCGAAGCGCTTCTGCAAACGGCCCTCGCCGCGCCGGACCCGGCGGTGCTTGTGCTCCGCGCCGGCCGCACGCCGCTCGGCGTAAGCCATCCCGCCCACGGCAAACGCCCGCCCGCGGGCACTCCCGCCGCCGCCTTCGTCTGCGCGCAGGGCGCCTGCGAACCACCCCTCGCCGATCCCGCCGCCCTCGCCCGCCGCCTCCGCACGCGCTCCGCCCGCGGCGGCTAACGCCGGCTTTCAGGCCCGGCGCCAGCGGCCGCGCATGAAATAGAACGTCGTTTCGTTTTTGCTTGTCGGTCCATCCCTCCCGTGGTAGATGCCCCGGTCAGAGGCGCAACAGCCTTTGGGAGAAGCCAGGTGTCCGAACTCACCCGCGCGGGCGGCGAGATCCCGCGGCCGCCACACGAGTCGCGGAAATGACGCCGGATACGGTCGTGATCATGGGGCCGGCCCTGAGCCCTCCGGTAATGGCCGCCGCGGAAACGCGCGGCATCCGCACCGTGACGATGCGTCCCTACGAACGTCCCGACATCGCGCGCGATCTGGTGGAGGCGGAGCAGCCGACGGCGATCATCGTCCGCATGGGCCGCCTCACGCGCGACATCATGGCGGCTTCCGGAAAGCTCCTGGTCATCGTCAAGCACGGCGTCGGCGTGGACACGATAGATGTCGATGCCGCAACGAAACGCGGCATCCCGGTCCTGATCGCGCCGGGAGCGAACACCCGCTCCGTCGCCGAACACGCGCTGGCGCTGATGCTTTCCCTTGCCCGCGGCGTGCCCGAACTCGACCGGCGCATGCGCTCCGGCCACTGGGACAAGGCGACGACAACCGGGATCGAGCTGTTCGGCAAGACGCTCGGTGTCGTCGGCCTGGGTGCGATCGGGCGCACGCTCCTCTCGCTCGCCGTGCCGCTCGGCATGAAGGCGGTCGCCTACGACCCGTTCGTCGTCGGTGCCGGAACGAATTTCCCCGGCCTTGCGGATCTTGTCCTCGTCCCCTCGCTCGAAGCTCTGCTGCGCGAGGCCGACATCGTATCGCTGCACTGCCCTCTCACGGCCGGCAACCGCGGCATGATCGGCGAGGCCCAGTTCGCGTGCATGAAGCCCGACGCCCTCCTCATCAACACCGCGAGGGGAGAACTGGTCGATCCGGAAGCGCTCGTGCGCGCGCTTTCCTCCGGCCGAATCGGCGGCGCCGGCCTCGACACCTTCTTCCCGGAGCCGCCGGCGCCCGACAGCCCGCTCTGGCGGTTCCCGAACGTCGTCGCCACGCCCCACATCGGCGCCTACACCAGGGAAGCCAAGGAACGCGTCGGGCAGATCGCCCTGGGGCACGTTCTCGATGCCATCGACGGCCGCCCCCTGAACGCCGAAGCCACCGTCAACAAGGAAACGCTGAAAACGCCTCCCGCCTGACGCGGCGCTTCGCCGCGCAAACAACCAAGGCAACGCAACAAGAAGGAACGTCCCCCCATGAGCCTGCACTCCGCCCCCGCCTCCCAGACGGCCTTCATGGCCGCCCCAGGGACATCCCCCAGCATCGCGGCGCGGATCGACCGTCTGCCGGCATCGAGATCGCTGTGGCTGATCGTCGCGCTTCTCGCCATGGGTGCCTGGTTCGAGTTCTATGTCACGTTCTTTCTCGGCTACGTGGCGCCGGGAATGATCAAGTCCGGGCTCTTCAACACCGATGCGCTGGGGCCGCTCGCCGCGCTCGGCGCGATCAAGTTCGCCGGGTTCGGCACTTTCGTTTTCGCAACGTTCGGCGGCCTCTGGGTCGGCACCATTTTCGTCAGCCAGACGCTCGACCACTTCGGACGCAGGGCGGTCTTCACCTGGGCGCTGCTGTGGTTCGTTGCCTGCAACGCCGTTCTCGCCTTCCAGACCAACGGCTTCGCGCTCGATATCTGGCGCTTCCTCAGCGGCATCGGCATCGGCGTCGAATTCACCACCATCGACACCTACCTCGCAGAGATGACCCCCCGGCACATGCGCGGCAAGGCCTTCGCGGTACAGCAGACGATTTCCTTCCTCGCCGTGCCCTTCGTGGCCTTCGTCTCCTGGCTCCTGATCCCGACCGCCCCCTTCGGCTTCGACGGCTGGCGCTGGGTCGTCCTGATCGGCAGCATCGGCGCCGTGGTCGTGTGGTTCCTGCGCCTGCGTCTGACGGAAAGCCCGCGCTGGCTCGCCAAGCACGGCCGCCACGACGAGGCTTCGCGGATCGTCGACGCCCTCGAAACCCGCGTCGAGCGCGAGACCGGCCGGCCGCTTCCGCCTCCCATCGCCGATCTGGCGGACGAGGGCGGCAAGGGCACCTACGCCGAAATGTTCCGGGCGCCCTACCTGCGCCGCATCGTCATGCTGTCGCTTTTCAACCTTGCCGGGGCGTTCAGCTATTACGGCTTCGCGGCGTGGGTGCCGACCCTTCTCGCCGAGCGCGGCATCAACATCACCCACAGCCTGGAATATGCCTTCATCATCGCCGTCGCCAATCCCTTCGGGCCGGTGCTCGGCACGTTCTTCGCCGAACGCTTCGAGCGCAAGTGGATCCTCTGCTCGGCGCTGGGCGGCATGATCGTGTTCATGTTCGCGTTCGCCCAGATGTCGTCCCCGGTGGCGCTCATCATCTGCGGCGTGCTGTTCACCCTGTCCGCGAACATCCAGGCCTTCGCCAGCCACAGCTACCAGTCCGAGATCTTCCCCACGCGGTTCCGCATGCGGGCCGTGGGTTTCGTGTGGTCGTGGCTGCGGGTTTCGACCGCGTTCTCCGGGTTGATCGTCGGCGCGGTGATCGGGGCCGGCGGCGTGTTCGGCGTGGCGGTCCTGATCGGCACGACGACGGTGCTGCAGATCCTGCTGATCGCGCTTCTCGGGCCGCGTTCGACCGGCCTCTCCCTCGAGGAGATCAACGCGTGAGACCGGCGCGGGAGCGGACAGAGGCAGGAGACAGGCGATGAGCGCGGGTTTTCGGATCTGCCTTCGGCGGCGGAGCGTGAGCGGAGCGGTGATCGGGAAGTTCCGCGCCCTGCCCGTCGCCAATGTGAGTGACGTGCTGATGCGCATGGCGTCGGCCGGGGCGAGCGTGCGGCCCCTCCACCGCGAGGGCGGGATGGCCGGCGCGGCGGTAACCGTGAAGACACGGCCTGGCGACAACCTGATGGTGCACAAGGCCCTCGACATCGCCGGTCCCGGCGACGTGGTCGTCGTCGACGCGGGCGGAGATCTCACGAATGCCCTGATCGGCGAGCTGATGCTCGCGCACGCCGTGTCGCGTGGCATTTCCGGTATCGTCATAAACGGCGCCGTTCGCGACATCGTCGCCATCCGCGAGGGAACCTTCCCGGTTTTCGCGCTTGGCGTCACCCACAGGGGGCCGTACAAGGACGGCCCCGGCGAAATCAACGTGCCGGTCGCCCTCGGCGGCATGGTGATCGAGCCGGGCGATCTCGTGCTCGGAGACGCCGACGGCGTCATCGCCGTCCCCTTCGCGGAAACGGAGACCGTCTACGCGAAGGCCCTGGCGAAGCACCAGGCCGAAACCGCGCAGATGGCCAGAATCCAGAACGGCGGGCAGGACCGCTCCTGGGTGGACGAGACGCTTCGCCGCCTCGGGTGCGAGGTCGAGTCCTGAGGTGGAAGCGGGGGAATCGCCGCACCTGCCGGTCCGGGAGGAGTGGCTCGCCCGAACGAGCGAGCCGGCTCTCGAGCCGGAAATCCCGGTCATCGACGCCCATCATCATCTGTGGGACCGGCCCGGCAGCCGCTACGTCGAGGAGGATCTGCGCCGCGACATCGCCTCGGGGCACGACATCCGCGCCACCGTCTACGTGCAGTGCCGCTCGTTCTACCGCTCCGGCGGAGAGGAAGCGCTGCGGCCGGTCGGCGAGGTCGAGCGGATCGCGGGCATCGCGGCGGAACGGGCATCTCCGGAACGGGCGCGCATCGGCGCGGCGATCGTCGGCGGCGCCGATCTCGGTCTTGGCGACCGGGTCGAGCCCGTCC
>JAJXZO010000019.1 GCA_021780035.1 Pseudomonadota bacterium
GCGCCGCACCGCCGATATGGAAGGTGCGCATGGTGAGCTGGGTGCCCGGCTCGCCGATCGATTGCGCGGCGATGACGCCCACCGCCTCGCCGACGTTGACCGGCGTGCCGCGGGCAAGGTCACGCCCGTAGCAGCGCGCACACACGCCCACCTTCGCCTCGCAGGTGAGCACCGAGCGGATCTTCACCGCCTCGACGCCCGCCTTCTCGATGCGCTCCGCCTGTTCCTCCTCGATCAGCGTGTCCTTCGTCACCAGCACGGCGTTGCTGACCGGGTCGACCACGTTCTCGGCGGCGGTGCGCCCGAGGATGCGCTCGGACAGGCTGGAAACCACCTGGCCACCGTCCATCACCGGCCGCACGGTGAGGCCGCGCTCGGTGCCGCAGTCGTCCTCGACGATGATGCAGTCCTGCGCCACGTCGACGAGACGCCGCGTCAGGTAGCCGGAGTTGGCGGTCTTCAGCGCCGTATCGGCCAGACCCTTGCGGGCGCCGTGCGTCGAGTTGAAGTACTCGAGGACCGAGAGCCCCTCCTTGAAGTTGGCGATGATCGGCTGCTCGATGATCTCGCCCGAGGGCTTGGCCATCAGGCCGCGCATGCCGGCAAGCTGGCGCATCTGCGCGGGCGAGCCGCGGGCGCCGGAGTGGCTCATCATCCACACCGCGTTCGACTGCTGCTCCGGGTCCTGCCGGGAGATCTCGCGCATCATCGCCGCCGCCACCGCCTCAGTGCAGCGCGACCAGGCATCGACGACCTTGTTGTAGCGTTCGCCGGCGGTGATCAGCCCTTCCTGGTACTGCTGCTCGAACTCCTTCACCTCGGCCTGGGACTTGGCGATCAGCTCGGCCTTCTCGGGCGGGATGATCAGGTCGTCCTTGCCGAAGGAGATGCCCGCCTTCGCCGCCTGTCCGAAGCCGAGGCCCATCAGGCGGTCGGCAAACACCACGCATTCCTTCTGGCCGCAGTGGCGATAGACCACGTCGATGACGTCGGAGACCTGCTTCTTGGTCAGTTCGCGGTTCACCAGGTCGAAGGAGATCGCGGGATGCCGCGGCAGCAACTGGCCGATCAGCATCCGCCCCGGCGTGGTGACCACCTTCTTCACCACCTCCTCGCGGTCGGGGCCGATGACGGTGATGCGGGCGCGGATCTTGTCATGCAGCGTGATCGCGCGATGGTGCAGCGCCGCCTCGATCTCGCCCAAAGTGCCGAATGCCGGCGCCTCCTGATCGATCCTGGCGCGGTATTTCGGCGTCTCCAGCGAGAGGTAGTAGATGCCGAGGACGATATCCTGGCTCGGCACGATGATCGGCTTGCCGTTGGCGGGGCTGAGGATGTTGTTGGTGGACATCATCAGCACCCGGCCTTCGAGCTGCGCCTCGAGGCTGAGGGGGACATGCACCGCCATCTGGTCGCCGTCGAAGTCGGCATTGAAGGCCGTGCACACCAGAGGGTGCAACTGGATCGCCTTGCCCTCGATCAGCACCGGCTCGAACGCCTGGATGCCGAGGCGGTGCAGCGTCGGCGCCCGGTTCAGCATCACCGGATGCTCGCGGATCACCTCCTCCAGGATGTCCCACACCTCGGGACGCTCCTTCTCCACCATGCGCTTCGCCGCCTTGATGGTGGTGGCGTGGCCGTATTTCTCCAGCTTGGCGTAGATGAACGGCTTGAACAGCTCGAGCGCCATCTTCTTCGGCAGGCCGCACTGGTGCAGCTTGAGCTCCGGCCCGACGACGATCACCGAGCGGCCGGAGTAGTCCACGCGCTTGCCGAGCAGGTTCTGCCGGAAGCGGCCCTGCTTGCCCTTCAACATGTCGGACAGCGACTTGAGCGGCCGCTTGTTGGCGCCGGCGATCGCGCGGCCGCGCCGGCCGTTGTCGAACAGCGCGTCCACCGCCTCCTGCAGCATGCGCTTCTCGTTGCGCACGATGATGTCGGGCGCGCGCAGCTCGATCAGCCGCTTCAGGCGGTTGTTGCGGTTGATCACCCGCCGGTAGAGGTCGTTGAGATCGGAGGTGGCGAAACGGCCGCCATCCAGCGGCACCAGGGGGCGCAACTCCGGCGGGATGACCGGGATCACGTCCATGATCATCCATTCCGGCTTGCCGCCCGACTCGGCGAATGCCTCCACCAGCTTGAGCCGCTTCACCAGCTTCTTCCGCTTCGCCTCGCTGGCGGTTTCCTTCAGTTCGGTGCGAAGCTTCACCCGCTCGGCGTCGATGTCGATGCCGGTGAGGATACTCTTGATCGCCTCGCCGCCGATGCCGGCGCGGAAGGCGTCCTCGCCGAACTCCTCCTGCTTGGCCAGAAGCTGGTCCTCATTGAGCAGCGCGTGCAGCTTGAGGTCGGTGAGCCCCGGCTCCAGCACCACGTAGCTCTCGAAGTAGAGGATCTTCTCGAGATCCTTGAGCGTGAGGTCGGCCATCAGGCCGATGCGGCTCGGCAGTGACTTCAGGAACCAGATGTGCGCCACCGGCGAGGCCAGCTCGATGTGGCCCATGCGCTCGCGCCGCACCTTGGCCAGCGTCACCTCGACGCCGCACTTCTCGCAGATGATGCCGCGGAACTTCATCCGCTTGTACTTGCCGCAAAGGCACTCGTAGTCCTTGATCGGCCCGAAGATGCGGGCGCAGAACAGGCCGTCGCGCTCCGGCTTGAAGGTGCGGTAGTTGATCGTCTCCGGCTTCTTGATCTCGCCATACGACCAGGACCGGATCTGCTCAGGCGACGCGATCTGGATACGGATCTGATCGAAGGTCAGCGCCTGGCCGGTCTGGCCGAGGATCTTCATCAGCTCGTTCATGCTCTCACCCCGCACGCCGGAGGCACCGCTCCGACGACCTGATTGGTATCGATCGACTCCACGCGCATCCGGGCACCCGGGAACCCGGGGGCCTTCGCCTCGGGCTCAGCTTGGCCGCGCGTCGAGATCGACATTGAGACCCAGCGACTTCAGCTCTTTCACCAGCACGTTGAAGCTTTCCGGCACGCCGGCCTCGAAGGTGTCCTGCTCGCGCACGATCGCCTCGTAGACCTTGGTGCGGCCGGAAACATCGTCCGACTTCACCGTCAGCATCTCCTGCAGCGTGTAGGCGGCGCCGTACGCCTCCAGCGCCCACACTTCCATTTCGCCGAAGCGCTGGCCGCCGAACTGCGCCTTGCCGCCCAGTGGCTGCTGCGTGACTAGGCTGTAGGGGCCGATGGAGCGCGCGTGGATCTTGTCGTCCACCAGATGGTGCAGCTTCAGCATGTAGATGTAGCCCACGGTGACGCGCCGCTCGAACGGCTCGCCGCTGCGCCCGTCGGTCAGCACCACCTGCCCCGACGTGTCGAGGCCGGCGCGCCTCAGCATGCTCTCGATGTCGGCCATGCGCGCGCCGTCGAACACCGGCGAGGCGATGGGGATGCCGTGCGCGAGGTTGCGGCAGAGTTCGGCAAGCTGGGCGTCGTCCATCGGCTCGATCTGCTCGGCGAACTCCTTCTCGCCGTAGACCTCCTTCAGCAGACCGAGCAGCTCGTCGCGCGCGGCACCGCTCCGCCGGTATTCCTCGACCAGTTCGCCCACCTGCCGGCCGATAGCAGCACAGGCCCAGCCGAGATGCGTCTCGAGGATCTGCCCGACGTTCATGCGGCTCGGCACGCCGAGCGGATTCAGCACCAGGTCGACCGGCGTGCCGTCCTCGAGGAACGGCATGTCCTCCACCGGCACGACGCGGGAAACCACGCCCTTGTTGCCGTGGCGGCCGGCCATCTTGTCGCCCGGCTGCAGCTTGCGCTTCACCGCGACGAACACCTTCACCATCTTCATCACGCCGGGCGGCAGCTCGTCGCCGCGCTGCAGCTTCTCCACCTTGCTCTCGAAGCGGGTCTGCAGCCGGCCCACCGCGGCGTCGTATTCCCGCTTCAGCGTCTCGATCTCCGCCATCACGGCGTCGTCCTGCACGCCGACGTGACGCCACGACCCGCGCGGATGCTCGGCCAGCACCTCCTCGGTGAGCACGGTGCCGGCCTTGATGCCCTTAAAGCCGCCCGCCGCCTTGTGGCCGAGCAGCTTCTCGCGCAGGCGGTTGAGGAAGCTGCGCTCCTGGATGGCGCGCTCGTCGTCGCGGTCCTTCGCCAGACGCTCGATCTCGGCGCGCTCGATGGCCATGGCGCGCTCGTCCTTGTCCACGCCGCGGCGGCTGAACACGCGCACGTCCACGATGGTGCCGGTGACGCCTGGCGGCAGCCGGAGCGAGGTGTCGCGCACGTCGGAGGCCTTCTCGCCGAAGATGGCGCGGAGCAGTTTCTCCTCCGGCGTCATCGGGCTTTCGCCCTTCGGCGTCACCTTGCCGACCAGGATGTCGCCGGGGTTCACCTCGGCGCCGATGTAGACGATGCCCGCCTCGTCGAGGTTCTTCAGCGCCTCCTCGCCGACGTTCGGGATGTCGCGGGTGATCTCCTCCTGGCCGAGCTTGGTGTCGCGCGCCATCACCTCGAATTCCTCGATGTGGATGGAGGTGAACACGTCGTCGCGCGCGATGCGCTCGGAGATCAGGATCGAGTCCTCGAAGTTGTAGCCGTTCCACGGCATGAAGGCGCAGAGCACGTTGCGCCCGAGCGCGAGTTCGCCGAGTTCCGTGGAGGGGCCATCGGCGATGATGTCGCCCTCGGTCACGCGGTCGCCCACGCGCACCAGCGGCCGCTGGTTGATGCAGGTGGACTGGTTCGAACGCATGAACTTGCGCAGCCGGTAGATGTCCACGCCCCGGGTGGTGCCGTCCTCGGCGGTGGCACGCACGACGATGCGGGCGCCGTCGATCTGGTCGATCACTCCCTCGCGCTTCGCCACGATGGTCGCCCCGGAATCGCGGGCCACCGCGGCCTCCATGCCGGTTCCGACCAGCGGCGCCTCGGCGCGGATCAGCGGCACCGCCTGCCGCTGCATGTTGCTGCCCATCAGCGCGCGGTTGGCGTCGTCGTTCTCGAGGAACGGGATCAGCGCCGCCGCCACCGAAACGAGCTGCTTCGGCGAGACGTCGATCGCCGTCACCTCCTCGGGCTTCGCCACGCCGAACTCGCCCTGTCGGCGCACGGAAACCATGTCCTCGGTGAAGCGGCCCGAGGCGTCCATCGGCGCGTCCGCCTGCGCCACCACCAGCTTCTCCTCCTCCATGGCGGAGAGGTAGCGGGGCTCGCGCTGCACCACCCCGCCCTTCACCAGCATGTACGGGGTCTCGATGAAGCCGTACTTGTTCACCTTGGCGAAGGTGGCGAGGCTGTTGATCAGGCCGATGTTCGGCCCCTCCGGCGTCTCGATCGGGCAGATGCGGCCGTAGTGCGTGGGATGCACGTCGCGCACCTCGAAGCCCGCCCGCTCGCGGGTGAGGCCGCCCGGGCCGAGAGCCGAAAGGCGCCGCTTGTGCGTCACCTCGGAGAGCGGGTTGGTCTGGTCCATGAACTGGCTGAGCTGGCTCGACCCGAAGAACTCGCGCACCGCCGCCGCCGCCGGCTTGGCGTTGATCAGGTCGTGCGGCATCACCGTGTCGATGTCGACCGAGCCCATGCGCTCGCGGATGGCGCGCTCCATGCGCAGGAGGCCGACGCGGTACTGGTTCTCCATCAGTTCGCCGACCGAGCGTACCCGGCGGTTGCCGAGGTTGTCGATGTCGTCGATCTGGCCGCGGCCGTCCTTCAGCTCGCAGAGGACCTTCACCGTGGAGAGGATGTCCTCCTTGCGCAGCGTGCGCACGGTGTCGGCGACGTCGGTGAAGCCGAGCCGCATGTTCATCTTCACCCGGCCCACCGCCGAAAGGTCGTAACGGTCGCCGTCGAAGAACAGGCTGCGGAACAGCGACTCGGCGGTCTCCGGCGTCGGCGGCTCGCCCGGGCGCATCACCCGGTAGATGTCGATCAGCGCCTCGTCGCGGTTGGAGTTTTTGTCGACCACCAGCGTGTTGCGGATCCAGGGTCCGTTCTGCTGGTCGACCGCGAGGGTGGGCAGGCGGGTGAACCCCGTCTCCTCCAGCGCGGCGAGCCGCGCCTCGTCCAGTTCCTCGCCGGCCTCGGCATGGATCTCGCCGGTCTCCTCGTTCACCAGGTCCTCGGCGACGAAGCGGCCGAGCAGGTCGGCGCGGCCGACCAGCACTTCGCGCGTGCGCTCGGCGATGCGCGTCACCGCGCGGGAGGTAAGCTTGGTGTCCGCGTCGGCCACTACCTCGCCGGTCTCGGCATCGACCAGCGGCTCCAGCAGCTTCTGGCCGCGGAACGCGTCGACGTCGAACGGCCGCGCCCAGCCCTTGGCGCCGCGGGAAAATATCACCCGGCCGTAGAAGGCGCCCAGGATCTCCTCGTCGTCCATACCGCGGATCTCGCCGGCCTCGGCTTCCGCGCCGGCGGCGTGGTGGCGGCTCTCCAGCGCATACAGCAGCGTGGTGACCGGCAGCTTCCGCTTGCGGTCGATGCGGACGTAGATCAGGTCCTTGGCATCGAACTCGAAGTCGAGCCACGAGCCGCGATAGGGGATGACGCGGGCGGCGAACAGGTACTTGCCCGAGGAATGGGTCTTGCCCTTGTCGTGGTCGAAGAACACCCCCGGCGAACGGTGCATCTGGCTGACGATGACGCGCTCGGTGCCGTTGATGATGAAGGTGCCGTTGTCGGTCATCAGCGGCATGTCGCCCATGTAGACCGGCTGTTCCTTGATGTCGCGGATCGAGCGCGCGCCCGTGTCCTCGTCGACGTCCCAGACGATGAGCCGCAGCACCACCTTGAGCGGCGCCGAATAGGTCATGCCACGCTGGATGCATTCCTCGACGTCGTACTTGGGCTCTTCCAGCTCGTAGTAGACGAACTCCAGCCGGCCGCGGCCGGCGAAGTCGTCGATCGGGAACACCGAGCGGAACACCTCCTGCAGGCCGCTGTTGGTACGGCTGTCGTGCGGCGTTCCCATCTGCAGAAACGCCTCGTAGCTGGCGCGCTGCACGTCGATCAGGTTGGGCATCTCCGTGATTTCGGGAATGCGCCCGAAGTTCTTGCGGATGCGCTTCTGCCCGGTGAACGGCTTGCTGATCGCGTTCATGCCTGTCCTGCTGCCCCGTTCCGATATGCCGAATACCGTTTCGGCCCGCCCGTCCCGCGCTCCGGCCCGGCCGGAGGCTCGTCGTCTATGCACGTCCCCCCGACGCCGATCCTGCCACCAGGGTCTCCCGCTTTCTCGCCGAACGCGGCGAAAAAACGAGAATACGAGCGGAAACTCCCAGACCCCTTCGCCTGGAAAGCCTCCGCCCGCATCACACTCCGGACCTCAGGGGATTCCCCGAGGACTGCACCGCCGCCTACTTGACCTCGACAGTGGCACCCTGCTCTTCCAGCACCTTCTTGATCTTCGCCGCCTCGTCCTTGCCCACGGCTTCCTTCACCGTCTTCGGCGCGCCTTCCACCAGGTCCTTCGCCTCCTTCAGGCCAAGGCCGGTAATGGTGCGGATTTCCTTGATGACGTTGATCTTCTTGTCACCCGCGGCAGCCAGAATGACCGTGAACTCGGTCTGCTCCTCGACCGGGGCCGCCGCGGCCGCAGCCGCCGGCGCAGCCGCGGCCATCGCCACGGGAGCGGCCGCCGACACGCCCCACTTCTCCTCGAGGAGCTTCGACAGCTCCGCCGCTTCCAGCACGGTCAGGGCGGACAGCTCGTCCACCAGCTTCGCAAGATCAGCCATGTTCGTACAACCTTTTATCTTAAGTCCTGGTCGGTTCCATGCAAGCCCGCCGCGCGGGCTCGCCAACTCACAGTCCGTTACGGCTCGCCCAGCCCGTGACCCTGGTCACGCGCGCGCTCACGCCGCCTCGGCCTCGGATGCCTTCTCGCCATAGGCCGCCAACACCCTCGCGACCTGCCCGGCCGGCGCCTGCAACACGCCGGCGATGCGGGTGGCAGGGGTATTGAGCATCCCCACCAGCCGCGCCCGCAGCGCATCGAGCGACGGCAGCTCGGACAGCGCCTTGATCCCGGCCGCGTCGAGCGGCTGCGACCCAAGCGATCCGCCGAGCACGGCGAGCTTGTCGTTGGTCTTGGCGAACTCGGTGACCACCTTCGCCACCGCCACCGGATCCTTCGCCCACGCGAGCGCGGTTGGACCCTTCAGCAGCGGCGAGATGCCCTCGAATTGGCTCCCACCCAAGGCGAGCGTGGCCAGCCGGTTCTTCGCGACCTTGTAGCTCGCGCCGGCCGCCCGCACCTTCCGGCGCAGATCGGTCGCTTCCGCCACGGTCAGCCCCTTCGGCTGGGTGACGACCACGATCGACGCGTCGGCGAACGCAGCGGCAAGCGAGGCAACGAAGTCGCGCTTCTCCTTGCGGTCCAAAACCCGTCTCCTGTTCGGCCAGATCCCCTCTACCGAGGCATCCGGCCAGGTTGCCCTCTGGGCCGCTCGAACGCCGCAGGCGCCCGGGCCAACCCGGCTCGCCTGTCCTCGGAGGGCTCGCCGCTCGCGCGGTGCGCCCCGCAGTCGGAACCGCCAGAACCTTCCGGGGCGTTCCGCCCCGTGAGTCCGTGGCTTCCCCGTCTCCCGTGCGCGGGCTTGCGCCCCTTGGGACCGGCCGGGCTTCCCCGGAGCGGTCACGAACGGTCTCGGACAGGTTCGGAGGCTCCCGCCCCCTGCCCGCCGGCCCCTGAAGGCCGGCGTATCTCCACCGATCAGCCGGTCAGCGAGGCGACATCGACCCGTACCCCCGGCCCCATGGTCGAGGATACCGCCACCTTCTGCACGTAGGTGCCCTTGGCACCGGCCGGCTTAGCCTTGAGGATGGCATCGGCGAACGCGCGGGCGTTCTCCAGCAGCTTCTCCTCGGAAAAACTCGCCTTGCCGATGCCGGCGTGCACGATGCCCGCCTTCTCGGCACGGAACTCCACCTGCCCCGCCTTGGCCGCGGCGATGGCGCCCTTGACGTCCATCGTCACCGTGCCGAGGCGCGGGTTCGGCATCAGCCCACGCGGGCCCAGGATTTTGCCCAGGCGACCCACCAGGCCCATCATGTCCGGCGTGGCGATGCAGCGGTCGAAGGCGATCTCGCCGGCCTGCACTTTCTCGGCCAAGTCCTCGGCGCCCACCACGTCCGCCCCGGCGGCCAGCGCCTCCTCGGCGCGCGGCCCGCGCGCGAACACGCCGACGCGCAGGGTCTTGCCGGTGCCGTTCGGCAGCCCGACCAGCCCGCGCACCATCTGATCGGCGTGCCTCGGGTCGATGCCGAGGTTGAGCGACATCTCGATCGTCTCGTCGAACTTGGCCTTGGCGTTGCGTTTCACCAGGGTAAGCGCCTCGCCGAGCGGGAACGCCCTGCTCTTGTCGAAGCTGGCGTAGGCCGCCTTCAGCCGCTTGTCGCGTGCCATCGCCTCAGCCCTCCACCACCGTGAGGCCCATCGAACGGGCGGAACCCTGCAGCATCCGCACCGCCGCCTCGACGTCGCCCGCGTTCATGTCCTTCATCTTGGTGGCGGCGATCTCGCGCAGCTGCGAAATGGTCACCTTGCCCACCGCGGCGCCCTTGCCGACCGCCGTCGAACCCTTCTCGATGCCCGCCGCCTTCTTCAGGAAATAACTGTTGGGCGGCGTCTTCATGACGAAGCTGAAAGTGCGGTCGCCGTAGGCGGTGATCACCACCGGCACCGGCATGCCCGGCTCCATCTGCGCGGTGACGGCATTGAATTCCTTCACGAACGCCATGATGTTGAGGCCGCGCTGCCCCAGCGCCGGACCCACCGGCGGCGACGGATTCGCCTTGCCCGCGGGTATCTGCAACTTGATGTAGCCGACGATCTTCTTCGCCATGGTATCCCTGGTCCTGTGGCAGGGACCGCGGTACAGACGACCGCGCGGCATGCCGTGCCGCCGGTCTCCCACGTTCCGGTTGAGCGGCGCCCATTAGCGCGCGCGCCGCCGCGAGTCCAGCGGGAAATCTGCGCATGCCTGTCAGGACAGATCGATCTCCGTGGTCAGCACATAGCCGACCTGCCCTCCCGGCAACTCCACCTCCGCCCATTGGAACAGGTTCTTCCACAGCAGGCGGCGCACCCACACCCGCCGCCCCGCCGGAAGCAGCGCGATCAGCGCCGCGCTCTGCTTGGGCGCGCGGAACAACCTGGCCCCGCCCGGCCGCACCGGCACCATGCGCCGCAACATGCCGCCGGACTCCGACGCCACCGGCGCCAGCGGCGTCCGGCTCGGCCCGGCCCAGAGCGCCAGCCCCACCACCGCGAGGCCAAGCGTGCCGACGCAGCCGGCCAGAAGCACCATCCTGAGCGTCGTCCGCAGCGAGGCGACGCGCCGGCGCAGGGTGGCGTTCTCCGTCATCAGCCAGTCACGCTCGGAGGCCGCGTGTTCGGCGGCGACACGGTGCTGCTGGAGATCCTGGTGCGCCGCGGCAAGCGCGCGGCCGTGCCCCTCCGCCTGCTCGCGCAGCGTGCCGGCGGCGATGCCATCGAGGAAAATTCTCCGCAGTTCTCCGCCGGAGAGGCCGAGCCGACGCGCCATCCTGCCCACCGCCCGGCCGGCGTTCTCCGCCTCGCCGTCCTCGGAGGCAAGCATCGCCACCCGCGCGGCCAGCCGCTCGATGTCGCCGTCGTGCCGCGGATCATCCGCGCCGCTCACGCCATCCCCGCCTCTGCTGCCGGATCGCCAACCCGCTCCAATATAGGCCGGATCGGCGCTCGCGGCCATGCGGGGCACCCTCAGGCCGGCAGCACGAGCCGCACCCGCAGCCCTCCCTCGGCACGGTTCTCGAGCGTCACGTCGCCGCCGTGCGCGCGCACGATGTTGCGGACGATGCTGAGCCCGAGCCCGACCCCGCCGGTTTCCCGGTTGCGGCTGCCCTCGAGCCGGCGGAACGGCTGGAACACGCTTTCCAGATGGCTCTCGGGGATGCCGGGACCCTCGTCGTCGACCTCGATGACGATGCGCCCCTCCGCCGGCGGCAGCACCCGCACGGTCGCGTTGCCACCGTAGGCCAGCGCGTTCATCACCAGGTTGGAGAGCGCCCTCTTCATCGCCAGCAGGCGCACCCGCGCGGGGAGGTGGTCGAAGCCGACATAGTGAAGCCCGGCCGCGCCGTCGGGCCGGGCGTCGGCGGCCTCGTCAAGCACGGTGCGCGCGAGTTCCGCGAGATCGACGGTCGTCGTCGCCTCCTCGTCTTCGCTGCCGCGCCCAAAGGCGAGGACCGCCGCTACCATCCGCTCCATGTCGTCGAGATCGGCGAGCACCTTCCCACGCAGCTCTTCGTCTTCCAGGAACTCCGCCCGCAGCTTGAGCCGCGTGATCGGCGTGCGCAGGTCATGGCTGATGGCCAGCAGCATGAAGGTGCGATCCTGCACGAACCGGCGCAACCGCTCCGCCATGGTGTTGAACGCCCGCGCGGCGGTGACAAGCTCCGCCGCACCGCTTTCCGGCAGGGGCGGGGCGTTCATGTCGCGGCCGAGCGCGTCCGCCGCCGCCGCGAGCGTCCCCACCGGCGCGATCAGGCGGCGCGCCGCCCACCAGGTGAGCATGGCGGTGACGGCGGTCAGCATGAGGAACACGGAGAGGGTGTTCAACGAACGCCAGGGCCGCAGCGGCAGGATTTCGAATTCGGCGTCGAGCCAGAGGCCGTCCGGCAGACGCGCGGCGGCCACCAGACGGTGGGCTCCGTTGCCGTACGTCAGGACCGCGTGCGGGCTATCGGTGACCGGCACCGGCACCATCGCCATCTGCCGGCGGAACATCCGCTGCGTGGCGGCCGCCAGCGGCGGCCAGCCGCCGCTCTCCGGTACGGAATCGAGGTGCAGGCGCAGGCCGTCGCGGCCGTCGAATTCATCCACCACCGCCACGCGCCCGGCGGGCCCGGCCCGAACGACACTGCGGTAGGCGGCACCGAGACGCAGCGCGGCGGCGCGGTAGAGCGCCTCCTGCTCCAACGACACCTGCTCGGTCTCGTGGGTGGTCAGTCCAACCACCTGCGCCACGCCGATGCCGACGACGAGCACGAATGCGGTACGCGCGGCGAGGCTGCGCGGTCGCAGCGAGAGAAGTTTCAGTCGCACATCAGGACCGCTCGACCTCGGAAGCGAGCACGTAGCCGCCGCCGCGCACCGTCTTGATGAGATGCGACCGCCGGCCGTTGTCCTCGAGCTTGCGCCGCAGGCGGCTCACCGCGACGTCGATCGCCCGGTCGAAGGGGCCGGCGGACCGCCCGCGCAGCAGGTCGTGCAGCGCCTCGCGCGTCAGCACCTGCTGCGCCCGGTCGGCGAGCGCGAACAGCAGATCGAATTCGCCCCCTGTCAGCGGCACCTCGACCGCCTCGGCGTCGAGCAGGCGGCGGCGGGCGAGATCGAGCGTCCAGCCGGAGAAGCAGAACGCCTTCGGCGCGCCTCGCGACGGCGCGGAGCCGTTGCCCGTCCGCCGCAGCACCGCGCGCACGCGGGCGAGCAGTTCACGCGGGTTGAAGGGCTTCGGCACGTAGTCGTCCGCTCCCAGTTCGAGCCCCGCGACGCGCTCGCTCGGCTCGCCCATCGCCGTGAGCATGACAATGGGCACGTCGGACTGGCCACGCAGCCAGCGCGCGAAGTCGAAGCCACTTTCACCGGGCAACATCAGGTCAAGGATGACCAGGCGATAACGCCCCGGCTGCCAGAACTGCCGCGCCTGCCCGGCGTCGGCGGCAGTGGTGACGGCAAAGCCGGCGCGTTCCAGGAAGCGCTGCAGCAACTCGCGGGTTTCACGGTCGTCGTCGACGACGAGCAAGCTTGGAGCGCGTCCGTTAACGATGTCGTTTTCCATGTGTACCCTTTTATCACGCGGAAGTCACATAGTGTGCTTTTTTGTGGCATCCAGTGGCAAAATGCAGCGGAAGCGACAGAAAGCTCAAATGGCTCCTCTTCCTGACGTTCCCGAGGCGGCTCGCCGCGATCTCGAACATCTGGCGGCGCGCGATCCCGACCTCGCGCGGATCGAGGTCGTTGCCGGGCCGCTGCCCTGGCGCAGGCGCGCGCCCGGTTTTGCCGGACTGCTGCAGGCGATCGTGGGCCAGCAGATCAGCGCCCAGGCGGCGGCGGCGATCTGGCGGCGCCTCTGTGCCGGGGGCGGTCCGCCCGATCCGGCGGCGCTGCTCGCGCTGGCCGATGAGGAACTGCGGATCTGCGGCCTGTCGCGGCCGAAGATCGCCCATGCGCGGGCGCTGGCGGCGGCCTTCGCCGCGGGCAGCCTGAGCGAACCGGGCCTGCGGAGGATGACCGACGCGGAGGCGGTGGCGGCGATCAGCGCCGTGCGCGGGCTCGGCGTATGGTCTGCGGAAATCTACCTGCTGTTCGCCCTGGAGCGACCGGACGTGTTCCCGGCCGGCGATCTGGCGCTGGCCGCCGCGGTGACGGCGCTGAAGGGCCTGCCCGCCCGCCCGACGCCGGCGGCGCTGCGGCAACTGGCCGAGCCCTGGCGGCCTTGGCGCGCACTGGCCGCCCGCCTGCTCTGGCACTACTGGCGGCACCATACCGGACGGCCGACCATGGACGACTGAGCGGCGCCGGCGCCCGGCTGGCGGAAATCCTGCCGGAACCACACGCAGCCCTCGGCTTTCTGCCGGAGCTGAACGCATAGCCCTGCATTTGCCACATGACAGAATGCGAAAAAAAATGGCGGCACCGTGATGGTGCCGCCAAGTTTAGGGAGGAAACGTCCAAGAAAGCAGCCCAGCGTCACCGCCGTGCTGCGAATGGGAAGATAGGGTTATCACCCGCGGATTGCAAGTACTTTCGCGCATTGCAGAGGCGCTGTATGCACAACCCCGCAGGAGGCATGACGACCGTGGCACCCTGCCGCGGCTGGCGAAGATGCTCGTGACGTTTCGGTAATGTTCCGGCAATGAGTTTGCAATATCAAGCCATTAGCAGCGTGTCCATTCCTCCCGCCGGGAAACGATCGGCGCTCCGAGGCCCTCGGTCGGGCTTCCCGACCGAGTCCTGTGGCCATGCCGTAAGATGGTGAGCATCCATTGTTCATGCGGATTACGCATACCCTATCGAGAAACCGGCGGCGACGGCGCCTTCGTCGCCGCTCAGGAAAGCGGCGCGGTGGCGACGCCAGCCGCGGTCGCCGTGACGAACAGCACCCGTCCGCCGTCGGTGGCGGAGACCATCACCATGTCGCCGGCGGCGAACATCTCCGCCGCTTCGTCGAAGAAGCCGTGCTCGCCGACATCGCGGAGAGGCAGGGCATCGGCGCGGTAGTGCCAAAGCGTGAAGCCCTGCGCGTAGGCAAGGACGGAAAGGTTGCGGACGGCGAAATTCATCATGTGCTCCAAGGACTGGTCGGGTTGTATCGGCCGGAAAGGGCGCTGCGGCCGCGGCCGGAGAGGACGAATCGATCTAGGTTTTCATTCCTTATGTTGGCCCTTTGCACGCCGGCGCATTTGCCAGGAACCAGATTCGACGCGAGCACGAGGTGGACGGCATCGGGCGTTCTCCAGGGTTCGGGCGAGGAGGCCGGGGAGGAACAAACTAGGAACATTTACCCGAACGTCGGCGGTAAAGGCAAGGGTGGTTATGTAGATTTTCCTATTCCCTTTTGCCGAGAATCCTATCACAGTGCATTGACAGTCGCCGTCACGAGCGAGTTGCGGGTCCTCGCTTCCCTGGCCCGCCGGAGCCCCGCCTGGAGCCCCTCATGAAGCACGACGACATCTGGCGCGCCCTCGATACCCTCGCCGCCGAGAACGGCTTGTCCGCATCCGGCCTCGCCAAGCGGGCCGGCCTCGACGCCACCACCTTCAACCCCTCGAAGCGCCGCATGCCCGACGGCCGGCCGCGCTGGCCGAGCACCGAAAGCCTCGCCAAGGTGCTGGACGCCACCGGCGCCTCGCTCGAAGCCTTCACCGCCCTGGTGACCGGCGCCCGCGCGCTGCCCGCCGCCGGCCGCGTCCCCGCCGCGAGCCGGCGCATCCCGCTGATCGGCTTCGCCCAGGCCGGCGGCGAGGGATTCTTCGACGACGGCGGCTACCCCGTCGGTGGCGGCTGGGACGAAGTGGCGCTGCCGGAGGTCACAGACGCCAACGCCTACGCGCTTGAGATCAGCGGTGAATCGATGGAGCCGGTGTTCCGCGACGGCGACATCGTCATCGTCTCGCCGGCGGCGCCGATCCGCCGCGGCGACCGGGTGGTGGTGCGCACCGTCCGCGGCGAGGTGATGGCGAAGCAACTTGCCCGCCGTTCGGCGAAGCGGGTAGAACTGCGCAGCCTCAACCCGGCGCATCCCGACCGCAGCTTCGACCTCGGCGAGGTATCGTGGCTGCACCGCATCGTCTGGGCGAGCCAGTAGCCAGACCCGCCGCGCGAGCGAATTGACCGGGACCGCGCGCCCGCCTCACACTTGCCGCCGGCAAACGGAAGAATAGAGGAGACAGGGCATGGAAATCCGCAATCTCGGCCGGAGCGGGCTGCGCGTCTCGGCGATCGGCCTGGGATGCAACAATTTCGGCGGCCGCACCGATCTCGAGGCCAGCCGGGCGGTGATCCACAAGGCGCTCGACCTCGGCGTCACCCTGTTCGACACCGCCGACATCTACGCCGGCTCCGGCGGCTCGGAGACCGTGCTGGGCAAGGTGCTGGGGCCGGCACGCAAGCGCATCGTGCTGGCGAGCAAGTTCGGCATGGCGATGGACGCCTCGGGCGAGCGGCAGGGCGGCTCGCGGCAGTGGATCATGGCCGAGGTGGAGGAGAGCCTGCGGCGGCTCAACACCGACTGGATCGACCTCTACCAACTCCATTGCCCGGACCCGCGCACGCCGATCGAGGAAACCCTGCGGGCGCTCGACGATCTCGTGCGCCAGGGCAAGGTGCGCTACTGCGGCTGCTCCAACCTGCCCGGCTGGCAGGTGGTGGAGGCGGCGTGGACGGCGCGCGAGATGGGGCTCACGCAGTTCGTCTCCTGCCAGGACGAGTATTCGCTGCTGGAACGCGGCATCGAGGCCGAACTGCTGCCGGCGGCGCGCGCCTACGGGCTCGGGCTGCTGCCGTTCTACCCGCTGGCCGGCGGCTTCCTCAGCGGCAAATACCGCCCCGGCGCCGCGCCCGCCGCCGACACCCGGCTCGGCAAGGTGCCGAACCTGGCGAAGCGCTTCCTCACCGAGGCCAACTGGGCGCGCATCGATGCGCTCACCGCTTTCGCCGCCGCGCGCGGCAAGACCCTGCTCGAGCTGGCCTTCGCCTGGCTGCTGGCGCGGACACCGGTGGCGAGCGTCATCGCCGGGGCGACGAAGCCCGAACAGCTGGAGCAGAACGTCAAGGCCGGGGATTGGAAACTCTCGGCGGAGGAGTGCGCCGAAATCGACCACCTCGTCTCCGCCTGAGACGGGAAGGCGGCGGCCCGCGGCAAGGACCGCGCCCGCCTACCCCGGCGCCGAACTGACGGCCTCGCCGCCGAGCCGCCACAGCACCACGGTCTGCAGCGCCGCCATGACCAGCATCTGCACGCCGACGGCGACAAAGGGCTCCGACCAGCCGTAGCGCGGCACGGCGAGCGCGAACAGCACCGGCCCGGCAACGTAGCCGGCGAAGGTGAGCAGCGTGCTGCCGGAGGTGGCGTCGGCCACCAGTTCGGGCGGTGACAGGCGCGCCACTTCGGCAAGATAGATGCCGTTCCAGCTCGCGCCGACGAAGCCGACCAGGGTGGCGACGGTCGTGATGGTGGCGAAGCCCGCCGCCGCCGGCAGCATGGCGTAGGCGATCATGAGCCCGCCGGCCACGTAGGCCTGCACGGTGAGGTTGACGGCCGGGCGGCCGGTGCGGTCGGCGAGCCAGCCGAGGACGATGCGGGCGACCACCCCGGCGCCCTGCATGCATGCGTATGCAAGTCCCGCCTGCTGCAGCGACAGCCCGTACCGGGCGAGATACGTCACCGAGAGGCTGAACAGTGTTCCCTGCACGATGGAGAAGGAAACCGACAGCACGGTGATGCTGATCAGCAGCCGGCTGGTGCGCAACGCCCGGAGCGGCGCCAGCAGATTGTGGCGGCTCGCCAGCGCGCGCGGGTGGATCGGGCGGGTATGGTCGCGTTCGGCGTCGAGCCCGGCGCGGAACGGGGCGATCAGCGCCACCGAGAGCACGCCGGCGCCGATGGCGAGCGCCAGTGCCAGCGGGTAGCCGAAGGCGGCGGCCACCGGCGCCAGCAGCAGCCCGGCCAGCGCCCCGCCGAGCGGCGCCCCCGCCTGCTTGATGGAAAAGATCAGCGTCCGGTGCCCGGGCGGCGCCGTGGCGGCGAGGATGCGGCTGCCGGCCGGGGGCGTCGGTCCGTAGCCGACGCCGAGCAGCAGCGCCGCCAGCAGCAGCGCCGGCCAGTAGCCCAGGATCGCCAGCAGCAGCGCCGCCGCGGCGAGCAGAACGCCGCATTGCAGCGTCCGCACGGGGCCGAGCCGCGCGAGAAAAGCGCTGCCGAAGGCGAGGAACAGCATGGTGCCGAAGGAGACGAGCGAGGAAAGGTCGCCGATCCGCTCCGGCGCCACGCCGGCGCCGGCGGTGAGCAGCGGCGCCACCACCGGCAGGCACTGGCCCATGAACGAGGCGACGGTCTGCATCAGCAGCGTGACGCCGAGGGCGACCAGCCAGGGCGGAAGACTCATGCGGCGCACTCAGAGGCCCGGAAACGGAAGCCGAACCCTGCCGCCGGGGCCGACGCGCCGTCAATGCGCAATCCTCCGGCCGGGCTTTCGCACCGCCGCCGGCGCTGGGTGGGCAGGCGGGCGGCCCGGGCGACCCCGCCTTCGGTTTTTCCGCTGGCTTTTCTGATTGACTCTTGTCCGGGTCGGCGGAATCAATAGCGAACAAATCAGGAACATATCGTGTTCATCCCCGCCATCCTCCCGGGCCGCCGCCCCCTGCCGGAGGCGCTGCTCCATCTTCTCCAGGCAACCCGGCCTGGGTTCGCGCCGCACGGCACTCTTCGCTTCGGCGATCCGCGCGTGGCAGCCTGCCTGCCGGAGGGCGGCCTCACGCGCGGCGGCCTGCACGCCATCGGCGCCCCGGCGACGGATGCCGGCAGCGGCACGGCGGCCGCCGGCTTCGCCGCATGTCTGCTGGCGGGGTTTTCTTCCCCGCAGCCGGTGTTCTGGATCACCCCCTGGCCGGACCTGCACGCCGCCGGCCTGCCGGGCTGGGGGTTCGACCCCGGCCGGCTGCTGTTCGTGCACACCGACGACGATACCGCCACCCTGGCCGCCATGGAGATCGTCTTGCGCGGCGGCGCGGCGGCGGCCGCGCTCGGCGAGGTCGGCGCCCTGCCCGAGCTGCCGGCGCGGCGCCTGCAACTCGCCTGCCGCCGGCACGGCGTCACCGGCTTCGTGCTGCAACGCCCGTCGCGGTGGCATGTCCCGCCCCGGCAGGAGGCCGCCGCCGTCGCCACCCGCTGGGAAGTGGCGCCCGCCCCCAGCGCGGCGGAACATCGCGAACCCGGCCCCGCGCGCTGGCGGGTGCGGCTGCAACTCGCCCGCGGCGGCCACGAGGGCGCCTGGATCATGGAGGCAGCGGCCCAGGATGCGGCGTTTCCTCTCCGTGTGGTTGCCGAGTTGGCCGATCCAGCGGCTGCGCCGGAGCGGCGCCGTCTCGCCGGCTAGTCCGGCGGCGACGGTAGCGACGGCGGGAGGCGCGCGCCGGCTGCAGGCGCTCTGCCCGCAGGCGGCGGCGGCCGGCCTGTGGCCGGGGCAGACGCTGGCGGAAGCGCGGGCGCTCTGCCCGGCGCTGGCGATCTGCCCCGCCGACCCCGAGGCCGACGGCGCCGCGCTCGGGCGTCTCGCCCACTGGTGCGAGCGCTTCACCCCCCTCGCCGCCGCCGACCCGCCGGAGGGGTTGTGGCTCGACATCACCGGCTGCGCCGAGCTGTTCGGCGGCGAGGCTGGTCTTGCCGGAACACTCGCCGCCCTGCTCTCGCGCGATGGCCTCTCCTGCCAAGTGGCGGTGGCTGGCACCGCCGGAGCCGCCTGGGCGCTGGCGCGCGCAGGCAAAACGGCGGGTACAAACCTGCCTTCCGGGCAGGAGGCGGAGGCGCTGGCCGCGCTTCCGGTTGCCCTGCTCCGCCTCGATGCCCGCTCCGTTTCCGGGCTGCGCGCGCTCGGCGTGCGCCGCATCGGCGAACTGGCCCGCCTGGAACGCGCCGCGCTCACCGCCCGCTTCGGCGCCGGGCCACGGCTGCGCCTCGACCAGGCTCTGGGCAATGCCGCCGAGGCGATCGCCTGGCCGCATCCGCCCGCGCCCTGGGCGGAGCGGCTGGCCTTCGCCGAGCCGATCGGCACCGAGGCGGATCTCTCCCGGGTGCTCGCGCTGCTGGCGAAGCGGCTGGGGGAGCGACTGGCGGCGGCACGCCTGGGCGGAGTCGCCTTCACCGCCACCTTCTTCCGCGTCGATGACGCCCGCCCCACCCTTGGCATCGGCGCCGCCCTGCCGCTCGCCGAGCCGGAACGCATCGCCGCGCTGCTGCGGCTGCGGCTGGAGGGGCTCGATCCCGGCTTCGGCGTCGAGGCGGTGCTGCTGGAGGCCACGGCGACGGCGCCGCTTGCCCAGCCGCAGCTTGGTCTGCCCGGGATCGTCCCGTCCGACCCTGCGCTGCCGGAACGGGCGTTGGCGGCGGTGGTGGACGAGCTAGCCAACCGGCTGGGAACGGCGCGGCTGTGGCGTCCGGCGCCGCGCGCCAGCCACGTGCCGGAGCGCGCGGTGCGCCACCTGCCGCCGCTGGCGCCTTCTCCCCCCTGGTCCGGCGCGGCGGGGGAGCGGCCGCTGCGGCTGCTTGCCCGCCCGGAGCCGATCGAGGCGACCGCGCCGCTGCCCGACCAGCCACCGCTGCAATTCCGTTGGCGCGGCGGGCTGCACCGGGTGCGCGCCGCCAGCGGCCCCGAGCGGATCGCCGCCGAGTGGTGGCAGCCGTCCGCCGCGGCCGCAGGACGCCCGGAAGCCGACCTGCTGCGCGACTACTACCGGGTGGAAGACAGCGAGGGGAACCGCTTCTGGGTGTTCCGCGCCGGGCTCGACCCCGCCACCGCGCGCTGGTTCCTGCACGGGCTGTTCCCATGACACCGCCGTGCTATGCCGAGTTGCAGTGCCTTACCGCGTTCTCCTTCCTGCGGGGCGCGAGCCACGCCTGGGAACTGGTGGAGCAGGCTTCCGCGCTCGGCCACGAAGCCCTCGGCATCGCCGACATCAACACGGTCGCGGGCGTGGTGCGGGCGCACGAGGCGGCGAAGCGGCACGGACTACGGCTTCTCCCCGGCTGCCGGCTTTCCTTCGCCGACGCCACCCCCGACCTTATTTGTTACCCGACCGACCGCGCCGCCTGGGGGCGGCTCACCCGCCTGCTCAGCCTCGGTCGGCGGCGCGGCGGCAAGAACGCCTGCCTTCTCCATGCCGGCGACCTGCCGGAAGCCGCCGCCGGGCAGGCGGTGCTGGTGGTGCCGCCGGAGCGGCTCGACGACACGGTGCGCGCCACCCTGCATGATCTGCGCGCGCTGTTCGGTCCCGCCGCCTGGCTGGCGGCGAGCCGCCGCTGGCGCGACGACGACGCGGGCCGGCTGCGGGCGCTCGCCGGCCTCGCCCGCGACTGCCGTCTGCCGCTGCTCGCCGTGGGCGATGTCCTCTATCACGTCCGGGAGCGCCGTCCGCTTGCCGACGTGATGGCCTGCATCCGCCTCGGCCGCACCGTGGAGACCGCCGGCCTCGCCCTTGCCGCCAACGCCGAGCGGCACCTGAAGTCCGCGGAGGAAATGGCGCGGCTGTTCCGCGACCACCCCGGGGCGCTGGCGCGCGGCCTCGACGTTCTCTCCGCCTGCCGCTTCTCCCTCGACGCCATCGCCTACCAGTACCCGGACGAGCCGGTGCCTCCCGGGCGGACGCCCGACCAGCACCTTGCCCACCTCGTGGAGGCGGGCGCGGCGGAACGCTACCCGGCGGGCGTGCCTCCATCGGTGCGGGCGACACTCGAGAAGGAACTGGCGCTGATCGCGAGGCTCCGCTACGCGCCCTACTTCCTCACCGTGCACGACATCGTGGATTTCGCCCGCCGTGGCGGCATTCTTTGCCAGGGGCGCGGCTCGGCGGCCAATTCCGCGGTGTGCTACTGCCTCGGCATCACCGCCGTCGATCCCGCCGAGAGCGACCTGTTGTTCGAGCGCTTCGTTTCCGCCGAGCGGCGCGAACCGCCCGATATCGACGTCGATTTCGAGCACGAACGGCGCGAGGAGGTGATCCAGTACATCTATGGCCGCTACGGCCGCGAGCGCGCCGCGCTCACCGCCGCCGTCATCCACTACCGGCCGAGGATGGCGATCCGCGAGGTGGGCAAGGCGATGGGCCTCGCCCCCGACACCACCGCCGCGCTCGCCACCGCCAGCCGGCACGCGGGCGGCGATCTGTGGCCGGATGCACGGGTGGCCGAACTCGGGCTCGACCCGGCGAACGCACGGCTGCGGCGGACCCTGGCGCTGGCGCGCGAACTGGTGGGGTTTCCGCGGCACCTGTCGCAGCACGTCGGCGGCTTCGTGCTGACCCGCGACCGGCTCGACGAGATCGTGCCGGTCGGCCCGGCGGCGATGCCCGGCCGCTCCTGCATCGAGTGGGACAAGGACGACATCGACACCCTCGGCATCATGAAGGTCGATGTGCTGGCGCTCGGCATGCTGAGCTGCATCCACCGTGCCTTCGACATCCTGCGCGGGCGCGGCATCGCCCTCGGCGGGCTCGCCGACATCCCGCGCGAGGACGCCGCCGTGTACCGGATGCTGCAGCAGGGCGATTCGCTCGGCGTGTTCCAGGTGGAGAGCCGGGCGCAGATGAACATGCTGCCCAGGCTGCGCCCGGAACGCTTCTACGATCTGGTGATCGAGGTGGCGATCGTCCGTCCCGGCCCGATCCAGGGCGAGATGGTGCATCCTTACCTGCGCCGCCGCCAGGGGCTGGAGGAGGTGCACTACCCGGCACCCGCGCCCGAATGCGGCCCCGCCGACGAACTGCGGCGCGTGCTCGGCCGCACCCTGGGCGTGCCGCTGTTCCAGGAGCAGGCGATGCGCATCGCCATCGTCGCCGCCGGCTTCACGCCGGAGGAGGCGAACGCGCTCCGCCGCGCCATGGCCACCTTCCGCCACACCGGCAGCGTCCAGCACTTCCACGACAAGATGGTGGGGGGAATGGTCGCCCGCGGCTACGCGCGCGATCTCGCCGAACGCTGCTTCCATCAGATCGAGGGCTTCGGCAGCTACGGCTTTCCCGAAAGCCACGCCGCCAGCTTCGCCATCCTGGTCTACGTCTCGGCCTGGCTGAAGCGGCACCACCCGGCGGCGTTCGCCTGCGCCCTGCTCAACGCCCAGCCGATGGGGTTCTACGCGCCGGCGCAGGTGGTGCGCGACGCCCGCGCCCACGGCGTGCGGGTGCGCGAGATCGACGCCAGCGCCTCCGGCTGGGACTGCGCGCTGGAGGAGGACGGCGCATTGCGGCTCGGCCTGCGGATGGTTTCGGGCTTCCGCCGCGAGTGGGCGGAGGCGCTGCTGGCGGCACGCGGCGGCGGTTTCGCCGGTTTCTCCGCCCTGGCGGCGGCGCTGCCGAGGCCGGCGCTGGAAGCCCTCGCCGGGGCCGACGCGCTGCGGGGCCTCGGTCTCGACCGGCGCGCCGGACTCTGGCACGCCCGCGCCCACGCGCCCGAGCCGGCAGACGGGCTGTTCGGCCATCTGCCGGTCGCGATACGGCCCGCCGGCCTGCCGCCGATGCGCGCGGCGGAGCAGGTGGCCGCCGACTACCGGAGCACGGGGCTGTCGCTGAAGGCGCAGCCGCTCCGCTTCCTGCGTTCCGTTTTGCTGCGCGAGGAGGTGCGAAGCTGCGCCGAGGCCAATGTCGCCGCCGACGGCACCCGCATGCGGGTGGCGGGGCTGGTGCTGGTGCGCCAGCGGCCGGGCAGCGCTGGCGGGGTGGTGTTCGTCACCCTGGAGGACGAGACCGGCATCGCCAACCTGGTGGTCTGGTCGCAGGTGGCCGAGCGCTACCGCCGGGCGCTGCTCGGCGCGACGCTGCTGGTGGCGGAAGGGCGCATCCAGCGCTCGCCCGAGGGCGTGGTGCATCTGGTGGCCGAAACCCTTACCGACCGCTCTCCTCTGCTTGCCGGGCTGGAGGAGGAAACGGAGAACCGCTCCGACCATGGTCCGGCGCTGCAGCGCGCGCGCGATTTCCACTGATCCGCGCTTGCATTCGCGCCACCGTGGGCGGAACGCCCGGCATTCCGCTCCGCCCCCGAGGCTTCACAAGCGGATGCGGCCAAGGCAAGTTGCGTACTCATGGCCACAGACGCGACACGAGCGCCGAAACCTTCCATTCCGGAGCCTGCCGTGGGTATTCCGCCCGCCTCTCCCTCTGTCCCGGAGGCGCAGACGGAAAGGCCGCCGCCGGTGCTGTTCCTGCACATCCCGAAGACCGCCGGCACTTCTTTCATCGGCACGCTGCGCAACACCTTCGGCCAGGAGCGCCTGACCCGGCTGACCGCTGTCGATGGCTCGACCCCGGCGGAGATCGGCAGGCTGCTGAACAGCGGCGACGACGCCCCGGCCTGCCTGGTCGGCCACATCCCGTTCCACATGATCGCGCCCTGGCGGGACCGCTGCTCCGTCTTCACCATCCTCCGCCACCCCGTGCCGCGAGTGCTGTCGCTGTTCCGCTTCCTGCGGATGCAGCCCGACGATGAGCAGCGCCGGCTCGGGCTCGCGCCCGGCTTCACCCTCGACGCGTTCCTCGGCTCCCGCCACCCGGAGCTGTTCGGGCAGATCCACGACGGCATGACGCGCATGCTGAGCGGCGATGCGGCGCTCTACGACCCGGATACTGCCCGCTTCTGGGAGAAGGCACCCTCGCCCGTCATCCTGGAGGCGGCGCTCGCCACGCTGCGGAGCATCGACCTCGGCATCGCCGAAGACATGCCGGGCACCCTGGAACTGGCGCGCGGCGCCTGGAACATCCCGCACCCGCTCGGCATCGGCCACGAGAACGTCACCAACGCCACCGGCGCGGAGGCGGCCGTCGAGGACAGCCTGCGGGTCGTGGCGCGCAACGCCATGGATCTCGTGCTCTACCAGCGCGCCTGCGAAATGTTCGCCGCCCGCCGCGCGCACGCGGCGCGCCGGCCGGGGGCGGCAGCCGCGCCCGCGCGCTTCCGCCCCGCTCCCGGCGAGGAAGTCAGCCTCGGCGGCGCCCCCGGCCTGCAGGGGTTCCACGAGTTCGAAACCGACGGCTTCGCCTGGCTCGACAGCGAGCAGACGGCGCGGCTCCATTTCCACTTCGCCGCGCGGGAGGCGCGCATCCGGCTGCGCGGCTACGCCATCACCGCCGACTACCCGGTGGAGGAGACCCGCCTCGAACTGAACGGCGTGCCCCTGCCGGCGCACCTGCTGCGACGCAAGGACCGCTGGTTCATCCTGGAGACGGACCCGGTGACGCTCGCCGGGGAGGCCGGCGAACTCGTCATCCGCCCACCCTATTTCCTGCCGGTGCGCTACCTGAATCCCACCTCCAGAGACCCGCGCAGCCTCGCCATCGCACTCGCCACCATCACCGTGCACGGCTGAACGGCGCCAAACGATCCGCCAACGCACCGCGTGCGCTTGCCACCCGGGCAGGCCGAGACTAGGTGTGGCCCAGTGGTTGACCGTTGGCGGGGAATACAACGATGGCAAAGGCGTCCGAATCGAAGCGGCGCGGCGAGGCGCATGCGGGGTTGTCGAAAGACGAACTGCTGCGCGCCTACCATGACATGGTGCTGATCCGGCGCTTCGAGGAACGGGCCGGCCAGCTTTACGGCATGGGCCTGATCGGCGGCTTCTGCCACCTCTACATCGGCCAGGAGGCCGTAGTGGTGGGCATGCAGATGACGCTGCGCCCGACCGACCAGGTGATCACCTCCTATCGCGACCACGGGCACATGCTGGCCACCGGCATGGAGGCGCGCGGCGTGATGTCCGAACTGACAGGCCGCGCCACCGGATATTCGCACGGCAAGGGCGGCTCCATGCACATGTTCAGCAAGGAGAGGAACTTCTTCGGCGGCCACGGCATCGTCGGCGCGCAGGTGAGCCTCGGCGCCGGGCTGGCCTTCAGCAACTGGTACCGCGGCAACGACAGCGTCGCCGTCGCCTATTTCGGCGAGGGCGCCTCCAACCAGGGGCAGGTTTTCGAGAGCCTGAACCTTGCCGCCCTGCTCAAATTGCCGGCGATCTTCGTCATCGAGAACAACCGCTACGGCATGGGCACCAGCGTCGAGCGCGCGTCCGCCTCGCGCGACCTGTCCAGGAACGGCTCGCCCTGGGGCATTCCGGGCATGCAGGTGGACGGCATGAACGTGGAGACGGTGAAGGCCGCCGGCGAAATCGCCGTCGCCCACTGCCGCAGCGGCGCCGGTCCGTATTTGCTGGAAATGCAAACCTACCGCTACCGTGGTCATTCCATGTCCGATCCGGCGAAGTACCGCTCGCGCGAGGAGGTGGAGAAGGTTCGCAGCGAGCGCGACTGCATCGAGCAGGCGAAGAAGCGTCTCCTCGAGCTTGGCGCCGTGGAGGAGGAGATCGCCGGCATCGACGCTTCGGTGCGGAAGGCGGTGCAGGAGGCCGCGGAGTTCGCGCAGGCGAGCCCCGAGCCTGATGCCGCCGAGTTGTGGACCGACGTGCTGGTGGAGGGCTGAGACGATGGCGACCGAGATCCTGATGCCGGCCCTGAGCCCGACCATGACCGAGGGCACGCTGGCGCGCTGGCTGAAGAAAGAGGGCGACACGGTCAAGTCCGGCGATGTCATCGCCGAGATCGAAACCGACAAGGCGACGATGGAGGTGGAAGCGGTGGACGAAGGGACGCTTTCGCGCATCCTCATCGCCGAGGGCACCGAGGGAGTGGCAGTGAACACGCCGATCGCGCTGCTCGCCGCCGGCGGCGATGCCGCCGCGCCCGCCCCGCGACCCGCGCCGGCCGCCAAGGCTCCGCCGGCGGCCCCTGCCGCGCAGCAGGC
>JAJXZO010000143.1 GCA_021780035.1 Pseudomonadota bacterium
GGCCGCGCCGACCGTCTCGGTGAGCATGGCGAAGCCGTGGGCGAGGCCGGGAAAGACGGCCAGTTCGCAGGCCACCCGCGCCATGCGCAGCCGGGCGGCGAAATCCTCGCCTTCCGCGCGCAGCACGTCGAGTTCGGCGAGACCGAGCCAGCAGGGCGGCAGCCCGTCGAGATCGGCGTGGTGCAGGGCGGCGAGCGGGTTGGCGGCGTCGGCCTCGTGGCGCAGATAGAGGCGCCAGAACGCCGCCATGCGCTCGGCCGTGAGCCCGTAGCCGGTGGCGAACTCGGCGTAGGTCGGGGTGGCGCAGGCGGGGTCGATCACCGGGTAGTAGGCGAGGATGCCGGCGAGCGGCACGGCGGGCGTGCCGAAGGTGCGGTCGCGGAGCGCGAGCGCCGCGGCGAAGGCGAGGTTGCCGCCGGCGGAATCGCCGCCGAGGACGATGCGCGCCGGGTCGCAGCCCCACTCCGCGGCGCGCTCCGCCGCGGCCGCCGTTACCTTCGCGCACTCGGCCAATGCCTGCGGGAAACGGCTCTCGGGCGAGAGCGTGTAGTCTACCAGCAGCGTGGCCGCCTGCCCGGACAGGGCGAGTTCGCGCGCGAGGCGGTCGTGGGTATCGACGGTAAGCCACACCCAGCCGCCGCCGTGGAACCAGATGAGCAGCGGCGCCGGCCCCGGCGCGGCCGGACGGTGCAGGCGGCAGAACACCCGCCGCCCGTGCGCGCCGATCCAGAATTCCCGGGTTTCCGCCATCTTCGGCCCGCCGGCCGCCCAGCGCATGGCGAGGCTGTCGTTCACCGCGCGCACCGGGTCGAGCGGCTCCGCCACCACCACGGCAGGGAAGGCCGCCGCGGCCTCGTCCATCGTCAGCCGGGCCGCGCGCATCTCGGCATCCCAGCGCGGATCGTCGTACATCGCCTGTCCCGTTTCTCGTGGCCCCGTTCGGGCGGGGGCGCACTCTGCCACGCCTGGGCGGGGCCGAACAACGGCAGACAGGCTTGTTGCGCCTTCCTCCGCCGCCTATGAAGAGCCGAAACGGGGAGAAGGCAGATGGCGAACGACGACGAGCACGGCGGGTGCGGATGCGGCGGGTCGGAGGGCGGCTGCTGCGGCGGCCATGACCACGACCATCATCACGAGGAGGAGGAAGGCCCGCCGGCCGACCTCAGCCACGCCGGCGCGGTGGTGGACAAGGCGATCGAGTACATGAGCGGCCAGAAGATCAGCGCCATGGCGATCGCCTCGGCGCTGCTCGGCGGCGCCATCGGCATGCTGGCGCAGGGGCTCGAGGACGAGGCGATCATCCGCGTGCTGGAGAACGCCATCGCCAGCATCCGCGCGGGCGAACTCGACCGCTCCGGCTCGGCGGCGGACGCCGGCTGAGGCGCCCGCCGGGCCCGCTCAGTCGCCGGCCGCGCCCTGCCGCCAGCGCGCGCGTACGATCTGGTAGCCCGGACGCCCGAGGTACCAGATCGGCACGCTCCAGATGTGCACCAGCCGGGTGAACGGGAACAGCAGGAACAGCGTCATGCCGAGCGTGAGGTGCACCTTGAACAGGAGCGGCACGTCGGCGACGTAGGAGGCCGCGTGCGGGTTCAGGAACACGATTCCCTGCGCCCAGTTCATGAAGTTCACCATGTCGCCGGCGGTGGTGTCGGCGCCCGAGAGCGGAATGGTGAGAAGCCCGAGCGTCACCTGCACCAGCAGCAGCAGCACGATCGCGGTGTCGGCGAAGCTGCTGTTGGCGCGGATGCGCGGATCGGCGAGCCGCCGGTGCGCGAGCATCAGCAGACCGGCGAAGCACATGGCGCCGGCGACCCCGCCCACGGTCATCGCCAGGATCTGCTTCGATTCGTGAGGAATGCCGAGGGCGTCGAGCACCGCGACCGGGGTGAGCAGGCCGCCCGTGTGGCCGACGAGCAGCACCAGGATGCCGATGTGGAACAGGTTCGAGCCGAGCCGAAGCTGGCGGCGGCGCAGCAACTGGCTCGAGCCGCTGCGCCAGCTGTACTGGGTGGTGTCGAACCGGAGCAGGCTGCCCACCAGGAAGACGATGGCGCAGAGGTAGGGATACCAGCCGAAGATCGCACTGTTGATGTAGGAACCCATCGTCATCCCTCCTGCTTCGTCCGATCGCGCGCCGCAGCCCTGAGTCGCCGCGCCAGCCTGCCGGTTTCGGTTCCGCCCACCGCCTCCGACCCGAAGGTGACGGAGGGTTCCTCCCACGCCGCGTCGAGCGCCTCGAGGTCGTCGGGGTCCGGCGCCGGTTCCACCGCCGTTTCCGCCGTCACCGGGCCGACCAGCGCCAGCAGCGCGTCGAACACCACCGCATAGGCCTCGTCGGCGCGGTGCAGCCGTTCGGCGAGCGCGGCGAGCACCGCCGCCGGCTCGGCGAGGAGGGAGCGCGCCTCCGCCACCGGGCGGAGCGACAGGAACTCGAGGAACAGCGGCAGGTAGTCGGGCAGTTCGTCGGCGCGCGGGGTGACGCCCGCTTTCTCGTAGAGCGCGAGCAGATCGACCATCGCCTGCCCGCGGTCGCGGCTCTCGCCGTGGACGTGCTCGAACAGGTGCAGCGACAGCGCCCGGCCACGGTCGAACAGGTCATGGTAGCGCTCCTGCACGGCGTAGATGTCGTCGTCCATCAGCCGCTGGAGCAGCGGCGCCAGCGCCGCCTGGCGTTCCTTCGGCAGCAGCGCCTCGTCGGCGAGCGTGGCGGCGATCTCGGGGATCGCCTGCTGCAACTCCGGAGTCGGCCACTCCAGCAGCGCGCCGAGCGCGCGGAATGTGCGCGTGCCCGCGGCCATCACCAGCCTACCTTTTGCGTTGGGCGGTTGTCGAACAGCGAGCAGCCGGAACGCCCGCCGTGCGGTTCGTCGAAGGCGAAGCCGCTGGCGTTGCGCAACGGGTGCGCCGCCTCGCCGATCTCCCGTCGCGCGGTGGGAATGACGAAACGGTCCTCGTAGTCGGCGATGGCGAGCAGCTTGTACATTTTCTCGACGGCATCGGGGGTCAGCCCGACGCGCGCGGCCTGTGCCGCGTCGCCCTCGCCGGTGAGCGACTTCGCCCGCATGTAGGCGCGCATGGCGAGCATGCGCTCGAGCGCGGTGGCGATCGGCGTCTCGTCGCCGGCGGTGAGAAGGTTAGCGAGATAGCCAAGCGGAATGCGTAGGCTGCGGACATCGGGCATGCCGTCCACCAGGTCGAGCGCGCCGTTGGCGGCGGCCGAGGTGATGGGGGAAAGCGGCGGCACGTACCACACCATCGGCAGCGTCCGCCATTCCGGGTGCAGCGGGAAGGCGATCTTCCAGTCCATGGCGAGCTTCCAGACCGGCGAGTTTCGCGCGGCCTCGAGCCACGTCTCCGGAATGCCCTGCGCGCGCGCCTCCTTCTGGATATCGGAGTCGTGCGGGTCGAGGAAGATGCCGAGCTGGGCTTCGTAGAGCGCCTTTTCGTCTTCCGTTCCGGCAGCGTCGGCGATGCGGTCGGCGTCGTAGAGCACCACGCCGAGATAGCGGATGCGGCCGACGCAGGTCTCGCTGCACACCGTGGGCTGGCCCGATTCCAGGCGCGGGTAGCAGAGCAGGCACTTCTCCGACTTGCCGCTCTTCCAGTTGTAGTAAACTTTTTTGTAGGGGCAGGCGGAGACGCACATCCGCCAGCCGCGGCACTTGTCCTGGTCCACCAGGACGATGCCGTCCTCCTCGCGCTTGTAGATGGCGCCCGAAGGGCAGGCCGCCACGCACGCGGGGTTCAGGCAGTGCTCGCACAGCCTGGGGAGGTACATCATGAAGGTGTTCTCGAAGGCGCCGTAGATTTCCTTCTGCACGCCTTCGAAATTGGCGTCGCGGCTCCGCCTGCTGAACGGCCCGCCGAGGATTTCTTCCCAGTTCGGGCCTCCGGAAATTTTCTCGATCCGCTCGCCGGACACGAGGGAGCGCGGCCGCGCGGTCGGCATCGCACCGCACTCCGGCGCCTGCTGCAGATGGGAGTAGTCGAAGGTGAAGGGCTCGTAGTAGTCGTCGATCTGCGGCAGGTCGGGATTGGCGAAGATGTTGGCGAGCACCTTCCACTTGGCGCCGATGCGCGGCTGCAACGCGCCGTTCGTCCCGCGTTTCCAGCCGCCGTTCCAGCGCTTCTGGTTCTCCCACTCGTTCGGATAGCCGACGCCGGGCTTGCTCTCGACGTTGTTGAACCAGGCGTATTCGACGCCCTCGCGGCTGGTCCAGACGTTCTTGCAGGTGATGGAGCAGGTATGGCAGCCGATGCACTTGTCGAGGTTCAGCACCATGGCGATCTGGGCGCGGATTTTCATCGCGAGACCTCCTCGGCGGGCGCCTGATCGGTGGCGGCGGAGCCGTCCAGCCAGTCGATCTTCTTCATGCGCCGGACGATCACGAACTCGTCGCGGTTCGAGCCGACCGTGCCGTAGTAGTTGAACCCGTAGGCGAGCTGCACGTAGCCGCCGATCATGTGCGTGGGCTTCAGCGCCACGCGGGTGACGGAGTTGTGGACGCCGCCCCTCTGTTTGGTGATCTCGCTCCCCGGCACATTCACGACCTTGTCCTGTGCGTGGTACATCAGCGACATTCCCGGCATCACCCGCTGCGAAACCACTGCGCGCGCCACCAGCGTGCCGTTGCCGTTGTAGGCTTCCACCCAGTCGTTGTCGGCGATGCCGGCTTTCGCCGCATCCTCCTCGGAGATCCAGATCACCGGGCCGCCGCGATTGAGCGTGAGCATCAGCAGGTTATCGGAATAGGTACTGTGGATGCCCCATTTCTGGTGGGGCGTGATGAAGTTCAGCACCACTTCCGGCGTGCCGGCGTCGTGCCTGCCCCTCACCGCCGCCACCGCGTGCGTATCCACTGGCGGCCGCCAGGTGGGCAGCGACTCGCCGAAGGCACGCATCCACAAATGATCCTGGTACAACTCCTGCCTGCCGCTCAGCGTCCGCCAGGGGATGCGCTCGTGCACGTTGGTGTAACCGGCGCTGTAGCAGACGTGCTCCGATTCCAGTCCCGACCACGTGGGCGAGGTGATGATCTTGCGAGGCTGCGCCTGCAGGTCGCGGAAGCGAATCTTCTCGTCGGCGCGGCCCCTGGCGAGATGCGTGTGCTCGCGCCCGGTGAAGCGCTCCAGCGCCTGCCACGCCTTCACCGCCACTTCGCCGTTGGTCTCCGGCGCGAGCATCAGGATCGCCTCGGAGGCGTCGATGTCGGTTGCCAGGCTCGGCTGGCCGGTGGGGCTCGTGCCGCTCAGTGCGGCGAGTTCGGCGACCTCCCGTTCGGTATTCCAGGAGATCCCCTTGCCGCCGTTGCCGAGTTTCTGCAGCAACGGCCCGAGCGCCGTGAAGCGCGCGCCCACCGCCGGGTAGTCGCGCTCGACCAGCACCACGCCCGGCGCGGTGCGGCCGGGAACCGGTGCGCCTTCGCCCTGTTTCCAGTCCTGCACGGTGAACGGCTGGCCGAGTTCGGCCGGCGTGTCGTGCGCGAGCGGCGCCAGCACCACGTCGTGCTCCACTCCCAGAACCTCGGGGCACACGCGCGAGAAGGCGCGGGCGATGCCGGCAAAGGTCTGCCAGTCGGAACGTGCCTCCCATGGCGGGTCCACCGCGGCGGAAAGCGGATGGATGAAGGGGTGCATGTCGGAAGTGTTGAGGTCGTTCTTCTCGTACCAGGTGGCGGTCGGCAGCACCACGTCGGAATAGACGCAGGTCGAGGACATGCGGAAGTCGAGCGTCACCAGCAGGTCGAGCTTGCCTTCGGGCGCCTTCTCATGCCAGCGCACCTCCTTCGGGCGGTCGGCGGGGCCGATCTCGTCGCCGAGCACGCCGTTGCGGGCGCCGACCAGATGGCGGAGGAAGTACTCGTGCCCCTTGCCCGAGGCGCCGAGCAGGTTGGAACGCCACACGAACAGGTTGCGCGGCCAGTTCGCGGGGTCGTCGGGGTCGTGGCAGGAAAGCTGGAGCGAGCCGTCGGCGAGCCCGGCGGCGACGAATTTCCCCGCCTCGAGACCGCCGGCGCTGATTTCCTTGCCCACGTCGAGCGGATTGCGTTTGAGTTGCGGCGCGGTCGGCAGCCAGCCCATGCGCTCGGCGCGCACGTTGTAGTCGATCGCGGCCGTCGGCCAGTTGCCCTCGGGCGCGGTGGGAGAAAGCAGGCCATCCATGCGGATGCTGTCGTAGCGCCACTGGTCGGTGTGCGCGTACCAATAGCTCGTGGCGTTCTGCTGCCGCGGCGGCCGGCACCAGTCGAGGGCGAAGGCGACCGGCAGCCAACCGGTCTGCGGCCTGAGCTTCTCCTGGCCCACGTAGTGCGACCAGCCGCCACCGCTCTGGCCCACGGCGCCGCACAGCACCAGCATGGTGATGATGCCGCGGTAGGCCATGTCCATGTGGTACCAGTGGTTGAGCCCGGCGCCGAGGATGACCATGGAGCGGCCGTTGGTCTGCTCGGCGTTGGCGGCGAAGGCGCGCGCCGTGGCAATGATCTGCCCGCGCGGCACGCCGGTGACGCGCTCCGCCCAGGCGGGCGTGAAGGGCACGTCGTCGTCGTAGGAGGCGGCCACCGCCTCGCCGCCGAGGCCGCGGTCGATCCCGTAGTTGGCGCAGAGAAGATCGAAGACGCTGGCCACCAGCACCTCGCCTTCGGCAAGCTGCAGCCGGCGCGCGGGCACGTTGCGCACGAGCACGTTCGCGTGGTCGGTGGCGGTGAAGTCGTGCGGGGCCTCGCCGCCGAAATAGGGGAAGGCGACGGGGGCGGTCTCGCCGCCGATCTGGCTTAGGCCGAGCGTCACTTCCGCGCCGTTGCCCGCGCGCGGCTCCAGATTCCATTTCCCCTGCTCGCCCCAGCGGAATCCCGCCGAGCCGAGCGGCACCACCGGCTGGCCTTCCGTATCGAGGGCCACGGTCTTCCACTCAGGATTGTTGGTCTCGCCCAGGGCGCCGGCGAACTCGGAGGCGCGCAGCATGCGCTCGGGAACGAAATGATCGCCCTTGCGCACGAGGCGCACGAGCATCGGCAGGTCGGAATTCTGCCTCAGGTAGTCGCGGAAGTAGGGGACCTCGCGGTCGAGATGGAACTCGCGCAGGATGACGTGGCCGAAGGCGAGCGCGAGGGCGGCATCGGTGCCCTGCTTCGGATGCAGCCAGATATCGGCGAACTTGGTGGCCTCGGCGTAGTCCGGGCTGATCACCGCGGACCTGGTCCCGCGGTAGCGTCCCTCGGTGTAGAAATGCGCGTCCGGGGTGCGGGTCTGCGGGATGTTGCTGCCCCATACCAGGAGGAAGCCGGCGTTGTACCAGTCGGCGCTTTCGGGAACGTCGGTCTGCTCGCCCCAGGTCATCGGGCTCGACGGCGGCAGGTCGCAGTACCAGTCGTAGAAGCTGAGCGGAACGCCGCCGAGCAGCGACAGGTAGCGGGCGCCGGCCGCGTAGGAGATCATCGACATCGCCGGAATGGGCGAGAAGCCGGCGACGCGGTCCGGACCGTATTTGCGGATGGTGTAGGCGTTGGCGGCGGCGACCAGTTCCTCCACCTCGTCCCACTTGGCGCGCACGAAGCCGCCGAGGCCACGGCGTTCGACGTAGCTCGCGCGCTTCTCTGGGTTCTCGACGATGCTGGCCCAGGCGGCGACGGGCGAAAGCGTGGCCCGCGCCTCCCGCCACAGCCGCAGCAGGCGTCCGCGCACCAGCGGATACTTCACCCGCGTCGCGGAATAGAGATACCAGGAGAAGCTGGCGCCTCGCGGGCAGCCGCGCGGCTCGTGGTTCGGCAGATCGGGCCGCGTGCGTGGATAGTCGGTCTGCTGCGTCTCCCAGGTGACGAGCCCGCCCTTGACGTAGATTTTCCACGAGCAGGAGCCGGTGCAGTTCACACCGTGCGTGGAGCGGACGATCTTGTCGTGCTGCCAGCGCTTGCGGTAGCCGTCCTCCCAGCTTCTGTCTTCGTTGGTGACGATGCCGTGGCCGCCGGCGAAGCGGTCCTGGATACGGCGGAAGAACGTCAGGCGGTCGAGGAAGTGACTCATCTTGCTGCCTTCTCGAAATCACACGGCAGGAACGGAACCGGGCGTCAGTCGGTAGTGAAGTGGCTCTCGAAGCGGATGAAGCCGGTCGCCACGGCGATGGCCGCCGCCGCCAGCACGACATAGGTGAAGAAGCCGCCGGCGTAGCCAGCGCCGCCGAACAGCCCGGCGACCATGCCGAGCAGCGGCGGAATGACGAAGCCGCCGAACGCGCCGAGCCCGCCCACGAGCCCGGAGGCGCCGCCCACCGCATGCGGCACGTATTTCGGCACCATCTTGAACACGGCGGCGTTGCCGAGGCCCATGCCGAAGCCGATCAGCAGTTCACCCGCCACGTCGAGGGCGAAGGCGGTGGAGAACGACAGCACCGTCGCGGCCACCAGCACGATGCTGAAAGAGATGACAGCCATCCGCTCGCCGCCGAACCGCTCGGCCAGCGTGCCGCCCAGCACCCGGCTTACCGCCGCCAGCAGGGAGAAGCCGAGGCCGCCGAGCGCGCCGGCCTGGGCCAGCGTCAGGTGATGCAGATTGATCCAGTAGGTGGGGAACCAGACGGTCAGCGCCAGGAAGCCGCCGAAGGAGATGAAATAGAGGAAGGCGAGGCCCCAGGTGCGGGTTTCCTCGGCGGCGAGCGCCAGCGCTCCCCACACCGCGTCGCGCGGGAACAACTCCTCCCCGGCGGCGGCGGCGGCCTCCTTCGCCTCCGCGGGCGACAGGCCCTGGTGGCGCGCCTGGAAATAGGGAGCGTCGCGCACCATCAGCCCATAGATCATCGTGCCGATCAGCAGAAAGATCAGCCAGGCGATGTACGAGCCGGCGAGGCCTACGGCGCCGATGGCAAGCGGCAGCAGCAGCGTGAACAGGCCGGGGGCAAGGTTGCCGACGCCGCCGTAGGTGCCGAGCGCGGTGCCCTGGCGGTTGCGCGGGAACCAGTACGATACCTGCGGTATGCCGACCGAGAACGAGGCGACGCCGCAGCCCGAAAGAAAGCCAAGGATCAGGATCAGGGGATAGAACGAGGCGGTGACGTTCGGCACCGCCGTGAGGATCACCACGAGCCCGCTCATGCCCACCAGGGAGGCGATGAACAGGGTGAGCATCGGCAGCCGCCCGCCGATCTTGTCCACCCAGGCGCCGAAGGGGATGCGCAGGAGCGAGCCGGTGAGCTGCGGCGCCGCCACCAGCAGCCCCACCGCCGTCGGCGAGAGATGCATGGAGAGCTGGAAATTGTGCGCGGCCGGCCCGTAGAGCGCCACCGCGGCGAAGCCGATGAAGAAGCCCCAGGTGCCCATGACGAGGCCGCCCGCCGGCGTGCCGGAAATCTGGACGTGCGGCGCCGTGCCGGTTGCGGTTGCCTTGTCCATGTGTGGGCCTCCTTGCTGGTTGCGGCACTGTTTTTTCCCGGCGAACGCAGCGTCGCGTACCGGAACAGGGCGCACTCTAGGGGGGCGCCGGGGGCGTTCCGTTTGATCTAGATCAAAACTGGCAGCAAAAATGCAAAAATAAACGGTGGGCCGAAGCCGGTAGGCTGTTATCTTGTCATGTGCGGTGTGCGACTGCGCCCGGCTTTTGGTGTCGAATTGACGTTTATCAATCTTCGTGGCGTAGTGGCCGCGGCTGCCGCGGGAGTGCGGGATGCGAGAGTCCGATAGGGCCGCCGTGCGGGCGTTGCATCTGTTCGCCGGCATGGGCGAGGAAAGCTTCGAGGCGCTGGTGCGGGGCAGCTTCCTGCAGACGTTTCCCGCCAGCGTCGAATTGCTGCGCCAGGGCGATCGGGCGGATTTCCTGCACGTTCTGCTGGAGGGCACCGTGGAACTGGCGGCTTCGTCAGCCGGGCGGGAGACCACTGTGGCGCTGGTGCGGCCGGTGACGAGCTTCATCCTCGCTGCCGTGCTGCGCGACAAGCCCTACCTGATGGCGGCGCGCACGCTGGCGCGCTCGCGGGTGCTGATGATCCCGGGCGAGGCGGTGCGCACCACCTTCGCTGCCGATTCCGCCTTCGCCCTCGCGGTGGTGGACGAGCTCGCCGGGGCATTCCGCTTCATGGTGCGCGAGATCAAGAACCACAAGCTGCGCAGCGGCGTCGAGCGGCTGGCCAGCTGGCTGCTGCAGGCGGTTGACGCCGAAGGCCGGCTGCAACTCGACTTCGAGAAGCGGGTTCTGGCCGCCCGCCTCGGCATGACGCCGGAAAACCTGTCCCGCGCCTTCGCTACCCTCGGCAGCTACGGGGTGAGCGTGAACGGCCGCACCGTGATAATCGACCGCCGCGACGAACTCGTCCGCCTCGCCCACCCCGACCCGCTGATCGATCAGGTCTGAGGCGGCACTCAGCCCAGCAGCCCGAGCAGGCGCACGTGCGCGCGCGCGCCGTGGCGGAAGCAGCACACCTCGAACTTCTCGTTCGGGCTGTGCGGCTGGTCGTCGTCGAGGCCGAAGCCCATCAGCACCACCGGGGCGTGAAGCTCGGCCTGCAGCGTCTCCACCACCGGGATGGAGGCGCCGCAGCCGACGAAGGCCGCCTCCCTGCCGTATTCCACCTTCAGCGCCGCCGCGGCCGCCTGCACGAAGCGGTCGGACGTGGAGAACGCCACCCCGGTGCCGGAGCCGAACACGGTGAAATCGAGCCTGGCATCGCGCGGCATGCGCGCGCGCAGGAAGCGCTCGAAGCCGGCGATCACCTTCTCCGCATCCTGGCCCTCCACCAGCCGGAAGCTCACCTTGGCACCGGCAGCCGCCGGGATCACCGTCTTGCTTCCCGGGCCCTGGTAGCCGCCCCAGACGCCGTTGATGTCGCAGGTCGGCCGCGCCCACAGGCGCTCCAGCGCGGAATATCCGGCCTCGCCCGCCCCGGTGGTAAGGCCGATGTCGCCCAGCAGCCGCGCCTCGTCGAACTTCAGCGCCTCCCACTGCCGCTTCTGCTCTGGCGGCACCTCGCGCACGCCGTCGTAGAAGCCCTCGATGCGGATGCGTCCCGTTTCGTCCTTCAACTGCCCGAGCGCCGCCACCAGGGCGTTGATCGGGTTCAGCGCCGAGCCGCCGTACATGCCGGAATGCAGATCGCGGTTGGCCGCCTTCACGTCCACCTGGATGTAGACGATGCCGCGCAGGCTGGTGGTGAGCGCGGGCGTGGCCACGTCCCACATGTTGGTGTCGGAGATCACCACCGCGTCGGCGGCGAGCTCGTCGCGGTTCGCCGATACGAACGGCTTCAGGTTCGGGCTGCTGATTTCCTCCTCGCCTTCCAGCAGCACGCTGACGCGGCAGGGAAGCGAGCCCGATTCCGCGTGCCAGGCGCGGAAGGCGGCAAGCCACATCGCCACCTGTCCCTTGTCGTCCACCGAGCCGCGCGCCACCACCCGCGGACCATGCGGCCCCTCCACGACGGTGGGCTCGAACGGCGGGTTCTTCCACAGATCGAGCGGTTCCGCCGGCTGCACGTCGTAGTGGCCGTAGTAGAGAAGGTGCGGGGCATCGCCGCCGGGTCCGGGGTGGTGCGCCACCACGCAGGGGGCGCCGGCCGTCTCGCGCACCGAGGCGGTGAAGCCGAGGTCGGCGAGCTGCGCCACCGCGTATTCTGCGGCCCGGCGGATGTCGGGGGCGTGCGCCGGATCGGCGCTCACCGAGGGAATGCGCAGCCAGTCGAGCCAGCGCTTCTCCGCGTCGTCGAAGGAGGCGTCGAGGCGCGCGAGCACGCGTTCGGTTCCGGTCATTTCGGGCAACTCCGTTCAGTCGTTCGCCGAAGCCACTCTGCGCCGCCGGAACGGCCGCCGCAATCAGCGGCGGCGCGACTTTGACCGGCTGGCAAACGCGAGTAACGTGCATCGTCCGCCTTCCCGTGGCGGCAAAGGAGGCCGCCGATCTTGCGCATGCCGCGTTCCCTGTTGCCCGCGCTCGCCCTCACGCTGCTCTCCGCCTGCACGATGGGGCCGGACTTCCACAGCCCGAAGGCGTGGTGGAACCCCACATCGTGGAACTACGGCGGCAAGGAGCCGACCGCGGCGAGCCGGCCGGTGACCGCTCCGGTCGATCCCGCGTGGTGGACGGTGTTCCAGGACCCGCTGCTGGCCAAGCTCGAGGACCGCCTCGCCATCGCCAACCTCGACGTACGGGTGGCCTCCATCCGGCTCGCCGAGGCGCGCATCGCCGTCGGCGTGACCGCCGCCGCCGGCCTGCCCGCGATCAACGCCAACGCGAGCTACGCCCGCGAACAGGCGAGCGCGCGCGGCGCGATGTCGCTCGCGGGGTCGCCGAGCGCCGCGGCCACGGCGAACGGCCTCGCCAACCCGCAGAACGGCGCCGAGGCAAAAAATTCCAGCCTGTTCTCCCCGTACGATCTCTATCAGTACGGGTTCGACGCCACCTGGGAACTCGACCTCTGGGGCAGGGTTCGCCGCAGCGTGGAATCGGCCAGGGCGACGGTATCGGCCACCGCCGACACGCGGCGCGACGTGCTGCTCACCGCCATGGCCGAGCTGGCGCGCGACTACATCGCGCTGCGCGGCACCCAGCGCGTGGAGCAGATCACCAGCGACAATCTCCACACCGCCCGGCAGAGCCTGAAACTGACCCGTGAGCGGGCGGCCGGGGGTCTCACCACCGACCTCGATGTGGCGAACGCCGCCGCCCAGGTGGCAAGCACCGCGGCGCAACTGCCGGAACTGCAGGCGCGCGAGGCGCAGCTGGTCAACGCCATCAGCCTGTTGCTCGGGGCGCCGCCGGCCGCGCTCTCCGGCGAACTCGCCGCCGCCGCGCCGGTGCCGCCGGTGCCGTCCGAAGTGCCGGTGGGACTGCCCGCGGACCTGCTGCGCCGCCGTCCGGACATCCGCCGCGCCGAGGCCCAGCTGCACGCCGCCACCGCCGACATCGGCGTCGCCGTGGCGGATTTCTTCCCGCGGATCACGCTTTCCGGCAGCGTCGCCGTGCAGGGGTTGCAGTTCGCCAACCTCGCCGACTGGGGGCACGCCGCCACCTACGCCGTCGGTCCCTCGATCAGCCTGCCGATCTTCGAAGGCGGCCGGCTGAAGCGCGTGCTGGAACTGCGCAAGGAGCAGCAGAAGGAGGCGGTGGTGCTCTACCAGCGCACCGTGCTCGGCGCGCTGCACGAGGTGGACAACGCGCTGACCCAGTACGACGCCGAGCAGCACCGGCGCGAGCAGCTGCGGGAGGCGGCGGCGCAGGATCGCAAGGCGCTCGACCTCGCCCGCGCCCAGTACCAGCAGGGGGTGATCGACTTCCTGCAAGTACTCGACGTCGAACGGAATCTCCTTGCCGTCGAGCAGCAGCTTGCCGACAGCACCACCGCCGTCTCCACCGACCTCGTGCAGATCTACAAGGCGCTGGGTGGCGGCTGGGAGACCTCCTTCCCGGCCGCCACCACGGCCAGGGCGCCGGCGCCCGCGCCCATCAAGTCGTAGCGCCTCAGGGAAGCGGCGCGCAGGCGGTCTCCAGCCAGGCGCGCTCGGCCGGCGCGAGCAGCGGGCCGACAGTGGCGGCGACGCGGGCGTGATAGGCGTCGAGCCAGGTGCGCGCCGCGGGCGAGAGCAGCGCGGGGTCGATCAGCCTGCGGTCGAACGGGGCGAGGGTGAGCACCTCGAAGCCGAGGAACTTCCTGCCGCCGTCGCCTTCGCCGGCGGGGGCGACCAGCAGCAGGTTCTCCAGGCGGATGCCGTAGCGGCCGGGCACGTAGTAGCCCGGCTCGTCGGAGAGGATCATGCCGGGGGCGAGCGCCACGGCTCCGCCGGTGCGCGAGATGCGCGCCGGCCCCTCGTGCACCGAGAGGTAGCTGCCGACGCCGTGGCCGGTGCCGTGGTCGAAGTCGAGCCGCCGTTGCCACAGCGCCGCGCGCGCCAGGGCGTCGAGTTGCGCGCCGTTCGTGCCCTGCGGGAACACTTGCCGCGCCAGCGTGGCGTTGCCTTCGAGCACGCGGGTGAAGCGGTCGCGGAGTTCGGCCGGCGGTTCCCCCGGGCCGGTCCAGACGGTGCGGGTGACGTCAGTGGTGCCGTCCGCGTACTGGCCACCGGAATCGACCAGATAGACCTCGTCCGCGCCGAGTTCGCGGTCGCTTTCCTCGCTGGCGTGGTAGTGGGGCAGGGCGGCGTTCGGCCCGGCGGCGGAGATGGTGGCGAAACTCTCGCCACGGAACTCGGGCGCCTCGGCGCGCAACGCGGTAAGCTGCGCCGCTGCCGCGCGCTCGGTCAGGGGGCCGCGGGCGGGTTCCGCCAGCCAGGCGAGGAAGCGGCAGAGCGCGACACCGCAGCGCAGGTGCGCGCGCCGCGCGCCTTCCTGTTCCACGGCGTTCTTGCAGGCCTTGGGCAGCAGGCAGGGGTCGGGGGCGGCAACGACGGTGGCGCCCGCTTGCCGCAGCGTTTCCGCGAACCAGACCGGTGTGCCGGCGGCATCGACGCGCACCCGCCGGCCGACAAGGGAGGCGAGCAGGGCGGGCAGCGCCGCTCTCTCGTGGTAGCGAACATCATCTCCTAGCCATGCGCGAATCGCGGGACTGAGTTTATCCGCCGCCATTACCAGGTCGGCCGAGGCGTCCGCGTGCAGCAGGGCGAAGCCGAGGGCGACCGGGGTGTACGGCACGTCGCCGCCGCGCACGTTCAGCAGCCAGGCGATGGAGGCCGGGTCGGCCAGCACCGCCGCCGCCTGCCCAGCGGCCCGCAGTTCGGCGGCGAGGCTCGCGCGCTTCTCCGCGCTGGCCAGCCCCGCGAATGTCAGCGGCTGCGCCAGCAGGGGCGCGGCGGGCGGCGCCGGCCGGTCGGTCCACAGGCGGTCGATCGGGTTCGTCGGAAGCGGCCGCAGGGGAAATCCCGCCTGCGCGAAGGGCGCGAGCGCCTCCTCGCTGAACAGCATCGGGTCGTAGCCGATGCTGGCGCCAGCTTTTGCGTGGGTTGTAAGCCAGCGGGCGGGTGGATCTTCCAGCAGGTGGCGGCGCTCCCACAGCGCGCCGTCGACCTGCACGGCGAGTTGTTCCTGATAGCGCCCGTCGGAGAAGATCGCCGCGACCCCGGCCAAAACGATTGCCAGCCCTGCGCTGCCGGTAAAGCCGGTAAGCCAGGCCAGCCGTTCGAAGGCAGGGGCGACATACTCGCCCAGATGCTCATCGGCGCGCGGAATCAGCAAACCATCGAGATTTTGGCTGGAAAGTTCCGCGCGTAGCGCTTGCAGACGGGCCTCGTGCATCGGTGGCCCTCCTTTCGGGATTTGACAGGAAATTCATAACACGGCGCAAGATAAGCGAATGGTGCATAGCTGAGGGAAGCCTGTGGCCCTTTCTTCCCACCGCGGGGTGCGTATGTTGTGCGCCGTCAAGACCGCGCGACCGAGTGCAGACAGGCACGACGCCCGCCACGGCCGCCCCAGACTGGATGTAGTCCCGATGTATACCCGCTCCTTCAAAGACGAGCTCGCCTTCGCCGCCGCCCCGGCGATGACCCACTACTTCCAGGACGAGCCGGAAGTGCGGGCCTCGTTTGCCCCGGCGCGCACCGGACTTGCCGCCCGCTTCCGCGCCGCCCTGCGCTGGATCGTCGAGATGCCCCAGCGCCATGCGGCGATGGCTGAGCTGAGCGCGCTCTCCGATCACGAACTGGCCGACATCGGCCTCAACCGCGGCGACCTGCGCTTCGTGTTCGATCCCGCGTTCTGCGCTGAGCGCAACGCCGCCCGCACCGACAACAGCGCTTTCCGCGCGGTCACCCGCACCACCCTGGCCGCCTGATCTTCGCCGCATCGCCGGCCAGACCCCACGGGGTTCGCACCGCGGAACGCGGAGCGGGCCCCGTTTTCGTTGAGGGGCTAGCGGCGCCGCAGGACCAGCGTGCACCACGGTCCCTCGCTCAGGCGCCATTCCAGGGTGAGCCCGTGGCGCCGGTAGGCCGCCAGCACCCAGCGCGCCTGCGTCGTCAGCAGCCCGGCGAGGATCAGCGTGCCGTCCGGCGCGAGATGCGCGCTGGTTTGCCACGCCAGCCGGCACAGCGGGCGGGCCAGGATGTTGGCGAAAATCAGGTCGTAGGGCGCCTGCGCGGCGAGCGCCGGTGCCGACCAGCCGTCGGCGCGCAGGGCGCGGACCCGCCGGCCGAGGCCATTGCGCCGGGCGTTGGCGGCGGCGGTGCGCACACTCCAGGGATCGATGTCGGTGGCGAGCACCTGGCGGTGCAACAGCCGCGCCGCGGCGAGCGCCAGGATGCCCGAGCCGGTTCCGAGATCGAGCAGCCGCGCGGGCCTGCGGTGCGCAACCCTCTCCAGCGCGCGCAGGCAGCCGCGCGTGGAGCCGTGCTCGCCGGAGCCGAAGGCCGCCGCCGCGTCCAGCGTCAGGGTCAGCCGGCCGGTACGCAGAGGCGCGTGGATATGCGTGCCGCGGATGGCGAAACGCTTCCCCACCAGTTGTTCCGGAAAGGCGGCGCGGGTGCGGGCGAGCCATCCGTCAGCCTCGGTCGGCCGGCGCGCCACCGTCGCCGCCACGCCGCTCACGGCCACGGCGAGTGCCAGCGCGGCGGCGAGCAGCGTCTCGCCGGCACCGCGCTCCTTCACCCCTTCCACAGTCCAGTCCGCGTCCTCCTCGATGCCGAACAGGCCGACGCTGCGGCACGCCTGGGCGAGAGCCGCCTCGAAGATGGGCACCGCGGCACGCGGCACGCGCACGGCAATGGTTTCCAGTACGGTGGCCCCGGTGCGCTTCATGCCGGCTCCACGAAGCTTGCGAGCACGCGCTTGCTGCTGCCGGTGGACTCGAAGACGATCTCGAGACGGTCGGCCTCACGCTCGGTGACGGTGCCGTAGCCGAACTTCTCGTGGAACACCCGCGTTCCCACCGCGAAGCGCGCGGGCGCCTGCGGCGCGGCGGCGGCGGTGCCGAAGCCGCTCCGCTGGAAGCCCTGCCTCGGCGCGGCGATGCGGGTCACCGTCTCGTCCGGCAACTCGGAGAGAAAGCGGCTGGGGATGCTGCTCTGCCAGGTGGCGTAGATGCGCCGGGCGGCGGCGTGGCTGATATAGGCGCGCCGCCGCGCCCGCGTGATGCCGACGTAGGCGAGCCGCCGCTCCTCCTCCAGGCCGGGGCCGCCGCTCTCCTCCAGCGTCCGCTGGCTGGGGAACAGGCCCTCCTCCCAGCCGGGCAGGAACACTGTGTCGAACTCGAGGCCCTTGGCGGCGTGCAGCGTCATGAGCGACACGCGCTCGGTATCGCTCGCGCCGTCGTTCTCCATCACCAGCGCCACGTGCTCGAGGAAGCTCTCCAGGGACTCGAAATCGGCGAGCGCCTGCCCGAGTTCCTTCAAATTCTCGAGCCTTCCGGCGGCCTCCGGGGCGTTGTCGTTCCGCCAGAAGTCGCGGTAGCCCGACTCATCCAGCACCGCCTCGTAGGCGGCGACATGGCCTTGCCGCCGCAGCACCTCGCGCCAGCGGGCGAAGTTGGCGAGCAGCCCGGCAAGCGCCCGCCCGGCGCGTCCGCTTCTGGCTTCGGCGGCGAGCGCTTCGGCGGCGGCCGTGAGGGGGATCGCGCGCTCCCGCCGCAGCACATGCAAGGAACGCATGGCCTGCTCGCCGAGACCCCGGCGCGGCACGTTGGCGATGCGCTCGAAGGCGAGGTCGTCGGCCGGCTGTGCCAGCACCCGCAGGTAGGCGATGGCGTCGCGGATCTCCTGGCGTTCGTAGAAGCGCTGACCGCTCACCACCCGGTAGGGCAAGCCGAGGGCGATCAGCCGTTCCTCAAACGGGCGCGTCTGGAAGCCGGCGCGCACCAGCACCGCCATGCTGCCGAGCGCCTCGCCGTCGCGGGAGAGACGCTCGATCTCGGCGCCGACCACGCGCGCCTCTTCGTCGGAATCCCACACGCCGAGAACGGTGACCTTCGTCGCGCCCGAGGGGCTCGAATGCGCGTGCAGGGTCTTGCCGAGGCGGGATTCGTTATGGGCGATCAGCGCCGAGGCGGCGGCGAGGATGGGCGCCGTGGAGCGGTAGTTGCGTTCGAGCCGCACCACCCTGGCGCCGGGAAAGTCCTTCTCGAAGCGCAGGATGTTCTCGATCTCGGCGCCGCGCCAGGAATAGATGGACTGGTCGTCGTCGCCGACGCAGCAGATATTGCGGTGCGATTGCGCCAGCAGCCGCAGCAGGAAATACTGGACGAGGTTGGTGTCCTGGTACTCGTCCACCATGATGTATTTGAAGGCCCGCTGCACGCTTTCCAGGATGTCGGCGTTGGTGCGCAGGATCTCGGTGGTATGGAGCAGCAGGTCGCCGAAATCGGCGGCGTTCAGCTCGCGCAGGCGTTCCTGGTAGGCGGCGTAGAGCGCGCGCACGCGGCCACGGGCGAAGTCGGATTCCTCGCTTGCCGGCACCTTGCCGGCCGGCAGGCCGCGATCCTTCCAGCGGCTGATGCGGGCGAGCAGCGCCGCCGGGGCGAAACGGTGGATGTCGATGCCGGCGGTTTCCATCACCTGCTTCAGCACGCGGATCTGATCGTCGGTGTCGAGGATGGTGAAGGAACTCGTCAGCCCCACCTTTTCCGCGTGGCGGCGCAGCAGGCGCGCGGCCAACGCATGGAACGTGCCGAGCCACAGCCCGTCCACCGGGCGGCCGAGCATAACGGCCACGCGCTCGCGCATCTCGCGTGCCGCCCTGTTGGTGAAGGTGACCGCGAACACCTGGTTGGGCCAGGCACGCCCGGAGAGCAGCAGATGCGCAAAGCGGGTGGTCAGCACCCGCGTCTTGCCGGTGCCGGCGCCGGCGAGCACCAGCAGCGGGCCGTCCAGCGTTTCGACCGCGAGGCGCTGCTGTTCGTTGAGATCGGAGAGATAGTCGGTCATGGCGCCGATATAGAGGCTGCCGCCCGCTTCGGCTACGCCTCCCCCGGCTAGGGCGGCGTGCCGGATCGCACCGGCGGAGCGAGCGCCGCCGTGGTCCAGCCGGGGGCGATGGCCAGCGCGGGCAGGGCGCAGAGATCCATGCCGCGGCGCTCCTCGGCGGCGCGGTTGGCGAACACGACGCGCACGTCCACCACGCAGTCGCCGTGCCAGGTGATCGCGCGTTCGCCGCCGATCGAGATGCGGCCGGTGGCCAGACGGTCGTCTCCCCACTGGTTCGCCGTCGAGCCCGAGATGAAAAGCTGCTGGATGGGCAGGGCGGAGCGGTTCTCCACCATCACCTGGTGCGGCTGCTCGGCGCCGGGCGGCGGCGTCGCATGGGCGCCGTCGAAGACGATCCGCGGTTCGTGGCAGAGATCGACGCTCTCGCGTTCCTCGCGGCTGGCGTCGGCGTAGATGATCTTCACGTCGAAGCGGCACTCGGCGCTCTGGCCGAGGCGAAGGCGCACCGAGTCTCCCGAGGCGAGCGTATCGGCGTCCAGCCAGTCTTTGCCCCAATCTTCCGAGGAATGCGGCGAGATATAGATTTCGTTGATCGGCTGGGAGGCGCGGTTCACCACCACCACGTCGCGCGCGCCGGCCGGCTGCTGTCCGGCCCAGGCAGGGGTGACGAGCGCCATCGCCGCCGCCAGCAGCACCGCGCCGAGCCGCCGCCGTGTCCGCCGTTCCACCCGCTGCCGTGCGTGGCCCATGCGTGCCTCCGAACGAATCGCGGAGCCTTTGGACCGCCCCTGCCGTTGCGGCAAGCCATCTGGGGATGGTGTTGTGCCAATGCCACCCCTTGTTGTACGCAACCCTCGGCCGCTCGCCGCCGTGCTACGAAGCATCTTTTATGGTAGCGGTACAGCACGGGAGACGTCGATGACCGCCGCAACCACCGATCGCGCCGCCGAAACTCCCGCGTCCGCGAACGAGGCGGGGAAACCTGCCGAGCCGACGCCGGCGAAGGAGCCGAGGGAGATCGGCGGGGCGCCCGGCCCGGAGCCCACCCGCTACGGCGACTGGCAGCACAAGGGCCGGGTGACCGACTTCTAGGCCGGCTCCAGCCCCCGCCGGGCCAGTGCCGCCGTCAGCGTGTTGGCGAGCAGGCAGGCGATGGTCATCGGCCCGACGCCGCCCGGCACCGGCGTGATGGCCGAGGCGCTGGCGGCGCATTCCGCGGTGGCGCAGTCGCCCACCAGCTTTCCTTCCGCCGTGCGGTTGATGCCGACGTCGATCACCGTCGCGCCATCGGCGATCCAGTCGCCGCGCACCAGTTCCGGCCTGCCCACCGCCGCCACCACCAGGTCGGCGCGCCGGCACTCGGCGGCGAGGTTCCGCGTGCGCGAGTGCGCCACGGTGACGGTGGCGTCGGCGTTGATCAGCAGCGCCGCCATCGGCTTGCCGACGATCGACGAGCGGCCGAGCACGATCGCCTGCGCGCCGCGGATCGGCACTTTGGCGTGGGCGAGCAGGCGCATCACCCCGAGCGGCGTGCATGGCACGAGGTGGGGGTGGCCTTCATGCAGCCGGCCGACGTTGAGCGGATGGAAGCCGTCCACGTCCTTCTCCGGGTCGATCGCCTCGATCACGGCGCGGGGGCGGATCTGCGGCGGCAGCGGCAGTTGCACCAGGATGCCGTCGATGGCGGGGTCCGCATTGAGGGCGGCGATGGTGGCGAGCAGCGCCGCCTCGGCGGTGTCCGCCGGCAGGCGGATGGTGCGGGCGGCGATGCCGGCGGCGGCGGCGGCGCGGTCCTTGTTGCGCACGTAGACGGTCGAGGCCGGATTGTCGCCCACCAGCACCACGGCGAGGCCCGGCTGGAACGCCAGCGCCGCCACGCGGGAGGCGATTTCCGCCCTGAGTTCCGCCGCCACGGCCTTGCCGTCGATGATTGTTGCCGTCATAGCGCCTCCAGGCGGAGTTTCAGCGCGGCGGGATCGCCGCTGACGTGCAGGATCTTGTCGCGGCTGGTGTGGCCGGCGAGCACCGCGACCGCGCGCGCCGGCAGGCCGAGCGCTTCCGCCAGCACCGCGCAGGCGGCGGCGTTCGCACGCCCGTCCTCCGGCGGCGCGGCGACGCCGATGCAAAGCCGCTCTCCGTCTGCTCCGGGCCGGCGGCCTTGCACGCCGGGTCGGCGCGAGCGCGGCTGCACCTTTACCGCCACCGCGACGCCCTCGGCTGTGGCGCGCCAGAAGGCGCCGGCGGGTGTCTCACCAGAGGCCGAAGACGATCCCATTCCGCACCGCTCCCAGCACCGGCACGACGACGAGTTCGATCACGGCGATGGCGACCACCGGGCTGATGTCGATGGCGCCGAAGTTCGGCAGGATGCCGCGAATCGGCCGCAGCACCGGCTCGGTGATGTGGTAGAGGAAGTCGCCGACGGCCCAGACCAGCCGGTTGCGGGTGTCGAGCACGCCGAAGCTCGCCAGGGTGCTGAACACGGCGGCGAGGATGAACGCCCACACGTAGAGATGCAGCGCGAAAAACAGCAGGGTGAAGAGGGCGTTGACCAGGGTGAGGATGACGGCCATGGGTGGCTCCGGCAGCGGCGGGCAAACCTAGCGGGGTCGGACACCCTCCGCAACCGCGGGGGGCGCGGAGGGCGCTTGACTTGGCGGGCGCTGGTGAGCATGTTCCGCCCGCCCGGCGGGATGGGGCTGTAGCTCAGCTGGGAGAGCGCCTCGTTCGCAATGAGGAGGTCAGGGGTTCGAGACCCCTCAGCTCCACCATCCCCGCCGGCTTTCCTTCCGAATGGCGTCAGAACGGCCGGCGCGCCCTGAGCGCGGCGGCGAGCGTGCCATCGTCGAGCGTATCGAGCGTGCCGCCCATCGGCATGCCGTGGCCGACGCGGCTCACGCTCACGCCGAGCGGCTTCAGCTGTTCGGTCAGCCAGTGCGCGGTGGTGGCGCCGTCCACGGTGGCGCCGAGGGCGAGGATCACCTCCTTCACCCCGCCGGCGCCGATGCGCTCCAGCAGCGGGCCGAGATTGAGGTCTTCCGGGCGCGTGCCGGCCAGCGCGGAGAGCGTGCCGCCGAGAACGTGATAGAGGCCGTGGTGCACCGAGGCGCGCTCCATCGCCCACAAATCGCCGACACCTTCCACCACGCAGACGAGGGCGCGGTCGCGCCGGGGGTCGGAGCAGATGCTGCACGGATCGCGGCTGTCGAGGTTGCCGCAGCTTCGGCAGGGGTGAACCGCCGCCGCCGCCTCGGCGATCGCCGCCGCCAGCGGCATCATGCGCGCCTCGGGCTGCGCCAGCAGGCGCAAGGCCGCCCGCTGCGCGCTGCGCGGTCCGAGCCCGGGCAGCCGGGCCAGCAGCGCGATCAGCCTCTCAACCTCGGGTCCGCCCATGCGACCGGGCGCCTCAGAACGGCAGCTTCAGCCCGGGCGGCAGCGAAAGCCCGCCGGTGGCCTTCTGCATTTCCTCGGCGGCGGCGGCTTCCAGCCGGCGGCGGGCGTCGGCGTGCGCGGCCACCAGCAGGTCCTGCAGCATCTCCATCTCGGCGGGATCGGCAAGCTTGGGGTCGATGCACACGGAAAGCAGGTCGCCCTTGCCGTTCAGCGTCAGCGACACCATGCCGGCGCCGGCCACTCCCTCGTGCCTGGCCGAAGCCAGCGCCGCCTGCATCTCCTCCATTTTCTGCTGCATCTGCGCGGCCTGCTTCATCAGCCCGGCGAGGTTCTTCATGCGGTCATCCTTCCCAGTCGGAGAATGCCTCGGGCGCAACGGCGGCCTCGGCGGTTTCGGGATCGGCGGGGTCTGCCTCCGCCTCGATCGTCTCGTCGCCGCCGAGCAGCGATGCCGCCTCGGCCGCGGCGGTGGCTTCGGGGTGGATCGCGCGCACCGCCTCGACGCGGGCGCCGGGGAAGGCGGCTAGGATCGCCTGCACCAGCGGGTGCCGCGCGGCCGCGCCGCGCCGCGCCGTGTTCGCGGCTTCTTCCTGCTCGGCCAGCGTCGGCTCGCCGCCGGAAGCGGCCAGCGCCACCACCCAGCGCTCCCCGGTGACCTCCCCCAGCAGCGAGGCGAGGCGGGCCGCGAGGTTGGCCGGCGCCGAGGCTTCCGGCCTGAGTTCGATCACCGGCGGCGCGAAGCGCACCAAATGCACCGAATGCCACAGATGGGAATGCAGCAGCGGATCGCGCCCGCCCTCGACCAGCGCCACCACGTCGCGGAAATTTGCCGGGCGGTGGGCACCGGTCGCTGCCGGCGCTGCCGGCGCGACGGGAGCGGGCGAGGCGGCGGCGAGGGCGAGGGCGCCCGCCGCGCGCGGACCATCGCCCATGCCGCCGCCCGAGGGGAGCGGCCGCTGCGGCGGCACGGCACCGCCGCCCTCGCTGAGCTGCTTCACCAGTTCTCCCGGCGGCGGCAGTTCGGCGGCGTGGCAGAGGCGGATCAGCACCATCTCGGCGGCGGCGCGCCGCTCCGGCGCCAGTTCCAACTCGTTCAGGCCTTTCAGCAGCATCTGCCAGCAGCGCCCGAGGGTGGCGAGCGACACGCGGGCCGCGAGCGCCGCGCCGCGCTCGCGTTCCAGCTCCGCCAGTTCGCCCGCCTGCCGCAACCCCGGCACCAGCTTCAGCCGCGTGAGCGTGTGCACCAGTTCGAGCAGATCGGTGAGCGTCTCGCCGGGGTCGGCGCCGAGTCCGTGCGCGCGGTCGGCGATGGCGAGCGCCGCTGCCACATCGCCGCCGAGCAGCGCCTCCAGCAGATCGAACACCACGGGGCGGTTGGCGAGCCCGAGCATGGCGGCTACCGCCTCGGCCGTGACCGGAACACCCTCGCCGGCCTGGGCGATCGCCTGGTCGAGCAGCGACAGCCCGTCGCGCACCGAACCGTCGGCGGCGCGTGCGATCAGCGCCAGCGCCTCCGGTTCGGCGCTCACCCCCTCGCGTTCGGCGATGCCGGAGAAATGGGCGGAAAGCTCGGTCACGGTAAGGCGGCGGAGGTCGAAGCGCTGGCAGCGCGACAGCACGGTGATGGGAACCCGCCGCACCTCGGTGGTGGCGAAGATGAAGGTGACGTGGGGCGGCGGCTCCTCCAGCGTCTTCAGCAGGGCGTTGAAGGCCTGCTTCGACAGCATGTGCACTTCGTCGAGGATGAACACGCGCATCCGCCCGAGCATCGGCCGGAAGCGCACCGCGTCGATGATGGCGCGCACGTCGTCCACGCCGTTGTTCGAGGCGGCGTCGAGTTCGGTGACGTCGGGATGGCGGTCGGCCAGGATGGCGGTGCAGTTGGGGCAGACGCCGCAGGGCTCGACGCTCGGGCCAGACTTGCCGTCGGCGCCGGTGCAGTTGAGCGCGCGGGCGATGATGCGGGCGGTGGTGGTCTTGCCCACCCCGCGCACGCCGGTGAGCATGAAGGCGTGGGCGACGCGGTTGGCAGCGAAGGCGTGGCGCAGCGTGCGCACCACCACCTCCTGGCCGATCAGCTCAGAGAAGGTGAGCGGCCGCCACTTGCGCGCCAGCACGCGGTAGAGCGGTGCCGGGGTGGCATCGGGCGCGGGCGGGTCTTCGGGGAACAGGCCGGACATGCGCGGCACCAGGCTCCGGCTTGCGAGGGGCGGGGTGGGAGACCGGACAGCGACCCGGGCGGAAACTCGTTGCGGCTGCTTCCTTCCGGACCTGACCGGGTTGGCGAGGCGCCCGCCCGCCGCCGATCTCCCGCCCCACATATCATGCAACCGCGCCGCGGGCGCAAGGTTGCCCGCGCGGCGGGGGCATGGCACCTTGCTCGCCATCCGCCGCAGAGGATTTCCGGTGCTTTTTATCGAGCCCACCCGCCCCAACGCCTATACCGGCAGCCCGCTCGACCGGGCGAGCGGGCGGCGCGGCGACGCGGCGTTCCTTGCCTCCGCCCTGGCCGCTTCCGAGTCGCTGTTCGTGCCGCTGTGGCGCACCCGCAACCTGCTGCGCGACGGGCGGCAGGGTGGGCCGGAGGCGGTGTTCCTGTCGGGCGAATCGGCACGGGCGCTGCGACCGTCGCAGGACGACGGACCGGTGCGGCCGTGGGCGTTCCTCGGCCTGTGGAATGAACGGGCGGTGTTCGCCGTCGACGCCTCCGAGGCCGAGGACCCGCACACGCTGGTACCGGCGGCGGCGGGCAGCTTCCGCGATCTGCGGCCTACCACTGGGGTTCTCGCCGCGCCGGAGGCGGCGGTGCTCGCCGGTGCGCGGGCGCTGCTGCATTGGCAAAGCCGGCACCGCTTCTGTGGCGTCTGCGGCGGCCCCTGCCGGGTGGAGCAGGGCGGCCACGTGCTGCGCTGCTCGCAGTGCGGCACGGAGCATTTCCCGCGCACCGACCCCGCCGTCATCATGCTGGTGCACCGGGGCGATTCCGCGCTGCTCGGCCATTCCGCGCACTTCCCGGCGCCCACCATGTATTCCACGCTCGCCGGCTTCGTCGAACCGGGCGAGAGCCTCGAGGAGGCGGTGGCGCGCGAGGTGTTCGAGGAAACCGGGGTGCGGGTGCGGCACGTCCGCTATCACAGCAGCCAGCCGTGGCCGTTTCCCGCCAGCCTGATGCTCGGCTTCTACGCCGAGGCGACCGATGCGGCGCTCGCTGTCGACCGGGCCGAACTCGAGGACGCGCGCTGGTTCAGCCGCGCCGAGATCCGCAATCCGGAAGCGGGCGGATTCACCCTGCCGCGTCCCGACAGCATCGCGCGGCGTCTGATCGAGGACTGGGTGGCAGCGACATGACCCACAGACAGGTTTTCACCGGGCTCGCCTTCCTGGCCGCCCTGGCGCTCGGCGGCTGCAGTTACTGGCGGTCGATGCCGAGCTACAGCGTCGGCGGCGGCGCGTCGGCGGACAGCGTCCGCGGCCAGTGCGAGCGGGCCGCCTACGACGACCCGGAGATGAAGGCGGCGGTGGCAAACGAAGCCGCCGCCGCCGGCTACAACCAGCAGCAGGCGCTGATCGATCTGGCAAAGGTGAAGCGGCGGGTCGTGGACCGCTGCCTGAAGCGGCACGGCGTGCGCGACACGGGCGGCGGCGTGGAGCGGCCGGTCCGATGAAACCGCCCCGGCTCTGCACCATCGGCTACGAGGGCACCACCGTCGCCCTGGTGGT
>JAJXZO010000021.1 GCA_021780035.1 Pseudomonadota bacterium
CAACGCCGGCCTGCCCGGCTTCGTGCTCTACGCCGCCATGGCGCTCACCTGGCTCGTCATCCTCGGCCGCGGCCTGTTCGCCACGCCGGACGCGTTGCGCGCCGGTGTGTTCGTCGCCGTCCTCGTGCATTTCTGGCCGATCGCGTCGAGCAGTTCCGCCTTCGACCTCTACAGTTCCGGCATCGCCTTCATGATGGCCGGCCTCGGCGTGGCGCTCGCGCGGGCCCGCGCCCAAGCCGCATGAAGCGCATCCTCTTCGTCACCTCCAACCGCATCGGCGACGCGGTGCTCTCCACCGGTCTGCTCGACCACCTGCTCCGCACTCATCCGGATGCGCGCTTCACCGTCGCCTGCGGCACCGTGGCGGAGGGCGTGTTCCTGCGAATGCCGCGCCTCGACCGCCTGATCCTCATGGAAAAGCGTCGCGACCGCAGGCACTGGCTGCCGCTCTGGGCCGCCACCGCATTCACGCGCTGGGACCTCGTTGTGGACATCCGCGCCTCGGCACTCTCCTTCCTCGTCCCCGCGCGCCGCCGTGCGCGCATGCGCCGCCGCCCGGGCCCGAAGATCGCCCAGCTCGCCGCCATCCTCGGGCTCGACCCGCCGCCGCTCCCCGTGGTCTGGACCGCGCCTCAGGACGAAGCCCGCGCCGCGGCCCTGCTGCCGCCCGGCGGGCTCATCGTCCTCGCCCCCACCGCGAACTGGACCGGCAAGATCTGGCCGCCGGAACGCTTCATCGAACTCGGCAAGGCGCTCCTCGCCGGCCGCCTCGCCGGCGCCGCAATCGCGGTGATGGCCGGCCCGGGCGGGATGGAGCGCGACCTCGCCGCCCCGGTCCTCGCCGCCTTCCCCGGCGCCATCGACCTCGCCGGCAACCTCTCGCTGCCCGAGGCCGCAGCCTGCCTCAAGCGGGCATCGTTGTTTATCGGCAACGATTCCGGCCTCATGCACCTCGCCGCCGCCGCGGGCGCCCCCACGCTCGGCCTGTTCGGCCCCACCCCCGCCGAGGAATACGCCCCTGCCGGAAACCGCGCCGCCGCCACCGTCTCGCCGGACCGCACCATGGCGGGCCTGCCGGTCGCCCAGGTGCTCGAAGCCGCGACGCGCCTGCTGGATTCCGCCTGATGCGCATCGCCCACATCATGGCCGGCGCCCACGACGGCGGCGCGGAACTCTTCTACGAGCGCATGACCATCGCCCAGGCCCGCTCCGGCGAGACCGTGCTGCCCATCATCCGCACCGACGCCGCCCGCGCCGCCCGCCTGCGCGAAGCCGGGCTGGAGCCGGTGCAACTCCGCTTTGGCGGCCCCATCGATCTCCTCACCCGTCCGCGCATCGCCCGCGCCCTGCGCGCCTTCAGGCCCGACATCGCGATGACCTGGATGAGCCGCGCCTCGATGCACGCCCCGCGCGGCCCCTGGGTGCTCGTCGGCCGCCTCGGCGGCTACTACGATCCGAAATACTTCCGCGCCTGCGACCATCTGGTCGGCAACACGCACGGTATCGTCGCCTGGCTGCGTGCCAAGGCCATCCCGGAACACCGCACCCACTACCTGCCCAATTTCGTGACCGATTTCGCCGGCACGCCGCCCGCCGACCGCGCGGCGCTCGGCATTCCCGCGAATGCCCCGATGCTGCTCGGCCTCGGCCGCCTGCACCGCGACAAGGGCTTTGATATCGCGCTCAGGGCGCTTGCCCGCGTGCCGCAGGCACATCTGGCCATCGCCGGCAGCGGCCCGGAGGAGGCTGCCCTCAAGGCGCTCGCCGCCGAACTGGGCGTCGCCGAGCGCGCCCACTTCCTGGGCTGGCGCCGCGACGCCGGGGCGCTGCTCGCGGCCTGCGACATCTTCCTCTGCTCCTCCCGCGGCGAACCGCTGGGCAACATGGTGCTGGAAGCCTGGTCCGCCCGCCGCCCCGTCGTGGCGCTGGCCGCCCTCGGCCCCACGGAACTCATCGCCCAGGACGAGACCGGCATCGTCACCCCGCTGGAGGACGACGCGGCGCTCGCCGCCGCCGTCTCGCGCGTCCTCGCCGACCCCACCTTTGCCGCGCGTCTGGCAGCGGCCGGCCGCCGGCGCTACGAAAACGACTTCACGGAGGCCGCCGTCCTCGCCACATGGCGCCGCCTGTTCGAACGACTGATCGCAAGCAAGAAGGAAACGCCACGATGAAACTCATGAGCTTCCGCGACGCCTCAGGCCGCGCCGGCTGGGGCATCGTCGAGGGCAGCAAGGTCGCCGACCTCTCCGCCACCGCCCCCACGCTGCGAGCGGCGCTCGCCGCCGGCAAACCCATCACCGCCCCCGCCAGCGCCCCCCGCCTCGACCTCGCCGGCCTCACCCACCTGCCCCCCATTCCGGACCCGGAAAAAATCATCTGCGTCGGCCTCAACTATCTCTCCCACATCCTCGAGGGCGGCCGCGAGCCGCCGAAGATGCCCACCATCTTCACCCGCTGGGCCAACACCCAGGTCGGCCACATGCAGCCGATGCTTCGGCCCAAGGTTTCCGAAACCTTCGACTACGAGGGCGAACTCGCCTTCGTCATCGGCAGGCACTGCCGCCATGTCGCGGAGGCCCACGCCATGTCCGTCGTCGCCGGCTACGCCTGCTACAACGACGGCTCGATCCGCGAATGGCAGCGCCATTCCACCCAATTCACGCCCGGCAAGAACTTCCCCGCCACCGGCGCCTTCGGCCCCTACCTGGTCACGCCCGACGAGGTCGGCGACATCACCGGATCCAGCCTCGTCACCCGCCTCAACGGCGAGGAAGTCCAGCGTGCCACCATCGACGACCTCGTGTTCGGCGTCGCCCGCCTCGTCGCCTACTGCTCCACCTTCACCTTCCTCGAGCCCGGCGACGTCATCATCACCGGCACCACCGGCGGCGTCGGCGCCTACCGCAAGCCGCCGCTCTGGATGAAGCCCGGCGACACCGTCGAGGTCGAGATCACCGGCGTCGGCACGCTCCGCAACCCGATCGCCGAGGAAACCTAGGCCCGGCCGCCGCCATCGCAGTCACGCGGCACGGGAGGGCCGGCGTCGATGACGGAGCGTATCGAAACCCAGGTGCTGGTGATCGGCGCCGGTCCCGTGGGCCTGACGCTCGCGATGGACCTCGCCTGGCGCGGCATCGCCGTCACCGTCGCGGAGCTGCGCCGACGCGGCGAGCCGCCGCCGGTCAAGTGCAACCACGTCTCCGCCCGTTCGATGGAGATCTTCCGCCGCCTCGGCGTCGCGGCCGCGCTGCGCGATGCCGGCCTGCCCGCGGACTACCCCAACGACGTCGCCTACCGCACCACCGCCACCGGCCTGGAGCTGTCGCGCATCCCCATCCCGTGCCGCGCCGAGCGCTACACGCGGAAGGACGGCCCGGATGGCTGGTGGCCTACGCCCGAGCCTCCCCACCGCATCAACCAGATCTACCTCGAGCCCGTCCTGTTCCGCCACGCCGAGGCGATGCCGGGCCTTTCCATCCTCACCCGCACAGAGGCCGAGGGCTTCGTCCAGTCGGAGCACGGCGCCATCGCGACGCTGCGCGACCTCGACACGGGTGAGCAGCGCGAGATCGCCTGCGACTACCTCATCGGCTGCGACGGCGGCAGGTCGGAAATCCGCCGGGCCATCGGCGCGCGGCTCACCGGCGACCCAGTGGTGCAGCGCGTCCAGTCCACCTTCATCCGCGCGCCCTCCCTGCTCGGCCTGATGCGCGCGAAGCCGGCCTGGGGCACGTTCTCGATCAACCCCCGTCGCAGCGGCAACATGTACGCGATCGACGGGCGCGAGACCTGGCTCATCCACAACTACCTCCGCCCCGGCGAGGAGGATTTCGAGACGGTGGACCGCGACCGCTGCATCCGCCTGATCCTCGGCGTCGGCGATAATTTCGCCTACGACATCATCAGCAAGGAGGACTGGATCGGCCGCCGCCTCCTCGCCGACCGCTTCCGCGACCGCCGCGTCTTCCTCTGCGGCGATGCCGCGCATATCTGGGTGCCGATGGCCGGCTACGGCATGAACGCCGGCATCGCCGACGCGATGAACCTCTCCTGGCTGCTCGCCGCCGCGCTCAGGGGCTGGGGCACTGCATCTATCCTCGACGCCTACGAGGCCGAGCGCCAGCCGATCACCGAGCAGGTCTCGCGCTTCGCCATGAACCACGCCATCGCCCTCGGCCGCCAGCGCGAGGCGGTGCCGGATAACATCGAGGCGCCGGGTGCCGCGGGCGAGGCGGCGCGCGCGCGCATCGGCCGCGCCCTCTACGAGCTCAACGTCAACCAGTATTGCTGTGGCGGCCTCAACTTCGGCACGTTCTACGACGCCTCGCCGATCATTGCCTACGACGGCGAAGCAGCGCCGCCCTACACGATGTACGATTTCAGGCCTTCCACCGTGCCAGGCTGCCGCACGCCCCACACCTGGCTGCGCGACGGGCGGTCGCTCTATGACGCGCTCGGCCCGGACTTCACGCTGCTGCGCCTCGACCCCGCGCTCGACGCAACGCCGCTCCTCGCCGCGGCGGCGCGGCGAGGGCTGCCCCTCGCGGTTCTCGACCTCGACGCGCCGGAGGCGCCCGCGCTCTACAACCGGAAACTCGTCCTCTCGCGCCCGGACCAGCACGTGGCCTGGCGCGGCGACGCCCTCCCGGCGGACCCGCTGGCGCTCATCGACCTCGTCCGTGGCGCCGCTCCCTGAGCCCGCCGCGCGTTCATTCCGAACGCGCTTGCAAACATCCCGCGAATGGACAAGCCTCGGGCAGCACCGAGGGAAACCCCCATGAATTGGAGAGCCATCGCCCTTGTCGCGGCCCTGGCGGGCTGTACCCCGGCCGGCGCCGCGCCCCAGGCCGCCACCGGGCCCACGGCGTTTCCCCACCTCACGGGACAATGGAACGGCAGCTGGGACGGCACGTTCCCCACCACGCTCGTCGTCAACAGCGTGACCCCGACGACCGCGAGCGTCATCTACGAATGGGGCCTCGCCCCCGCGTGGAACATCGACATCCCGGGCTTCGAACGCAGCACCGCCCGTTTCTACGGCGACAAGCTGGTCGTGTTCCTGACCAACGGCGCCGTCGCCACCTACGTCATGAAGCCGGACGGCACGCTGTACGGCACCTACCGGTTCCGGGGCCGCGTCGCCCACACGACCCTGAGGCAGTAGCACGCCAACCGTTGCGTTTTCGGAATATAGACCGGGGACGCCGGGCCGCCCCTAGCCTCCCTTCGGCCCCGCCCCGCTAACCCGCGCGTCGAATTGCTCCGGCACGGCCTTGCCCGCATCCGTATAGGCGCGCCGTATCGCGTCCACGTTGGGCTTGAAGATCGTATCGCGGTTGGAACGGGTCCAGGCATTTGACGCGGCAATGGAGTCGATCGATCCCTGGAAGCGCGGCATCACCCAGCGCGCGAACAGCTCGAAGCTGCGCCTGGTCTGCTCGCGGTTCGCCCATTCGTGGGCGCGGAACATCACGCCGCCGATCGGCCCGCCCGCGCGCTCCATCAGCTTCTCGATCCCTTTCGCGACCGTCTCCGGCGAGCCCACCAGCGTGGTGCCGGCGGCAACTCCCTCGCGCAGCGGGTCCTCGGAGCGCCCCGGCGGTCTTGCGAGCGTCTCCTCGAAATAGGTCACCGTCTCCAGCCGCTCGCCGACCTTCACCTCGGCCAGCGCCTGCTCGTCGTCCTCGGCCACGTGCATGTTGAGCACCAGCCGCCATTCGCCCCGGTCCATGGTCTTGCCGTTGGCCGCGGCGGCTTCCTCGGCGATCGCCCACTGCTTGGCCAGCGCGTCCGCCCCGCCCGGCAGCCCGGCGCCGAGCGAAAGCACACCCAGCCCGTGCCGCCCCGCCGCCGCCACCCCCGCCGGCGTCAGCGTGCTCGCGACCGCTACCGGGAAGTGCGGGTATGTATAGGGTGCCAGATGCAGCCGCGCCTGGCGCAGCGTGAACCACTCGCTCTCGCGCGTCACCGTCTCGCCGGCCAGCAGCGCCATGATCACGTCCAGCGCCTCGTCCATCCGCCGCCGCTGCACCGCGGGCTCGATCCCCAGCATGTAGGCGTCGGAAACCAGCGCCCCCGGCCCGCAGCCCAGCATCGCCCGTCCGCGCGTCATGTGGTCGAGCTG
>JAJXZO010000086.1 GCA_021780035.1 Pseudomonadota bacterium
TCAGCCTCGGCAGCCATCTCGTTCGCGACTCCGCAAATCCGGGCGGGCTCAATACAGCCCGCCCAGGCTCTTGTCGACCCCCGCGGCCGGCGGCGGCGCGCCCGGCGCGGCGGGACCGCCCGCGGGCGTGGAAGCCGGCCCCGCGACCGAGGGCGCGGCGCCGATCGGTGCCGAGGCTCCCGGCACCTGCCCGGCCTTGAAGGCATCGGTCACGATGCCGAAGCCGCTGTCCCAGCTCGCCATCGTCAGCCCCGGCGGGGGAATGAAGTTGAGCTTCGGCCGGTCCTTGAGCGCGGCGGCCATGTATTCGTGCCAGATCGGCGCCGCCGCCGCCGCCCCGGTCTCGTTGTGGCCGAGGGTGGTCGGGGTGTCGTAGCCAACCCAGACGATGGTGACGAGGTCCGGGGTGAAGCCCGAGAACCAGGCGTCCTGGAAGTCCTGGCTGGTGCCGGTCTTGCCGGCGATCTCGCGCCCCAGGCCACGACCGGCGGTAACGCCGGTGCCGCGCGTGACCACGCCCTCCATCATGTTCACCAGCTGGAAGGTGCTCTGCGGGTCGGCGATCTGCTTGCGGGTGTCGAGAATCTGCGGCGGCTGTGCGGCGTCGGCGCAGCCCTGGCATTCGAGCCCGGGCGCGCGCCAGATCACCTTGCCGGAGGAATCCTGCACGCTGTCGATCAGCGTCGGCACCACCTCGCGGCCACCCTCGTCGAGCCCGGCGTAGGCGCCGGCCTCGCGCAGCACCGTGGTATCGACCGCGCCGAGCGCCGCCGAGAGCACCAGCGGCATGGTATCGACCATGTGGAAGGCGATGGCGTTCTGGGCGACGGCCGCCATTCCCACCTGGTTCGCCACCCGCACCGTGACGAGGTTGAGCGACTGCTCGAGGGCGATGCGCAGCGGCACCGGGCCGAGGAAGGTGCGCTCGAAGTCGCCGGGCCGCCACTCGCCGGCGGCGCCCTGGTCGAGAACGAAGGGCGCGTCGAGAAAGCGCTGCGACGGCGACACGCCGGATTCGAGCGCGGTGAGGAACACCATCGGCTTGAAGCTCGACCCCGGCTGGCGCAGCGCCTGGGTGGCGCGGTTGAACTGCGACTGCTCGAAGCTCCACCCGCCCACCATGGCGAGCACGCGCCCGGTGGTGGGGTCGAGCGACACCAGCGCTGCCTGCGCCAGCGGAATCTGCCGCAGCAGCGCCCGCGCCGGCTGTGCCGGCGCCCGCCCCTGCCGCGGCGTGGCGGCGGCGATTTCCACCATCACGACATCGCCCGGCTGCACCACCTGGGCCATCCGCCGCGGCACCGGCCCGCGAGTTACCCCGGGCGGCGGCGCCTTGGCACCGGCAGGAACCGCGATCGGCCGCGCCCAGCCGAGGTCGGAGAGCAGCATCGGCAGCACCTGCGGCTTCGCGCCGACGGTGCCGCCGAGGACGCCGATCCTCGCTTCGGTCAAGCTCTCGCTCAGCACCACGCCGAGTTGCCAGTTCGCCAGCATCCCCGGCGGCGGCGCTACCTTCGCCAGTTCCGCCTGCCAGCCGGTGGCCAGCCCGGGCCCGGCAGCGAGTTGCGTCACCGGGCCGCGCCAGCCGCCCTCGCGGCGGTCGTAGGCCATCAACCCGTCGCGTAGCGCCTTTTCCGCCGCCACCTGCAGCGCGGGGTCGAGCGAGGTGTGCACCACCAGCCCGCCCTCGGTCGTCTGCTGGGCGCCGAAGCGCGCCACGAGGTGCCGGCGCACCTCCTCGGCGAAATAACTGGCGCTCGGCACTGTATCCGGTCGCATGGCGTGCTGCGGCACGATCGGCTCGGCCTTCGCCGCCGTCGCCTGGGCGACGGTGATGTCGTGATCGTCGACCATGCGGTCGAGCACCCAGTCGCGGCGCGATTTCGCCGCGTCGGGGAAGCGGAACGGGTTGTAGTTGTTGGGCGCCTTCGGCAGCGCCGCCAGGAAGGCGGCCTCGCCCAGCGTCAACTGGTCGAGCGACTTGTTGAAATAGGCCTGCGCCGCCGCCGCCACCCCGTAGCTCTGCGCGCCGAGGTAGATGGTGTTCAGATAAAGCTCGAGGATCTTCTGCTTGCTCAGCGCCTGGGCGAGGCGGATCGCCATGATCGCCTCGCGCGCCTTGCGCACCATCGACAGGTCGCTGCTGCCGAGCAGGATGTTCTTCGCCACCTGCTGGGTGATGGTGGAGGCGCCGACCGGCCGCCGGCCGCTGCCGAAATGCAGCACGTCGGTGACGGCGGCGCGGACGATCGCCACCGGATCGACGCCGGGGTTGTAGAAGAAGTTCTGGTCCTCGGCGGAGATGAACGCCTCGCGCACGACCTTCGGGATGTCGGCGTAGGGAACGAAGATGCGCTTCTCCGTCGCCAGTTCCGAAACCAACTGGCCGTTGTCGGCGTAGACCCGGCTCATCTCCGGCGGCCGGTAGGTCTTCAGGCTGTCGGCGTTCGGCAGGCCGGCGGAAAGCTTCTGCCAGGCGACGAAGCCCGCCGCCGCCCCCAGCACGATGAACACCATCACCAGGCTGGCGACGACGCTGAGCATGCGCCCGAACCGCCCCATGCGCCGCCGCGCCCGCGGCCGCGGGCGTGGCGGCGGACCGCCCTTCGCGGGTCCGGCAGGTTGCTCCGAAGAGGGGGCGACGAGCCTGTCGCCCGCTTTCAGCGGTTCGGTCATATCGGTTCGCGCAATCCCATGCGGCGGTTACCCTAGCCCAGTTCCGCCGCGGTCATCCCGCCCTGTGTCTGGCGGCAAAGACCATGCCCGGCCGGGAACTGAAATAGGCGTTGATGGCGTTTAGCATGGCTTTCGCCACCAGTGCGCGGTGTTCCGGCCGCCGGAGCGCCAATTCGTCCGCCCGGTTCGACATGAACCCCATCTCGACGAGCACGCTCGGGATGTCAGCCGCCTTCAGCACCACGAAATCGGCATGGCGGTCGGGATGATGCAGCATCGGCAGGTCACGGCGTAGCGAATCGACGACGCAGTGCGCCATGTGCGCCGAGCCGACGCGGGTTTCCTGCCGCACCAGGCTCGCCAGGATGCGCGCCACCGCCGGCGGCGCCGTGCCGACGCCGGTGCCGCCGAAGCGGTCCGCCGCGTTCTCGTTTCGCGCCAGGGCCGCCGTTTGCGGATCGGACGCCCGGTCGGCCAGGGTATAGACGCTGGCGCCGCGCACGCCCGGATCGCGAAGCGCGTCGGCGTGCATGGAAACGAACAGCGACGCCCCCTGCCGCTGGGCAAGGGCCACCCGCTGCTCGAGCGGCACGAACACGTCGCGCCAGCGCGTCCGCGCCACCCGGTAGCGCCCGGAGCGCAGCAGCAGGCGATGCAGATCTTGGGCCGTCAACAGCGCCACGTGCTTCTCGTAGGTGCCGGAAATGCCGATGGCGCCCGGGTCCTTGCCGCCGTGGCCGGGGTCGAGCATCACCAGCGGCAGCGCCTTGCCATGCGGCCTGACGAGGCGCCGCGGTGCCGCGGCGGCGACCTCCGGCAGCAGGAACGTGGCGGCAATACCGTGTCCGAGCAGCAATCGACGCGTAAGCACCAGCCTCTGTCCCAGATGGCAAACCGCGGCGCCCCTCGTCCGCGGTAAAGGTGCAATTTAGCATGCCGTACGCAGTTTGCCACCTTTCACATTGTTTAGGAACGATACATGTCCCCCCAACCCGTTCCAGGAGCGTTCCGCTCTCACGGTTCGGGCGCGGTACCGGCCCTTCGCCCCAGCCGCGCCAGCACCCTGCGGAAGGTTGCCGACTGCAACAGCACCGTCAGCACGATGGCAAGGGCGAGCAGCGCCGAGATCGGCCGGGTGAAGAACGGCTCCAGGCTGCCGCCCGAAAGCACGAGGCCGCGGCGGAGGCTCTTGTCGAGCAGGCCGCCGAGCACGAGGCCCAGCACGAAGGGGGCCATCTGGTAACCGCGGCGGCGCAGGAAGAAGGCGCCGAAGCCGATCACCACCATCGCATAGACGTCGAACAGGCGCGAGGCGTTGGCGTAGGCGCCGATGCAGCACAGCATGAAGATGATGGGCATCAGCACCGCGCGCGGCACCCGCAGCACGTAGAGCAGCGGCCGCACCAGGAACAGGCCGAAGATCAGGATGGTGCACATGGCCAGCGAGGTCATCGCCACCACGTCGAAGACGAACTGCGGATGCTGGATCATCAGCATCGGGCCGGGCTCGATGCCGTGGATGATCATCGCCGCCATCAGCACCGCCGAGGGTGCCGAGCCCGGAACGCCGAGCGCGAGCAGCGGGATCATGTGGCCCGGAATGGACGACATGTCGCCCGTTTCCGCCGCCATCAGCGCGTCGATCGAACCCTTGCCGAACTGCTCGCGTTCGCGGCTGAACATGCGCGCGGCGGCGTACGACATCCAGGCGCCGGCGTCCTCGCCGATCCCCGGCATGCAGCCGGTGAACACGCCGACGGCGCCGGAGCGCAGCGCCGTCCGCCAGTAGCGCACCACCTCGCGGAAGCGCGGCAGCGTCGAATCCTTCAGGTCGATGATGCGGCCGAGGTTCGGGTTGGAGAGGGTGGTCAGGATCTCGGAGAAGCCGAAAGCGCCGATGAGGGCCGGGATCAGGGAAATGCCGCCGGAAAGCGCCTCGATACCGAAGGTGAAGCGGTCGTGCGCGTAGAGCCCGTCCTGGCCGATCTGCGCCACCAACAGGCCGAGCAGCCCCATCAGCCAGCCCTTCGCCGGGTCGTCGCCAACGATGCGTCCCGACATCGTCACGCCGAACAGCGCCAGCCAGAAGAACTCGTAGGAGCCGAAGTCGAGGGCGACGTGGGCCAGCACCGGCGTCAGCGTCGCCAGGCACAGCACCCCGAACAGCACGCCGGTGAAGGCGCCCGAGGTGGCGATGCCGATGGCGCGCCCCGCCTCGCCGCGCAGCGCAAGCGAATGTCCGTCGGCGCAGGAGGCGGCGTTCGCCGCGGTGCCGGGGATGTTGAGCAGGATCGCCGAGCGCGACCCGCCGTAGAGCGTGCCCACGTAGGAGCACACCAGGATCAGGATGGCGTTGTTGGCGTCGAGCTTCAGCGTCAGCGTGGTCAGGAGCGCGATGCACAGCGTCGCCGACAGTCCGGGCAGGCAGCCGACCAGGATGCCGGTCAGCGCGCCGCTGAGGCCGAGCAGGATCGAGAACGGATTCAGAATGCCGAGATAGGCGTGACCGAGGTCGCCAAGGCCGCCGAGCATGCAATCCTCACGGAAGTCGGACGAGAAAGAAGGTCTGGAACACGAGTGTGGCGATCAGCCCAGCGGCGACGCCCATGCCGACAGCGAACGCCAGCGCCTTTGCGTCGATCCGCCGCCCCGCGGCCCGGCGCTGCGGCGCCTGCAGCAACAGGATGGAAGTGGAGACGAACAGCGCCGAGGCCAGCCAGAACGGCAGGCCGTGGCCGATCAGCACCACGGCGTAGACGACGCAGAGCGCCATCACCGCCAGAAGCCGCCGCACCGCCAGTTGCGGCGCCTGCGGCTCGCCGCCGGCGGCCGGCCCGCCGTGGTGCCGCCGATACGCCCGCCGCCCGCGCAGGGCCACCTGTCCGCCGAAGGCCATCATGGCGATGCCGAGCAGGCCGGGCAGCAGGCCGGGCGCCGCATAGGGCGGGACGCCCTGGTCGGCGAGGCGGGCCATCTTCAGCGAAAGCACCAGCACCACCACCCCGAGCGCGAACCACCCGAGCCCCTGGCGGATGTCGGCGCGTCCGGCCGGCTCGTAGGGCGGACCCGCGCCGACACCGTCCGCCGCGCGCGGGTCCCTGTCGCTCATGGCTTGGGAATGCCCACGGTGGCCGGCGAGATTTTCGCCTGCTTGGTGTCGTAGAGCATCCAGGCGTTCGCCTGCACCGCCGGGAAGGCGGCCTTCTGCGCCGCTTCGCCCGCCACCGGCGCCAGCAGCGCGCCGTGCTGCGCGCAGTACTTCTTCATCTCGGGGCTGGTGGCGATCACCGTGTTCCACAGATGGTCCATGGTGGCGATGACGTTGACCGGCACGCCCTTCGGGATGAAGACGCCGAAGTAGTTGAGCGGCGCGGTGTAGCCCGGAAGGGAGTCGGACAGCGGCGGAATGGTGCCATAGCCCTCGAGGTCGA
>JAJXZO010000212.1 GCA_021780035.1 Pseudomonadota bacterium
CTTCTGCCTCGAGGGCGTGCAGAAGATGCGGCTCGGCATGGCGCCGGGCACCGCCTTCGGCGGCGGTGCCGAGCGGATGGTGCGGCTCTGCTACGCCAAGGAACCGGCATTGCTGCACGCCGCCATGGACCGCCTCGCCACGTTGGTGGCGGGCTACCGCGAATAGGCGCCGCCGGCGCCCTCAGTCGCTGGCGTTGTCCTCGCGGGCGGCGGCGATGCGGGTGCCGAAGCCCGCTGCCGCCGGCGGTAGCGCCGCGCCTTCCAGCACGCCCCACACCGGGTGCGCCACATCACGGAAAGCGCCCTCCGGGGTGAACGCCTGCGGCCTGCCATCCTGTACCCGGTAGAACGAGCCTTCGCCCAGGCGCCGGAGCAGGTCGGGCACGTCCCGCCCCTCGGCTTCCAGCGCCGAGGCGACCCAGCGCGGGCCAAGCCGGTCCACCACTTCGAACGGGCCGGACTGCCAGCCGAGCCCGAGGCGCGCCGCAGTGTCGACGAGATCCACTCCGTCGGCCACGTCGGGCACCAGGGTCGCCACATAGGGAAGCACGTCGAGCAGCAGGGCGCGGGCGTAGCGGCCGCCGCGATCCGGGTAGTCGACCAGCGCGCGCAGGTTTCCCGGCGCGCCGTTCAGGCTCTCCAGCGTCACCGGCCGCGCCTCGCGCCAGGCGCCGCTGTCGAAGTCGAGCACGCGCTCCGGTCCCGCGAACGCCTCGGCGGTGGCGTAGAAGCCGAGCGACGGCCGCTTCGCCTCGCCGCGCCCGGCGAGCATGCGGGCGAGCGACGTCTCGCCGTTGTAGAGGGTGACCAGCGCGTCGTTTTCCGGCAGCGCGGCCAGAAGGCTCCGCGCCAGTTCCTCGCCGTGTTCGATGCCGAACGCGCCGATGGCGGCGAAGACCCGTCCGTACGGGCTGCCGAACAGCCGGGCGCAAACGGCGTCCGCTTCCTCCACGGAGAGCCCGAGGTCGAGCGCGCGCCTGAGCCCGGCGACGAACCACAGCGTGCGCAGGCGGTTGACCACGAAGCCCGGGGAGTCGGCGCTGGTGAGCACCGTCTTGCCGAGCCGCCCCGTGGCGAAGGCGCGCACGCCCTCCACCGCCTCCGGCCGCGTCGCCGGCCCGACGACCATTTCCATCAGCGGCGCCCGAGTCGGCGGATTGAAGAAATGGGTAACGAGGAAATCGGCCGCGAGCTTCGCTCCCAGCCCCTGGGTAAGGGCGGAAAGCCGGAGTGTCGCGGTGTTGGAGGAAACCACGGAACCGGCGCTGCGCACGGCGTCGATCCGCCCAAGCAGATCGCGCTTGGCGTTCGGCCGTTCGACGATCGCCTCGATGATCCAGTCGCAGGTGGCAAGCTGCGGCAGGTCGGCGAGCGCGCCGCCAGGGGTGATCGGCGCCTGCTCGGGTTCCGGCCACAGCGGCTGCGCCGCCGGCTGGGCGGCGGCCGCGGCGCGCACCGCCACGTCCTTCACCAGGTCGAGCAGCAGCACGGGCACGCCGGCGCGGGCGACGGCGGTGGCGATGCCTGCCCCCATCACGCCTGCGCCCACCACGCCCACGCGGCGGATCGACATCACAGGTCTCCCCGTTTCATCGACATAACAATGCATCATCGGCCGTTCTTATGTAAAGCGTAGAGCGTCTCGACCTCGGCGCGCGACGGGCGGGCCGTGCCGGTATGCATCACCGCGGCGCCGCCGCCGGCCATGCCCCAGGCGAACGCGTCGTCATCGTCGGAACCGCGGGAGAGAGCCAGCACCATGGCGCCGGTGAAGCTGTCGCCGGCGCCGACGGCGCTTTGCGCGTGTACCGCCGCCGCCGGCCGCTGCCGCACGCCCTCGGCGGTGGCAAGCAGCGCCGGCAAGTGGCCACGGGTGATGACCACCCGCTCCGTCGTCCCCTGCTCCACCATTTCGAGCGCCGCCTGCCCCAGTTCGTTGGCGCGCTTCAGCCTGCGGCCAACCAGTGCCTCGAACTCGCCCAGGCTCGGCTTCACCAGCGCCAGCCCCTTGCCGAGCGCCGCCCGGAGAGGCGCTCCGGAGGTGTCGAGCACGAACTTCCGCCCCGCCGCCGCCGCCGCCGTGGCCATGCGGGCGTAGAAATCCTCGGGCATGCCGGGGGCGAGGCTGCCGCTGGCGACGATCCACTCCCCCTCCTCGTTCGCCACGGCGTCGAGCATCGCCTGCCATTCCGTTTCCGCTACCTGCGGCCCGGCGGCGACGAAGCGGAACTCGTGCCGGGTGGCCTGGTCGTGCACCGTGTAGCTGATGCGCGTGCGCCCGCCGATGCGCAGCGCCCGGCAGGGCACGCCCTCCTCGCGCAGCAACTCCTCGAGGAACTGCCCGGCGAGGCCACCCGCCAGCACCAGCGCCAGCGTGTCGCCGCCAAGCTCGTGCACCACGCGGGCGACGTTGACGCCGCCGCCGCCCGGATCCTGCATCTCGTCGAAGGTGCGCACCTTGTGGATCGGGCGCACCTGCGCCGCCGTGCAGGCGATGTCCACGGTGGGGTTGACGGTGACGGTGAGGATGCGCGGCTTGGTCACGACAACGGGTTCATTTCCTGTAAGCGGGTGCGGCCGGAAATCGGCCCGCTCCACCCCTGGCACCGGGGCAGACTGCCACCGACTCGCAACCGCACGCCAACAGGGGCAGCGGTTTCCGCGATTGGTGCCCTCCGGTCAAGCTTCCGATGGGTCGAGGCGTCATTCCGTCCGGTTTTCGGGCAGGCGTACCACACGGCGGAGAACCGCCGCCCTGGCGCGCAACATCGCCCGGACGTGCCAATAAGCCGTGAATCCTTGGCGGCGTTGCGGCCACCGTGTGAAACTTTGGTGGCGCTGCTCAGCCCAGCGCCGCCAGCCGGGCGGGGTCGAGGGTGACGGCGTGGTTGAGCGGCCCGTGCCCGGCACCGAAGCCGGGAGCGGAGACGATCGCCGCCTGCACATAGGCGTGTGCGCGCGCGATCGCCCGCGGCAGCGGCATTCCCTGGGCAAGTCCGGTAGCCACCGCACTGGCCAGGGTGCAGCCGGTGCCGTGCCGGTGCCGGCTGGCGGTTCTTGGCGCCCGCCAGCGCCAGATACCATCGTCGCTCACCAGCGTGTCCACCACCTCCGGCTCCTCGAAGTGGCCGCCCTTCAGCAGCACCGCCTGCACGCCGAAGCTGCGCAGGCGCTCCGCCGCCTCCACCGCGGAAGCGCTGCCGAGGATGGCGGCGCCGCCCAGCGCCTCCGCCTCCGGCACGTTCGGGGTAAGCAGGGTGGCAAGCGGCAGCAGCCGCGCACAGAGCCGCTGCACGGCCCGGCTGCCGGAAAGAGTAGTGCCTCCCTTCGCCACCATCACCGGATCGACGACGATCTTGGCCCCTCCCGCCTTGGCCTCCAGCACCTCGGCCACCGCCTCGACGATGGCCGCCTCGGCCAGCATGCCGATCTTGATGGCATCGGCGCCGATATCGTCGAGGGCAGCGGCGACCTGCGCCGCCACCAGCGCCGGCTCCAGCGCCTCGACGGCATACACCTCGCGCGTATCCTGCACGGTGATGGCGGTGATCGCGGTCATCGCGTAGCCGTCGAGCGCGGTGATGGTCTTCACGTCCGCCTGCACGCCGGCTCCGCCGCCGCAATCCGAGCCGCCGATAGCCAGAACCCGCCCGCGCATCGGCTTCACCCCGCCGCCTGGGCGATGGTGCCGGCGAGTTCCTCCACCACGCGTCCTACCAGCACCTCGTCCTCCCCTTCCGCCATGACGCGGACCACCGGCTCGGTGCCGCTGGGACGGATCAACAGCCGCCCGGCCGGCCCGAGCGCCGCCTCCGCCGCGGCGATCGCCCGCTGCACCGCCTCGAGCTCGAGCGGCGAGGCGCCCTGGTAGCGGACGTTCTGCAGCACCTGCGGCAGCGGCTCGAACAGATGCGCCACCTCGCTCGACGGCCGCCCGTCCTCGATCAGCACGGCGAGTAGTTGCAGCGCGGCCAGCAGCCCGTCGCCGGTGGTGGCGTAGTCGGCGAGGATGACGTGCCCCGACTGCTCTCCGCCGAGGTTGAGGCCCTGTTCGCGCATTCGCTCCATCACGTAGCGGTCGCCCACCGCGGTGCGGTGCAGCGGAATGGCCAGCCCTTCGAGGAATCGCGCCAGGCCGAGGTTCGACATCACCGTGGCGGCGACGCCCCCGGCGTTGAGCCGTCCCGCCCGCTGCCACGAGGCGGCGATCAGCGCGAGAATCTGGTCGCCGTCCACCAGCCTGCCGTGCTCGTCGGCGACGATCAGGCGGTCGGCGTCACCGTCGAGCGCGAGGCCGAGAGCGGCGCCGTGCGCGCGCACCGCCTCGCACATCGCCTCCGGTCGGGTCGAGCCGCATCCCCGGTTGATGTTGAAGCCGTCCGGGGCGACGCCGATGGGGATCACCTCGGCGCCGAGTTCCCACAGCACCGTGGGCGCCACCTTGTAGGCGGCGCCGTTGGCGCAATCGAGAACGATGCGCATGCCGTCGAGCCGCCGGCCGCGCGGGAAGCTGCCCTTCGCCGCCTCGATGTAGCGTCCGGCGGCATCGGTGAGGCGCGAGGCGCGGCCGAGCCGGTCCGGAGCGACCAGCCGGGCGCCGAGGTCGGAGTTCATCAGCGCCTCGATCCCGGCCTCGGTCTCGTCGAAAAGCTTGTAGCCGTCCGGCCCGAACAGCTTGATGCCGTTGTCCTCGAACGGGTTGTGGCTGGCCGAGATCATCACGCCCAGGTCGGCGCGCAGGCTTCGCGTCAGCATGGCGATGGCGGGCGTCGGCAGCGGCCCCACCAGCACCACGTTCATGCCGGCGCCGATGAAACCGGCGGTGAGCGCGGCCTCGATCATGTAGCCGGAAAGCCTGGTGTCCTTGCCGACCAGCACCCGGTGGCGGTGATTGCCGTGGGTGAACCACAACCCGGCCGCCTGGCCGAGCCGGAGCGCGATGTCGGCGGTCATCGGCTCGGAATTGGCCGTGCCGCGGATGCCATCGGTTCCGAACAGGCGGCGTGAACGCGACATGCTGGGCAATCCTGCAACGGCCCTCGGGGCGAGGGACGGTTTCCCTTTACTCTAGGCGCACAGCGCCCGCCACACCCGCAGCGCCTGCACGGTCGCCGCGACGTCGTGCACGCGCAGCACCGCCGCCCCCCGCAGCACCGCGGCGAGCCCGGCGGCGAGCGAGCCGGGCAGCCGTTCCAGGGGATCGCCCTCGCCGGCAAGCGCGCCGATGAAGCTCTTGCGCGAGACACCCACCACCAGGGGCAAGCCGAGGGAAAGCAGCGTGGCGAGCCGGCCGAGCAGCGCCGCCGACTCGTCCGCGTTCTTGGCGAAGCCGATGCCGGGATCGAGCGCCATCGCCTCGCGCGCCACTCCCGCCCGTTCCGCCGCCACCACCCGCCCGGCCAGTTCGGCCGCCACGTCCGCCGCGACATCGGCGTAGCCGCCGAGCCCGGCCATGGTCTGCGGCGTGCCGCGCATGTGCATCAGCACCACCGGGCAGCGCGCCCCGGCCACCACGCGGGCCGCCTCCGGATCGTGGGCCAGGGCGGAGACGTCGTTGATGATGCGCGCTCCGGCGTCGAGGCAGGCCGCCATCGTGGCGGCGTTGCGGGTATCGACGGAAACGGTGAGGCCGGCGGCGGCGAGTGCCCGCACCACCGGCAGCACCCGCGCGATCTCCTCCCTGGGCGGCACGGCGCGCGAACCCACCCGCGTGCTCTCGCCGCCGACGTCGATCAGCGCCGCGCCCTCCTCCCCCATGGCGAGCCCGGCTTCCACCGCGCGGGCCGGGTCGAAATGCCGGCCGCCGTCGGAGAAGCTGTCGGGAGTGACGTTGAGGATGCCCATCACCGCCGGCTGCCGCGCAAGCCCCGCCCAGGCCGGGCGCGGCGAGGCGAGGCGGGAAAGTGCGCCATGCCATTCGGCCGGCAGCGTCCCTGCGCGCACGACTTCGCCTCCCGGCCACAGCCGGGCGAGCGCGAATGCCGCCGGCCCGCCGCACAGCGGCAGGGCGAGGCCCGCGGCAACCGCCGCCGCAGCCTCGTCGCCGGCGAGGAGGCCGAGCGGCTCCACCAGACGCAGCGGATC